>JAQTPL010000019.1 GCA_028712895.1 bacterium | reverse complement strand
CTGGAAACAGTGCGTGGTTTAGGCGAGATCATTGTCGTTGATTCCGGCAGTACTGACCAGACTTTGGATATTTGCCGTAAATTCGGGGCCAAGGTATTCTCCAAAGACTGGTCAGGATTCGGCCCGCAAAAGAATTATGCTATTGAGCAGGCCAGCGGGACCTGGATCTTAAGCCTGGATGCGGATGAAAGAATAACCCCTGGGCTTAAAGACGAGATCCAGCAGGCCATGCAGTCTACTGAATATGACGGCTACTATATCGCCCGGAAGAATTATTTTGGACGGAAATGGATCAAGCATTGCGGCTGGTACCCGGATTATAACCTGCGGTTTTTCCGGAAAAGCAAAGGGCGGTTTGAAAATAAAAATGTGCACGAGCGGGTGGTCATAAAGGAAAGAATAGGGTTCTTTAAGGAGCCTTTACTGCATTTTACGTACGCAGACATCAACGACTATTTACAAAAACTTGAAATATTTACCAAGGTCAGAGCCAGGGATATGGCCAATTCCGGCCGGCCGCTCAAAATGTTTCCCAATATTAAAATATTGGCTGGTTTTTTATGTATCTTAGCCCGTAAAGAGCGAGACCAGCAAGTGTATCTGGAGTATATACGATTAAAAGAAAAAGCTAAGCTGGAAATAAACAGTTATCTGGTCATTCCTTTTTTACCTTTAGCTAAGTTTTGTATGATGTATATAATTAAAAAAGGATTCCTGGATGGCTTTTATGGTTTATGGCTGTCTATCCTGTCAGCTTATGCTGAGCTACTGGTATATGTCAAATTTATGCGCCTGAAACACTCCCAGGAAATTACGGAGAGAATAACATGACTGCTGCAAATGTCTTGTGCCTGGCCAATCATGAACGCTTGGGTGGCGGTGAAAAAAGTTTTATTGAGTTGGTTAATGGACTGGACCGGCAAGTTTTTCGGCCGGTGGTGATCGGCCCGCAGGCTGGCCCTTTCCGGGAAGCCATGGAAGCTACAGGATTGAAATATTACCCGTTGCCGATCGGAGAATCAGCCAAGTCCGGGATCTTTGGATTATTTAGTAAAGTGCGCGCCATTAGGAAAATAATAAAAGCAGAGCAGATCACCTTGCTTTATGCCTGTACGATTAAAAGCTTGTTGCTGGGTCGGTTGGGCTCTTGCGGAAAACGTATCCCGGCTATTTGGCATGTCCGCACGATCAAAACTCATGGATTATTGGATTGGTTCATACCGGTTTTCGCTGCTCGGATCATTGCTATTTCTGCGGCAGTCAAAAGAAAAATACCTGATTTTTATGAAAAAAGAATTGTTGTTCTGCATAATGCTATTGACCTGGCTGAGGCTACCCAGAAAAGCATTGAATTCGACTTTAGAAAGAGATACAATATAAATCCTGATATCCTGTTAATGGGAGTGGTGGGACGGATCGCGCCGGAAAAAGGGCAGGAGTATTTTGTACGGGCCGGTGCTGGTCTAGTAAAGAAATATCCGCAAGTTAAGATGGTTTTTTGCGGCGAACCTTTCCTGGAAGTTGATAAACGCTATCTGGCGGGAGTAAAGGATTTCGTGGGCCGGGAGAATATTGGCGACAAGGTGCTTTTTACCGGCTACCTGGATAATATCTGGCCGTTGGTCGCTGCCCTGGATATAATCGTTGTACCTTCGTTACGAGAAGGATTTGGACGCATTTTGCTGGAAGCGATGATCATGGCTAAACCGATAGTGGCCGCGCGTGTGGGCGGTATCCCGGAAATAATACACCATGACCGGGAAGCGTTGCTGGTCCCCCCGGCGGATACGGAAGCCCTGTCGGGCGCTCTAGAGAAGTTAATAAAGGATGAGACTAAACGCCGTCAACTGGGCGACTCGGGACAGGAATACGTGCGGGAGAATTTTAACCAGGCTGTCTATTTTCATAATATAGCCAAAGTTTTTCACTCTGGCCTGAATAGAGATCGATGAAAATATTAAAAGTGGATCCTCATTACGTTCCCTATAGCTGGGCCTGGTCCTGTGAACGGGCATTGAAGTCATTGGGACAGGATGTCCGGATGTTTATCTACCGGGATTACTTGAGCAAAAATAGGCTACATCGGTTAGCCCAGGCCAAATCGAGATTTATCGCCGGTATTGACGCCTGGTTAATGAATAAGAAACTGCTGGCTGTATGTCGCAATTACCAGCCGGACCTGGTATTTGTTTCCAAGGGGGAACTGATCTTCCCGGACACC
This sequence comes from bacterium, assembly GCA_028712895.1. Taxonomy (GTDB): domain Bacteria; phylum CAYTYR01; class UBA6262; order UBA6262; family UBA6262; genus UBA6262. The sequence goes on along the minus strand of JAQTPL010000019.1, from coordinate 34,578 downwards.
CTGGCCGCGATAAAGAAACTAGGTATCAGGACCGTTAACTGGATCTCCGATGATCCTTTTAGGTATTTGGCCGACGAAGTATTACCTTTATATGACTTATTTTTTGTTTATGACCCGTATTTTATTGAAATATTAGGCAAAAAAGGCGCTAAAAATCCTCTGTACCTGCCCCTGGCTTTTGATGAAGAAATATTTAAGACCATTACCCTTACCGCCGGAGAGAAAGAAAAATTCGGCAGTGACCTTTGTTTTGTGGGCACCCATGACCGGCAGAGGGAAGAAATGCTGGCATCCTTAGCTGGCAAATTCAATTTGAAAATATGGGGATCTGGCTGGAAAGCTGCCCGTAGCGAATCATTAAGAGCCAACGCTGTGGATAAATTCCTATCCCCGGTGGACATAAACAAAGTCTATAACGCCTCCAAGATATGCCTTAATATTCATCATGAGCAAACCCGCTGGGGTGTAAACATGAGAACTTTTGAAGCTACTGGTAGTGGCTGTTTGCTGGTCACAGATAACCCGCGGGAGTTAAGAAACATGTTCGTTATAGGTAATGAAGTAGCAATATATTCGGATAAAGATGAAACAAATTCTATCTTAGAAAGATATCTAAAGAATGGAACAGAACGCCAAAGGTTGGCGTTGAATGGGCAACAGCGGTCACGCAATCACCATACTTACGCCCATAGAATGCAAAATATCCTAAAAACTGTTGAGGAATTATAGGTGGACCAGGTTAAATTAGCCAGGTTAGCTTTATATACCAAAGCCTTAGTCGGAGCGGGTGGGGCCGAGCGATTGCTGTGGGAAGAAGAAAAATATTTTTCCAGGCATGGGGTTGAAACCGCGGTATTTACCTTTAAGCTGGATCCTGCCGCTTTATATGATTATCATCCCCGGCAGGTGAGAACGATGAAAAACCGTTTTAAACTAACCAAGTTGCTGGCCCTCAGAAAAGCTTTACTGGAGTTTAGTCCGCAGATAGTGATCGGGCAAAGCGCCAAGGATACGCTTTATCTATTTTTCGCCACGCTCTTTACCCCTATTAAATACATCGCGCATATACACGGCACTTTCTTTTGGTTCCCCGAGGATAAGCTGAAATACGCGTTAATCCATAGAAGAGTTTTTTCCCGGATCAGAAATTCGTTAAGAGGCCACCGGGAATTCATTCCCGCTGAATTGAAATGCGGTTGGCTCGCCTGGCTCAGTAATGAAGTGGCCGCGGCGATCAATTACCTTACCGTTCGCCAAGCGGGTGCCAGGATAGTCCTGACCGGCCGGTTAAAATGGGAGGCTGAGACCATCTACGGTAAACCGGCCGATATTGCCCGGGGGTTCCTGCCGGCGCAGGCCCTGGCCCCATACCAGCCAAAGATCGATGTCAAAAAAAAGCTAGGTCTGGAAGGCAAGAGGATCATTTTCAATGTCGGCCGGCTGGACCGGCGCAAGCGCATCGCTACGCTTATACAGGCGTTCACGCTGTTGGCGACCAGGCAGGATGACCTTTACTTGGTGATCGGTGGCGGCGGTGAAGAAAAAGGAAACCTTCTTCGCCTGGCAAATTCCCTGCCTGTAGCGGAAAAAATAAAATTTACAGGATTTATTGCGGACGGCGAACTGTTTGACTATTATGCCGCCTGTGATCTTTTCGTGTTTCCCAGCTGGACCTCTGCCGGCATCTCACCATACGAAGCCTTATCACAGGGTAAAAAAGTGGTTTTGACCAATGAAGCTGATCAACCCTTTAATAACGATGCCCATGTGTTTCTGGCTGAGCCGACGCCGGAAGACTTGGCCGTTAAAATGGCCCTGGCGCTGGACAGCAAAGTCACCGGAGTTTTTGATCTGAGCGCCTATACCTGGGATAATTATTTCGCTACCGTATTTTGCATCTGTGAAAGAGTGCTCCAATCATGAATATTCTGAGTGAAAAAGGATCGGGTCAAGCCGCATGAACATGCCCAGGAAAGTCTTTAAGAACACCGGTATCGTTATAGCCGGGCAGTTGGTCACTAAAGTCATCGGCTTGGCGGTCACCATTTACCTGGCCCGCTATCTGGGCGGGGAGAATTTTGGTATTTATAACCTGATATTTTCCTTCATCGGGTTCTTTGCCATAATCTCTAAATTTGGCATGGATGATATCCTGGTGCGCGATATCGCCCGGGAAAAGGGGAGAGCGTCCCTCTTGCTCGGCAATGCTATTTTAATGAAATCCCTCCTGACCCTGATCGGTATAATAGCGTGTATAGTGTCAGTTTGGCTGTTGCATTACCCGATAGATACTACCAAGCTAATAACTGTGTCTTCGATCTACCTGGCTTTCATGACTTTTAACCAGATGTACGAGACGATCTTTCAGGCCAATCTGGCGATGAAATATCCTACCGCTGTTAATGTATTCGGCGGCCTGTTATTATCGACCCTTATTTTTGTCGGTATTGTGGCGAAGATGGGGCTGGCTTATTTTGTCCTGGCTTTCGCATTCTATCTTATCCCCGGACTGGTTTTTCTCATGTATATTTCGCGAACGCTGGTGCATCCTGATTTCCGGGTCGACCTTAAGGTGTGGCGTTACCTGTTCAAGGAATCCTGGCCTTTGATCATGATGAGCCTATTCGTCATAACCAACAACCGGATCGATGTATTGTTTCTCTCGAAAATGCGCACCGACCTGGACATTGGCTATTATGCCGCTGCTTACCGGTTGACCGAGGCGTTGGGGGTCATACCTATGGCGATAAGTTGCTCCCTGTATCCGCTCCTGTCCCAGTATTATCATACCGACCGGGATTATTTTCACCGGGTATACCAATACGGCATGAAATATATCATTATTCTGGCTGTGCTCCTAGCGGTCGGCGGTGCTATCCTGGCCGGTCCGATCATCGATTTTCTGTATGGGGCTAAATACGCGCCGGCTGCTGGTGCTCTGGCCATTCTCTGCGTGACCGAGGCCACGATCTTTATCGGCTATATCCAATCGCAGGGTTTTACCGCCATTAACCGGCAGAAGATTAACACCTTGATGATGGGGTTAATGACTCTCATTAGCGTGCTATTTAACCTCCTCTTGATTCCCAAATTTAGTTTTATCGGCTCCAGTATAACCACTCTGATCTCCCAGGGCTTCGGCCTGGCAATGGGATTATATTTTATGAACAAATTCGTAGGCAAACTAATGTTCAGTTGGTGGCCGATACTGGCCAGCGGCATGCTCATGGGCCTGGGCATCTATTGGATTGATTTGCCGGTGCTCGTCAGGATGGCGATTGGCGCGGTCATTTATGTGGCCTGCCTGTATTTATTTAAAGGGATTAACACACAGGACCGGGATCTTTTCGCCAAAGTGTTCAGGAAAAATAAATGATCCCAAAAATACTGTTTATCGAAGATCATCGGGAAATAGGCGGCGGGCAGATGAACCTGCTGGCCCTGCTGAAGGCATTGCCGCGGGATATCTGCCAGCCGGTTCTATTGTGTCCTGAAGGTGAGTTACAGCGTGAAGCAGTGGTCCTGGGGTTACCGGTAAGAACGTTGGCAATGCCGGTGTTAAAAAACCTAAACTTATCGGCATATTGGCAGGCAGTGAAAGAAATCCAGGATATAATTTTCCGTGAACAAGTTGACGTCGTCCATGCCAATTCCCTGAAGAGTAACCTGGTCGGAGGGGTGGCGGCTAAACTGGCGCATAAACCTTTGCTCTGGCACGTGAGAGTCCTGTACAGGCATCCGGTATTGGATGTTATTTCTTTTTTTCTGGCTGATAAAGTATTATTGGTTTCTCAGGCGGTTCGTCAAAGGTTTTTACCGGGTTTGCGCCGCAGCCATAAAATGACTGTTATTTATAACGGAGTAGATGTAATTGAATACGAAAAGACTCCAGCAGTGGATATCAGGAAAGAATACAGTCTGGCACCGGGAGCGCTGCTGGTAGGTATGGCCGGCAGACTTAACGCAGGTAAGGGATTTGAATATTTTGTACAAGCTGCAGAACTGGTGTTGAAAGTCCAGCCAGAAGCTTGTTTCTTGATAGTTGGTGGGGATTTTGGCAGTGATGGAAGTTACCGGCGGAAGATCGAAAAATTAGTGACGGGAAGAGGACTTAAAGATAAAGTTATCTTTACTGGTTTCAGGGAAGACATAATTGGCATTATAAAAAGTCTGGATGTGTTTGTGCTCTCTTCAGAGTCCGAATCGTTTGGCCGGGTTTTGGTCGAAGCTATGGCTTGCGGAGTACCGGTCATCGCCAGCCGGGTGGGTGGCATTCCTGAAGTGGTAGGAGAAGACAGTGGTATTTTAGTTGAACGGGGTAATGTGCTGGCTTTCAGCCAGGCAATATCTATGCTGCTGTCTGATAAAAACCGCAAGGTCGCGATAACCGCGCAGGCAGCGAAACGGGTCCAGGCACTTTTTAATATCCAGACTAACATCGACTCTTTTATTGCCCAGTTGCCAAAGGATCAAGAATAATGAAAGCAAAACGGCTTTATTGGTATAGCGGTGTAATGGTCCTGGTGTTGTATGTCCTGTGTCTGAATTACCGTTTTGGGTTTGATGATCAGGCTCATTTCATTAATGTAACTCGGTTGATGAGTGTGAATTTCCATAATTTTTATTCTTTAATAATCTCGCTCAGGCAGCTTTTTATCAGCAATCTTTCTAACCATGGGCTATATTTTGTGGGATTAGTTTCCTTGAATTATCTATTTTCCGGCAATATATATTTAACCGTGATCATGGCCAAGCTACTTAACATCATATTCATTGCTGCATTTGCCTATACATTATTCAAGATCTTGGCGCGTGAAGCCGGCCCGCGGTGGGTTTACCCTGGCCTGGTAGTGTTATTAACGATAATAAACCCGGATATCTTCTTTGCTGCTAATAAGCTGGTTACTGAGATACCGTTCATATTCACTCTGCTTGGCAGTATCTATTGTTTTGAGACATATCTCGAGGAAAAAGACCTGCCCCGGGCCGCTAGGTATTTAATACTCGGTATTATTGCTTTTCTCTTGGCGAGTTTCCTGCGGGATGTCGGATATTTACTCGTGCCGGTCATGGCTATATATGGTGCGATCCGGAAAAAGCCCATCAAGACCGCGGTTTTTCTTGCCTTGTTCGCAATTCCGGCGCTATTCGAATTAAATCTCCTAAAAAGCCAGGTCTTGGGTCAGTTAGAGCACATGTTTGCCAATATGCCTGGTTTTATTGGAAGATGTTTTTGGTACAGCAAATCCGGCATTCCCCAAATCCTGGTTCCTTTTAGATTTATAAGCCATTGGCCGGCTCTGGCTTATGCCATTACCGTAACAGTGATAGCCGGATTCTTTTTTAAAGTGACCAAAAAAATAAGGATCATGGATCTGTATTCATTATGCTACATCTTCTTATTTTTAACCTATAGGGAGGTCAGCGGAAGATGGCTGATCCCCATTATTCCGTTCCTGATATATTATTTTTTATATGGGATCACCGGCCTGGCCGCAATAGGCGCGAAAGCTCTGCGCTCTCGGGTGGTATTACCGGAAAATGACTCCGGGAAAGTGGCCATGGCAGTGGTTATAGCTTTGACGTTAGCCTATGGTTATTTGGATATAAGTTACGTGGTTAATTTGCATAAAAACAGCTTATTTTATCCACCGATTGCAAAAAATTATGCGGCGGCAGCCGAATTTATTGCCAGAAACAATTTCAACCGGATACATATTATGTCTGCACAGCCTGGTTTTGTCGGTTTATACTCGGGGATGGAAGTAAACGGGATCAATAGTCTGGATGGACCGGATATACAATGGCAACGCCTCATAACTGGGGGGTATGACTTTATTATTGCCAGCAGAAGTGACCAGTCCAGTTTATTTAGATCCGAGCAATATTTGATGGCTTTTATCCGTGCGTCAGGAAGCAGACTTAAAGAAGTGTTTAACTCTGATGATAAGGTGCGGGTATATGAAGTAGTAAAAGACATCAAGCTACAGTTGACTGATGAAAAGAATTTATTGCAGGATCCGGAATTTGAATTGAAAGACCACCAGGGTAATTATTTGAAATGGACAAAATGGGGTGGCGGGGGATTGGCAATACAATCTGCTGTGGATATAAAAGGAGCCTTGATTTTTGCCCGGCAAGATGCCGGGCATGATGCGCTCAAGCAAGAAGTAATAATAGATAAAAAAAAGACTTACATTCTTTCTTTTAATGCTGCCACAGATCGGCCAGGAAGTTTTCGGGTAGATTTTGCTGGAAAAAGGATTGTGGTTACGGAAAAAGCAGAGACAAAATACTACCTAGCCTTTATTCCGGATGAAGATAATATCTTAATAGAGTTGCGGCAACGCAGCCCTGGTAAAACCTGGCTTTCTAATGTCCGATTGTATGAAGCATCTGTCCAAAAGGAATATAAATTTGAAGGGGTTTTTGCTGATCAGCAGCCATATCAATTAGAGTTTACAGCTAAAACTGATCAACCTGGCAGCGGACGGTGTGAGATATACGCTGATGGTAGCTTGATCTCCTCGATCAAAATCGATTCGCTGGAATGGAAGCCTTACACGTTTAAAATGGCCAGGATACCATATAAGCCTACCTTCCTTTTTGTCCAACGGGAAATTGGCTCTGTCTGGATAAACAAAGTAAAATTAGTGAATCTCATAAGCGGTGAAGTAGCGGTGCTTTATGATAAATAAAAAGACGCCAGAACTGAAAATAGCTATTGTGCATGATTATTTAAACCAATACGGCGGGGCGGAAAGAGTAGTGGAAGCGTTACACGAACTTTACCCGGAAGCACCTATTTATACTGCTATTTACCTGCCGGAACAGATGCCGGATTCCTTCCGGAAAATGGATATCCATACTTCGTTCATGCAGAAATTCCCCTGGTTAAAAAAGCATTTCAAAAAGTACCTGGTTTTTTATCCCTGGGCTATAGAATCTTTTGATTTTACCGGCTACGACCTGATCCTTTCTTCCTCCAGTGCCTGGGCCAAGGGAGTTAAGCATGCGCCAAAAATCTTGCATGTCTGTTATTGTTATACTCCGATGCGCTGGGTCTGGAGCTATGAAAAATATGTCGAACGGGAACATATCCCGTCCTGGGCTGAATTAGGTTTAAAGGGATGCATCCATTATTTAAAAAGATGGGATTTGCGCACTAATAACCGGGTGGACAAGTTCATTGCCATTTCTAATCTTATCCGCGACCGGATCAAGCGCTGCTACGGCTTGGACTCTGCTGTGATCTATCCGCCGGTGGAAACTGCCAGGTTCAAGATCGCACTGCGATTGAAAGACTATTTTCTTTTAGTTTCTCGTCTAAATCCATACAAAAGGGTGGATATTGTAGTTGAGGCGTTTAACCAGTTAGGCCTGCCTTTGGTAATCATCGGTGAAGGACCGGATAAAAAGAACCTGCAGCAGATGGCAAGATCTAACATCCAATTCCTGGGCCGGGTCTCTGATGAAGTAATATCAGAACACTGCAGCCAATGCCAGGCTTTTATCTTCCCTGGGGAAGAAGACTTTGGCATAGCTCCGGTAGAGGCGATGGCTGCCGGTCGGCCGGTCATTGCCTTTGCCGCTGGCGGGGCTTTAGAAACTGTGGTGGATGGGCAAACCGGGGTCTTTTTTTCAGAACAAACTCCAGCCTCCCTGATCAAGGCAGTGGAGCAATTCAGGCAGTTGAAGTTCAATCCAGACATTATCCGGGCCCAGGCCCTTAAGTTCGATAAAGAAATATTTAAAAAATCCATCAAGGCTTATATTGATGGATTTTTATGAGAGTGTTTATTGATGCGCGTATGCTGGGCCATACCGGTATCGGGCGCTATGTACAGAATATGATTGGAAATATTGACCGGCTGGCTCCAGGAGAAGATATCCAGCCGACCGTATTCCTGAACAGCGGCAATGAAATATATTTAGGCCGGCTTGAACATACTGTTTTGCTGAGGTCGCTAAGCCGGACCAGATTGTACGGCTTGAAAGAACAGGCCATCTTAACCTATTACCTGTCTGCGCTTAAACCAGATCTGGCTCATTTCCCGAATTTTAATGTGGCACTGCGCAAAAAAACCCCTTTTGTAGTGACCATACATGATCTCTCCTGTTTAAGATCTTCCGGCGCCTGCCAGAGTATTCCCGCCAGGTTCTATGCGGCTTATATGATCGGGTTTGCCTGCCGTCATTCCAGATTGATCATTACTGATTCCGAATACAGCAAGCAAGATATTATGCATACTATTCATGTACCAGAGTCAAAAATCAGGGTTATTTATCCGGCGGTGGATGCTAAATATCAGCCGGTGAGGGACCCTTACCTGCGGCTGGCAAAATATAATCTTCCGGGAAAATATATATTATATGTCGGTAATCATGAAAAACGCAAGAATATCCCGGCGCTGATCGCTGCCTTCAGCCAAAGCCAGGCGGCACAGGAATATAAACTGGTCATAACCGGCCAGCAAGACCTGCGCCGCAAGGAAATTTACAGGACTATTGAAGCTTTGCAGATGGGAGAAAAAATAGTTTTTACCGGCTATTTCCCGGAAGAAGATCTCCCGGCGCTTTACACCCAGGCCGGATTGCTGGCTTTCCCGTCAACTGATGAAGGGTTTGGCCTGTCGGTATTAGAGGCCCTGGCCTGCGGTACTCCGGTGGTCTGCTCCAATGCTGCCGCAGTGCCTGAAGTTGCCGGGGCGGCGGCAGTGCTCATTAACCCTGCTGATTTGGCCGGTTTTATCCAGGCTATTGACAATGTCTTAAGCAACCAGGACCTGCGCCAGCAGCTCAGGGAAAAAGGATTCCAAAGAGCCAGTCAGTTTTCCTGGGAAGCAGCGGCCAAAGAACACCTTAAGGTCTATCAGGAAGCATTGACCCCAAAAAACCGCTAAAAATCTTCCCAATTTCCTTCCTTTATGCTATAATTAAAAAATATGAATAATGATATTTCAACGGACCAGCAAATAACAGATGCAGCGACCCCAACAAAGGTAATTGCCAATGCTACCGTGATGATCACGGTGATAGCCTTGATTAGCAAGGTATTTGGCTTTATTGGCAGTTTTATTTTAGCGGCAAAATTTGGCGCTACCTATAAGACTGACGCCTATTTTGTGGCTTCCAATATCCCGGAACTTCTCAGGGATGTGCTGGCTGGTGGGGCGTTAACCAGCGCTTTTATACCTGTTTATACTACTTATTTGGCTAAACACCAGGAACATGAGGCGCAAAAGCTGGCGTCCGGCATATTTAACATCCTTCTTATAGCCTTGATCCTGATGACTTTATTTGGGATAATTTTTGCTCCCACCCTGACCCGCCTCGTTGCTCCAGGCTTTAAGGGTGAAACCTTAGATCTGACGATCAGGCTTACCCGCTGGTTTTTTCCGGCCATTATTTTCCTCGGGCTGGCTTCTCTTTTTGGCGCTATTCTTAATTCATATCATCATTTCACGGTACCGGCTTTACAACCGCTGCTCTTAAATACAGCCAATATAGTTTGTATGCTTTTATTAGCTCCATTCATTGATATTTATGCTCTGGTAATCGGGGCACTCCTGGGTGGAGTGCTCATCACCGTGATAAACCTGCCCTTCTTATATAAAAAAGGATTGCGCTACCTCCCGAAATTCAGCTTAGAACAGGAAGGGATCAAAAAAATCGGGGTTCTTTGGTTCCCCTTGATCCTGGGGCTTTCCGTGAACCAATTGAATATTGTGATCAGCAAGATACTGGCTTCCGGCCTTTCCGCCGGCAGTATTTCCGCGCTGAATTATGCCAATCTTATTAACCAGGTCGCGCCCAGTGTTTTTGGGGTGGCGGTTTCTACCGCGATTTTCCCCAGTTTATCCTGGCATATAGCTTTGAATGAGCATGAAAAATTCAGGGAAATAGTTTCCAAGGCGATCAGGGTATGTTTGATCATTACCGTACCGTTAACGCTCGGCTTAGTATTCCTGAGCCTGCCGGTGATCAGGTTCCTTTTTGAAAGGGGAGTTTTTGACCGGCAGGCCACGATCCTGACTTCAGGAGTACTGGTATATTTTGCCATCGGCACCTTTGCTTTAGCCGTGAATTATGTCCTGATCAGGTCGTTTTATGCTCTCAGTGATACAAAGACCCCGGTCAAACTGGCAGTGACCGCAGTAGTTAGCAATATTGTCCTCAGTTTGCTTTTGATCACGCTGATGGCGCAAAATGGCCTGGCCTTGGCCAGCTCGATCGCCGCCATGGTGCAAATGGGTTTATTGCTGATCTATTTACAGAGGAAGATCGGTAAATTAAAATTAAAGCAGTTAGCCGTTGATTTTATAAAAACCATTATCTCCGGCTTGATCTCGGTAGGAGCAGGTGTGTTTTGCCTGTCCAAACTCAGTCTTATCTTTGCCCAAAATACTTTTTTTGGCCAAATACTCAGCTTAGGAATGGTCGGCCTGGTGATAGCTGTCCTTTACCTGCTGCTGATCTCGTTGCTCAAAGTGGAACAGACAGACGCTTTTTTGGATATGGTCAAAAAAAGGTGGCATAAAGCAGGTTAAAGGAGATTAAACGAATTTGAATATCGTTTTTGTTACCAGGTCTTATACCAAAAAGGGAGGAATTTCCCGTTGTGTTGCAGAGCTGGCCGAAAAATTCAGCCAGGGTCACCATGTCCATATTTTTGCTAACCGCTGGGACGAAGTTCTGGTTAAGGATAATATTTCCTTCTACAAAATAAAAGTAATTTCCTGGCCGTTTTTTTTAAAAGTTCTTAGTTTTGTTTGGTTTGGCAGCAGGAAATTAAAAACCGGTTCTTTTGGCTTGGTAATAGGCCCACTGGGAGATGTTGCCAGCGCTGATATCCTAGTCGCGCATAGCTGCCACCGGGCCTGGATCGAGATCAAAAAGAAAGACCCAGTGGAACGATTGAAATACTGGCTGAACCCATTGCACCATATCGTGCTTTTTTTAGAAAAAAGTTCCCTGAAAAAGGGAAAATACAAAAAAATAATCAGTATTTCCCGATTGACTAAAAATGATCTGATTAAGTATTATCAACTCCCGGAAGAAGATATAACCGTGATCTATAATGGGGTAAATACTGCAGAATTTACACCTGGGAACAAAAATAAATACAGGCCAGGAATGCGCCAGGAGCTGGGATTTGCCGATACAGATATTTTATTGCTCTTTGCGGCTAACGAGTTTAAGCGCAAAGGATTAAGTACGCTTTTGGAAGCAGTTGCCTTGCCGATGCAAAATGCTCCGGTGAAACTGCTCATAGTGGGTGGGGATAATCCTGGCCGGTACACTGGCTTGATCCAGAAACTAAAGATTACAGAGCAGACTTATTTTTACGGGCCGCGCCGCGATATGAACCGTTTTTACGCGGCCAGCGATGTTTTTGTGCTGCCGACAAAATTAGAACCATTCGGATTGGTAATTACCGAAGCTATGGCAAGTGGTTTGCCGGTAATTACCAGCCGGCTGGCCGGGGCTGCGGAATTAATCAGTGACGGGGAAACTGGACTATTGTTAAAAGACCCGGAAAATCCCGGCGAATTGCAAGATAAAATATTCCAATTGGTCAGGAATGCAGGTTATCGCGATAAATTGGGTGCTAATGCCGCTGTTGCCATGCAGCAATATTCCTGGGAAATGGTAAAAACAGAGTATGAAAAAGTTTGCGGAGGTCTAACAGGGTGAATATTTGCATTTTTACCAGAACAACTTTGGCGCATAGCATTGGGGGTATGGAAGTCCATACTGACTTGCTGGCGAAAGGATTAGCCCGGCAGGGACATGCAGTCATCATTATCACTACCGGCGATAAGAATGGCAAAGTCTCTGAAACCATGTCCGGAGTGATCGTGCATTACCTGGCTGGGACTAAACCCGGCAAGTATTCCCGGAAATGGTATCGCCAGAGCGTCAAAAAATTCAGGGAATTACATGATCAGCAGCCTTTTGATATAGCTTTCAGTGAAAGCGCCGGGGCGTTTGGTTTGCTCCGGTCATCGGTCCATAGGAAAACCAGGGTCCCGGTAGTGATTATTTTTCATGGTATCTTTTATAATGAGATTAAAACCCGCTTTAACCTGGGTTTTAGCCTGAAAACGCTAGCGGCAGCCGGTTTTTACCTTGGTACATATATTTTCCGTGAGATGCTCCTGGTGGGCCGGGCCACAGCTGTCATTGCTACTAGCCAGGAACAAAAACATTTGATAAAAAAGTTTTATTTCCTTCCGGAAAATAAAGTATTCACTGTTTTTAACGGCATAGAAACAAAAATTACGCCGCCAGACGCCAGCCTGAAGCAGAATTTAGGGTTTGCGGCAGGGGATAGGATCATACTGAGTGTGGCCAGGCTGAAAAAAGAAAAAGGGTTACAGGTTATTTTAAATGCCTTGCCTGAAATACTGGTAGATATTCCTGATGCCAGGTTATTGATCCTGGGCGATGGCGAATATCGCGGCTGTTTGGAGAAACTGGCTTCTGACCTGGGACTGTTGGGTAAAGTAATTTTTACCGGCGCAGTACCCTATGAGGAGTTGGGGAAATACTTCCACCTGGCCGATGTTTTCGTCAATTCGACGATCAGGGAAAACGGGTATGATTTAACCATTATCCAGGGTATGGCTTACAGTAAGCCGGTGATCGTTTCCAGGTTGAAATCTCTGGCCGGGGTTATTGATGATGGGAAAAATGGGTTCCTGGTGGGCAGGGGAGAGGTTAAGGAGTTGAGCCGTACAGTCCGGAAAGTATTGCAGGATCCCCAGCTGGCGATAGCGACTGGGGCAGCGGCGCAACAGCAAGCGCAGTCTTTATTCAGTGTCGAAAACATGGTGAATAATACGATTAAGGTGTTAGAAAAATGTCTAACTTTTTCCCCAAAATAAAACATTACCTGGCTAAAATAAAGGAAAATATCTGGCCGGGAAGATTTGACGGCTGGATACGCATCTATCCCACGCTGCAATGTAATCTGGATTGTGCCTATTGTATCCATAGCCATAATCTGGCAGACTCAAAGGCTGATGAATTTCAAGTGGTGCCATGGCAGAGATGGGCAGAGTTTATCAATCAGTCCGGGAAAAATGTGATCTTTACCGGCGGCGAGCCGTTTTTATACCCTGATTTTGTAAAGCTTCTTAACGCTATTTCTGCTGATATAAAAGTAAAGATATATTCAAATTTGAGCGCGGATATGCAGGATTATATTAAGAATTGCCGGCGTCCGGTAATATTTTTCGGGACCTATCATCCTGCCGGCGGTCCGGTGGAAAAGTTCATTGATACGATCAATGCCCTGCGGGCGGCAGGCAAGTTCAAAGGCAGTATTCACATGATCGGCTGGACCAATCAGCTGGAATATATCACTAAAGCTAAAGAAAAGTTTGCCCAACAGCGCTGGTATGTTTATATAGACAAGGACCAATACCTGCAAGATGACAGTTCCAGTATGAAATTTAAGAAAAAGGCCAGGTGTACGCGCCGTATCTATCTTCTGGCCCCGGATGGCCGGAGATATTTATGTATTTCCAAGATGCTGCGGCAGAAAGATGCCCTGGGTAATGTGCTGGAAACAGGTTTGGGAACTGAACAGGTAACTATGGAATGCCAGGAATATGGCTACTGCAATCCGTGCGATAGACTTGGCTCAACCAGGATAAAACCGGTAAAGGAGTAATAGTATGGATTTAGCAAAATCTTTCAACGGCAAAAAAGTGATGATCACCGGGGGATTAGGATTTATCGGCAGTACCCTGGCTTACCGGCTGGTTGAACATGGGGCTAAAGTACTCTTAGTTGATTCTCTGATCCCGGAATATGGCGGGAATTTATTTAACATACATGGGCTGGAAAAAAAGCTAACTGTTAATATTGCCGATGTCCGTGACCAATCCGGGATGGATTACCTGGTACAGGGCCATGACTATATTTTCAACCTGGCCGGGACGTTAAGTCATACTGACAGCATGAAAGACCCTTTTACTGACTTGCAGATAAACTGCGTAGCCCAGTTATCCATCCTGGAATCATGCCGGAAATATAATCCCCGGGTAAAAATATTGTTTGCCGGCACGCGCGGCCAATATGGCAAGGCAGACTATTTGCCGGTTGATGAAAAACACCTGATGCATCCGACTGATGTGAATGGCATTAATAACATGGCCGGAGAGTGGTATCACATCCTGTACAACAATGTTTATGGGATCAGGTCCTGCTCTTTGCGGTTGACCAATACCTTTGGACCCCGGCACCAGATGAAACACCATCGCCAGGGCATTATCAACTGGTTTGTCCGGCAGTTACTGGATGGGCAAAAGGTCAAAATATTCGGCACCGGGACCCAAATACGGGATACTAATTTTATTGATGATGTAGTTGAAGCGATGTTGTTAGCTATGGCTTCGGAAAAAACTAATGGCGAAGTATATAATATCGGCGGTACGCCGCTTTCGCTTATAGAATTGGTGGAGAAAATGATCAAGGTTAACAGCCGGGGTGAATATGAGATCGTCTCCTATCCCCAGGAAGCGCAAAAAATAGAGATCGGGGACTATGTGGCTAACTGGGAAAAGTTTAAAAAAGTTACCGGTTGGGAACCAAAAGTGAGCATCGAAGAAGGGCTGGTAAAAACCTTTGAGTATTATTCTAAAAATAAGAGTAATTACTGGTAAGGGAAAAATGGCGAGGAGTTATTATGATACCGGCAATGGACCTAAGAAGGCAATATAGGCAGATTAAAAATGAATTGGCTGTAGCTATCAACCGGGTTTTTAAGGGTTCCAGCTATATTCTTGGTGAGGAAGTTAGGAGCCTGGAAAAAGAATTTGCCGCCTACCTGGGGGTGAAATATGCCGTTGGTGTGAATTCCGGCACTGATGCTTTGTTCCTGGCTTTAAAAGCCTGCGGTATCGGCAAAAATGATGAAGTTATTACCTGTGCTTTCGGTTATATAGCTTCAGTCCTGGGCATTTCTTACTGTGGGGCAAAACCGGTATTGGTTGATATGAATGAGCAGGACTATAATATCGATGTGACTAAGCTGGAAAAAGCTATTACCAGCAGGACCAAGGCCATCTTGCCGGTACATCTTTATGGACAGATGTGTGATATGGTGCCACTCCTGCGTTTGGCCAGGGAATATAAATTAAAAGTGATCGAAGATTGTGCCCAGGCGCACGGAGCTGAAATACAGCTCGTAGCTCATAGCTCGCAGCTCGTAGGGAAGGGCAGTTGGAAAAAAGCAGGGACGATCGGGGATGTGGGATGTTATAGCTTTTACCCGACCAAGAATATGGGCGCTTATGGCGATGGCGGGATGCTGGTAACCAATAACAAAAAAATATATCAACAGCTTTTATTACTGCGCGATTACGGGCGCAAAGACAGGTATGAGTTTGCCCTTAAAGGGTATAATAGCCGCTTGGATGAAATTCAGGCAGCCATGTTGCGGGTTAAATTAAGACATCTGGGGCAATGGAATAAGAAACGACAACAGGCCGCTTCTCTCTACCAGCAGAAAATTAAGTATCCTGATTTATTATTACCGTTAAAGAATCCTGGCCGTAATCATGTTTATCACTTATTTGTGATCCGGACTGCCCAGCGTAAACAATTACAGGAGTATCTGCAAAGGCAAGGAGTAGGCACGGCTATTCATTATCCGCTACCTATCCATCTGCAGGAAGCTTATCGTGATTTGCCATATAAAAAAGGGAGTTTCCCGGCCGCTGAGCAGGCCGCGCAGGAAGTGCTTTCTTTACCCATGTTCCCGGAACTAAAGAAATCCGAGATCCTGACTGTTTGCCAAAGGTTGAATAATTTTAAAAGATAATTCACCGCCAGCTGGAGGAAGAGTGCAAAGACAAAAGATAAAAAATATCCTGGCCTTATCCACGACCGGGCTGGGCAACCTGGTCCTCTATACACCGGTACTACGGGCTTTGCGCAGGGATTTTCCGGAAAGTCATATTACCTTGCTGGTGGCCAGCAAGACCGCGGGAAATTTAATGGCAGGGTGCAAGGAAATTGACGAAGTAATTGTTATCAATAAAAGCAAAATAAATATCTTATATTGGTTAAAAATTATTAAACATATAAGGAATTTAAGAGCTGACCTGGTGATCACTTCGTTTCTGGACAAAAGTTTCAAGGTTGCCTTGTTTTCCCGGTTGACCGGAGCCCGTTATCGGGTGGGCTATAAAAATAAGGCCTATGGCTGGCTATACTCCCATCAGGTCCCGATCACAGAAAAGAAGCATGAAATAGAATATAATCTTGACCTGGTCAGGGTTCTTGGGCTGGCTATCCGGCGGGCCAATGAAAAGGCACCGTTTATTTCCATCACTCCCCTGGAAGAGGAATTAGCTAACGATTTTCTTTTAAAGAACCATGTCTCCCCTAAGGAATTATTGGTCGGAGTGCATCCAGGTAGCGGCTTAGCTATTGGCTCGGGGAAACGCTGGTCCAGGGAAAAGTTTGCCAGGCTTTGTGATCTTATCTTAACTATTCCCAAGACCAAGGTCATTGTCTTTGGCGGCCAGGAAGAAAGGTATGCGGCAGAAGAGATGGCTAAATTCATGCGGAAAAAACCGATCATTATAGCTGGTGACACAGATATCCGCATGACCACGGCATTGATCAAAAGGAGTGTTTTGTTTATTTCTAATGACAGCGGATTGATGCATTTGGCCACCGCAGTTAAAACGCCGGTGTTGGCTATTTTCGGGCCAACCCTGTGGTGGAAAAATTCTCCCTGGGGCCTGGATAATGTGGTGATCAGAAAAGAGATGGCTTGCGCTCCTTGTTATAATTATCAGAATATAGAGTGTAAAACGCTGAAATGCCTGGAAATGATCAAAGTTGAAGAAGCCTGGCAAAAAGTAAAAGAGATGCTAAATGATTAAGAATGAGAATATTATCTGTATATCCAGTGCTGACTGGGATAATCCCTACTGGACCAACCAGCAGCATATTATGTCCAGGCTGGCCAGGCAGAACAAAGTCCTTTATATAGAGTCAATGGGTTTGCGGCGCCCGGTGCTGCAAAGCAAAGATATGAAAAGAATAGGGCGCCGGTTGAAGCGTTTCCTGCGGGGCCCGATCAAAATAAGTGACCAGCTGTATACTTATTCACCGCTCGTGCTGCCGTTCTATAAGTTTGCCCTGGTACGCTGGTTAAATCATCGGATCATGATCGCTGCCTTGCGCCGCCTGGCAAGAAAATTAGCCATGCCTGCTCCGATCTTATGGTCCTATGTCCCCAATGCAGTGTATTTTAAGGGAAAACTCGGGGAAAAACTGCTGGTTTATCATTGTGTCGATGAAATTGCGGCTAATCCTCTCATCCCGGGTAATATTATCCTGGATATGGAAAAGGAATTACTGGCTGCGGCCGATATTACTATAGTCACTTCGCCAGAATTGTATACTGCCAAAAAGCCGCTGGCTAGGGAAATTCATTACCTGCCCAATGTAGCAGATGTAGAGCATATTTTAAAAATCCAGGATCCTGATTTACAGGTCCCGACTGACCTGTCCAGCATAGAGCATCCTATTCTTGGCTTTGTGGGAGCAGTTTCAAATTATAAGCTTGATTTTTCCTTATTAAAGACCATAGCGAACGAGAGACCAGCCTGGAACATTGTCCTGATCGGCGCAGTAGGAGAAGGGGAAAAATCCGCTGCTGTCAGCGGGCTTAAGGAAATGCCAAATATCCATATCCTGGGTGGGCGGCCTTATGGAAAGCTGCCGAATTACCTGAAAGGCTTTGATGTCTGCCTGTTGCCGAGCAAGTTAAACGAATATACCCGTAATATGTTTCCTATGAAGTTTTTTGAATACCTGGCCAGTGGCCGGCCAGTGGTGGGAACCGCGCTTTCTTCTTTGCGAGAATTCAAGGAATATTTTTACCAGGCTAATTCTCCCGCTGAATTTATCAGGGATATTGAAATCGCCTTGGCCGAGGATGCATCAGTCAGGGGAAAAAGAATAGCTTTAGCCAAGAAATACAGTTGGACCAGCAGGATGGAAGAAATATCTGCTCTCTTAGAAGCAAAATTAATAAACAGGTGACCAGGTAATCAGGTGATCAGGAAGGGGAGATCAGGCTAACAGGACATCAGGAATTAACCTGATAACCTGATATTCTTCCACCTGATAACCTAATAACCTGGTATCCGTACTTGAGGAACACATGCGCGGTAACAAACTATTTAAGTTTATTGATGCCTACTTTGGTAAATCCTTGCTGTTTATTTGCGGGAGGCTGTTCAGGCAAAAGATCCAGCTTGCTTCCATGCGCTACCAGCCTGACCGGATATTGTTGATTAAGCTTTCAGCTATGGGAGATACGATCTTAATGATCCCGGCTATCCGTAATTTGCGGCAAGCCTATCCCAAAGCTATCATTAAAATGATCGTGACCAAAGTTAACAGGGAGGTATTGGCAGATTGTCCTTATCTCGATGGCTTGATCCTGCTGGATCTGGAAGAGTTAGTTAAAAAGCCCTGGCTATCCTGGAATTTTATCAAATTATTGAGAAAAGAATATTTTGACCTGGCTATTGATTTTGACCAATGGTTAAGGATATCTCCTTTATTGGCTTTCCTGTCAGGAGCCGAGCAGAGAGTAGGCTTCAAAACTCTGAGCCAGCATCGTGACCAGACTTATACCAAAAGAGTGGTCCATGATCCTGATAAACATGAAGTGGAATGCTTTCTTGACTTGCTACGGGTGCTGGAAGTCCCGATTACTGATAAAGACCCGGAATTATGGGTACAGAAATCAATTACAACCAAGATCAATAAAAAGCTGGCTGATCATGGGGCAGAAAAAGGGGAGACAATGATCGGCCTTCATCCTGGCTGTGGCAGCCATGGATTTCCTCGCCAATGGCCTGAACAGAGCTATGTTGAATTGATCAAGCGTTTACAGGAAGAGCATCAGGGAATGATCGTCTTGACTGGTGGTTCCCAGGAAGAAGGATTAGTAAACAGGATCGCGGCTAAACTGGAGGTTAAGCCAATTCTTGCTGTTGGCTGGGACCTGGCAGAGACCATTGCCCTGGTAAAAAAATTAAAAGTCCTGGTCTGTGGCAATACCGGGGTCATGCATATTGCCGCGGCTGTTAAAACTCCGGTCGTGGCTCTCCATGGTCCGACCGATCCGCGAAAATGGGGGCCCTGGGGGGGGAAGCATATCATCCTGACGGCCAAATCTTCCTGCAGTCCCTGCCTCTATCTTGGTTTTGAGTATGCCTGCCATGATTACCCATGCATGGCTACTATTACCGTAGACGAGGTCTATGGCGCTATATCAAATTATCTTAAATAAATCTTGGAAATAACCGGGAGATTTGCTATACTACAATATTATTCATCACCGTAAAAGGGAGTTTATGCAGAATAAAAGGATCTCTATATATCTAAAAATACTGGCTTTGCTCATTGACGGTATCATCATCTATCTCTCATTCTATCTGGCTTACTGGTTAAGATTTTATTCAGGATATATGATCCCTGATAAGGGTATACCATCTTTGTCTCTTTATACCCAGGCTTTTGGGTTGATTACTTTAATTAGCCTGCTGGTATTTAAAATAACCGGGTTATATATCCTGAAAGACCGGTTTTCGCTGGATGAGTTCCCGGATATTCTCAAGGCAGTTACGGTTTCCGCTATCATTGTCATGGCCGTAACCTTTTTATACCGGCAATTTACTTTTTCACGCATCGTGCTCATGATGGGCTGGCTGATCAATATTATTTTTATGGCCGTATGGAGATCGGGATTCAGCCAGTTGCGGCGATATCTTAAGTATAAATTAGGCGGGATCAAGAAAGTATTGATCGTAGGAGCAGGCCGATTAGCCAAAGAAATTTACCAGATCGTGCAAGCTGACCAGCATGTTGAATATAAGATCTTGGGATTGATTAATTACCCTAAGATCGAGAGAAAAGACTGGGATGAGTTTAAAAACATCCCGGTTTTTGAAGGAATTGAAAACCTGGGTGAAATAATACAGAAACTGCAGATCAATGAGATCATTATGACTAAATTACCTGAAGCCAGCGGTCAAATGCTGGATCTTATCACCCAGGCGGAAAAAGCCGGAGTAGAATTTAAGATCATCCCGGATGTGCTGGGCCTGATCACTACCCGCAGTAATTTGGACAATATTTTTGGCTTGCCAGTATTGACCCTGAAAAAAATTCAATTGCGCGGGGTCAATGCTTTGTTTAAAAGATGTCTGGATATTATTATTGCCATTATTATTTTATCAATAATTGCGTTACCCATGATCATAATTGCGATCATTATCAAGCTGGATTCTCCCGGGCCGGTTTTTTACCGCCACTCGCGTATGGGTTATAAAGGAAATAAATTTATGTTCCTGAAATTCCGCAGTATGGTAGCAGATGCTGATGACCGGCTCAAAGATGTCATAAATATGAATGAGAGAAAAGGCCCTGTTTTTAAAATGAAGGCAGATCCCCGCATTACTAAATTCGGCAAATTTATCCGTCATTATAGCCTGGACGAATTGCCGCAGTTCATTAATGTATTAATAGGAAACATGAGCATTGTCGGACCACGGCCACAAGTGCTCTGGGAAGCGTCCCATTACGATGAGTGGGCCAAGCGCCGCCTCATGGTCCTGCCTGGGATTACCGGTTTGTGGCAGATCAGCGGGAGGAGTAACCTGAGTTATGAAGAAATGATCAAATTAGATATTTATTACATTGAAAACTGGTCGGTATGGCTGGATATAGAAATAATTTTACAAACTATCCCTACGGTATTGTTTGCCAGGGGAGCATATTAGAAACAGCAATTTAGCTCGTAGCAACTTAGCTCATAGGAATCTAACACCTAATTTGCTATGAGCTAAAGACTAACTCGGAGGTTTTTGCATGAAGATATTGGTTACAGGCGGGGCGGGATTCATTGGATCGAATATTGCGGATGCGTATATCGCGGCTGGCCACAAAGTGGTCATCATTGACAATCTTTCCGCGGGCAAATTACGCAATGTTAATAAAAAGGCAAAATTCTATCAGGCTGATATCAGGGATTCCGGGAAGGTCAATGATATATTCAAGCGGGAAAGGCCGGAAATAGTCAATCACCATGCCGCGCAAATTGATGTCCGCAAATCAGTTCTGGATCCTGTTTTTGATGCCCAGGTTAATGTGCTTGGTACGCTTAACCTGCTGGAGAATAGCGTTAAGTACAAGGTGAAAAAATTCATCTTTGCCTCCAGCGGGGGAGTAATGTATGGCGAGTGCGGTAAAACCCCACCGCTGGAAACAGCGCCGGCCAATCCGCTTTCACCGTATGGCGTAACCAAACATACCACTGAAGTCTATCTGAATTATTACACGGCTACCTATGGCTTGAAGTACCTGGTATTCCGCTATGGGAATGTATACGGCCCCAGGCAGGATCCGCATGGGGAAGCAGGAGTAGTGGCAATATTTATTCAAAGGATACAAAGCGGTTCTGAAATAAATATTTTTGGCAATGGGGAGCAGTTGCGTGACTATGTTTTTGTCGGTGATGTGGTTCGTGCTAACCTGCTGGGATTAAAAAAAGGCATCAATGAGATCATTAACATCGGCACCCAGAAAGCTTCCAGCGTCAATACCTTATTTGCTGAGTTATCAATGATCACTGGTTATGACCAAAAAGCTGTCTACCAGCCGCCGCGGTTGGGAGAATTGCAGAAGAGTTTCCTGAATACTACCAAAGCGAAAAAATTGCTGGGCTGGCAGTCGGCAGTGAGTTTTAAAGAAGGATTAAAAAAAACAGTAGAATACTTTAGAGCAGCTCATAGCTCGTAGCAATATAGCTCATAGGAATCTAATACCTAAGTTGCCATGAACAAAGTTGCTAAGTTGCTAAAAAACCGGAGGTTTACGTGAAAGCACTTATTCTTATCGGTGGGCTTGGTACCAGGCTCCGGCCGTTTACTTGTAATACGCCGAAGCCATTATTGCCTATTGTCAATAAACCATTTTTGCTTTACCAGATTGAACTGCTCAAAAAATATGGCGTTAAGGAAGTGATATTTTGTTTAGCGTATCTTTCACATACTTTTGAGAATCATTTTGGCAATGGCTCAAAATATGGCATCAAGATCCATTACGTCCATGAAGAGGAACCGCTCGGGACTGGCGGTGCGATCAAAAATGCGCAAAAATATATTGACCGTAAAGTACTGATCTTCAATGGCGATATCTTAATGGATATTGATATTGAAGCGATGCTCCGTTATCATGCCAAAAATAAGGCCCAGGCGACTATTGCTTTAACCAGGGTGAAAGATCCTACTGTGTATGGTCTGGTCGAAACTGCTAAAACTGGCCGGATTGAAAGGTTTTTAGAAAAGCCAAGCTGGGATGAAGTGACCTGTAACACCATTAATGCCGGCGTATATATATTTGAGCCGGAAGTACTATCCTTAATACCGCCGGGTATTAATTATTCTGTGGAACGGGGCCTGTTCCCGGCTTTATTGTCTAAAAAAGAAAAGTTGTTTGGTTTTGTTAATACCAGTTATTGGATTGACATTGGCTCCATTGAAAAATATTTGCAAGTGCATTTTGATATTATTGACGGTGTTGCCGGAGCCAGTATTGCCGGACGTAAGACAGGCAAGGATATTTGGCAAGGCAGTAATAGTTTTATCAGTAAGGAAGCAGTAATAGACGGCAAGCTGGTAATGGGTAACAAAGCCAGGATCGAAGAGTTTGCCCAGATTAATGGGAAAGTCACTCTGGGCCAGGGAGTGATCATCCGCAAAGGGGTAATATTGAACGACTGCGTGGTCCATGATCATACTGAAGTGGGGGAAGGATCCCGACTGGAGAAATGCCTGGTAGGCAAACAGTGTATCATAGAACCGCATACTACCTTGAGTCCTGGTGCGGCATTAGCCGACCATTCAATCCTGAAGAAGTATAGTAAACTTTAATAAGCGAATAAATACCGAATGAAAAGAAGCTAAGAACACGAATATTCTTATTCGCGTAATTCGCTATCATTCGTGGTATTCGTATCCGGAGGATAAGTTTGTCTACAGAAATAAAATTCGGTACTGACGGGTGGCGCGGGATAATTGCCCGCGATTTTACTTTTAATAATGTCCGATTGGTCACCCAATCCATCAGCGATTATCTTAAAAAGCAGTCAGCGGTCAGCGGTCAGCGGTCAGCAGTCATTGTTGGTTACGATTGCAGGTTTCTTTCACGCGAGTATGCTAATGCTGTCGCGGCAGTATTATCAGGGAATGGTTTTAAGGTATTACTAAGTTTAGAGTCTGTCCCAACCCCTGCGGTTTCCTATAATGTAGTGAATATAAAAGCAGCTGGGGCAATAATTATTACTGCCAGCCATAATCCTTATGAGTTTAATGGCTTGAAATTTAAAACCCGGCAAGGAGCGTCGGCTCATCCCGAAGTTACCAGGTTGTTTGAGCAATCCTTGGCACAGGCCCAGATCTGTCAAGCCCAAGGGAACATAAAGAAAATTGATCTTACAAAGAGTTACCTAAAACAGCTGGTGTCGATGGTAGATATCAAGAAAATCCGCCGGCGGAAGATGCGCATTGTTATTGATCCTCTTTTTGGCGCCGGACAGGGTTGCCTGGAAGAATTATTAACCGGTGGTTCTCTTAAAATACATTCTATAAACAGTGTTAATGATCCGCTGTTCGGGGGAATCCACCCGGAGCCAATAGCTAGTAATCTTGGTCCCCTGATCACTGCGGTAAAGTGTGTAAAAGCTGATATTGGTATTGCTCTGGATGGGGATGCTGACCGGATAGGGTTGATAGATAGCCAGGGTATTTTTGTGAATTCCCACCAGATATTTTCATTGTTACTATTGCATTTAATAAAGAATAAAGGAAAAAAGGGAGCAGTGGTTAAAACTATTTCCGGCACCTATTTGATCGAGCGTATCTGCCGGGAATATAACTTAAAATTATATGAAACCCCGATCGGTTTTAAGTATATTGGTGATATTATGCTGAAAGAAAAGGTTCTCATTGGTGGAGAGGAAAGCGGCGGGATCGGATTTAGCGGCCATATTCCGGAGCGGGATGGTATTTTGAGCGCTTTGTATATGCTGGAATTAATGGCTATAACCGGGCAAAACCTGGTCAGTTTGAAAAAGGAGTTATTTACTGAATTTGGCTTGTCCTGTTACGACCGCATAGACCTGAAATTGGGCCATACCCAGCACCATCATATTGATAAAAAAGAATTTTCCAGGCAAATAGCCGGTTTTACTTCTTCGTTGCCCATGGTTAAGGAAGTAAAAGATTATGATGGAGTTAAAGTAATCTTTGAAGATGACCGCTGGTTGCTGCTGCGGCCCTCTGGTACGGAACCAGTGGTTAGGATATATGCTGAGGCAAATAATCAATCCAAGGTCAAGAAACTGATTGACTTAGGACAGAAATTGGTGTACAAAGTACAAAAATAACGGTACTTATTCGAGGTTAATATGAAGGCAATGGTGATGGCAGCGGGGGTAGGTACGCGCCTGCGGCCGCTAACACATTTTATACCTAAACCCATGATCCCTATCGTCAATAAACCAGCTCTTGAGCATACGTTAGAGCTGCTGAAAAAACATAACCTTGACGAAGTGGTCATTAACCTGCATTTTTATCCTGATATGATCAGGGATCATTTTGAGGATGGGCGGCGTTATGGTCTCAAGATACAGTATTCCCAGGAAAAGGTGCTTTTGGGGACAGCTGGCGGGGTTAAAAGAGCAGAGCGGTATTTCCAGGAAACCTTCGTAGTTATGAGCGGCGATGGCTTGACTGATATTAATTTATCCAAAGTCATAGAGTTCCATAAAAAGAAAAAATCCCTGGCAACTATGGTTTTAAAAAAAGTGGATGCTCGGTTTGACTATGGCGTCACCCTGATCGATCAGTACAATCGTATTGAAAAATTTATCGAAAAGCCAGCCTGGAGCGATGTTTTTGCCAATACGGTCAATACCGGTATTTATGTGTTTGAACCGGAAATATTTGACTATATACCGAAAAATAAATTTTATGATTTTGGCCGTAATGTTTGGCCTTTACTCCTGGCCGGTAAAAAGCCGATCTTTGGCTATGAAATGAATTCCTACTGGTGTGATATCGGTAACCTGCAAGAATATAAAAGAGCAGAAAAAAATGCCTTGGAAGGTGCAGTTAAAATCAAGATCCCCGGAAAATTGAAAAGCAAGAATATCTGGATTGGCTCCAATACCTATATCCATCCTGGCGTAAAAATTGCCGGGCCGGTAGTGATTGGCAGTAATTGCCGCATAGAAAAAGGTGTGACGGTAGACAGTTTTACCACGATCGGTAATAATAGCATTATCGAAGAAAAGGCAGTACTCAGTGATTGTATCCTGTGGGCAGGAGTGCATGTAGCCAGAGGAGTGCAATTGCGCAACTGTGTCATCGGGAACCAGGCTACAATCAGTGAAAATATATCGGTTTTTGAAGGTTCAGTCATTAATATTGATGAAAAAAAATGAAACCACGAATAACACGAATTTAAGCTAATATCGCGAATGTAGTATTTGGCCTTTATTCGCTATCATTCGAGTAATTCGTAATTCCAAAGGGGGAAAGAATGTTTAAAAGGGATTTTGTTTTTACCAGCGAAAGCGTAACTGAAGGTCATCCAGACAAGGTCTGTGACCAGATTTCCGATGCCGTGGTGGATGAAATTTACCGTTTGGACCCACCAAACAAGAATAACTTTCACAGCCGGGTAGCTTGTGAAACATTTATTACCGTTGGCCTGGTGATCGTTGGCGGAGAGATTACTACTTCAGCTTATGTGGACCTGCCGCAATTAGTCCGCGGAGTCATTAAGGATATAGGATATACTGACGTTAAATATGGTTTTAATTATGAAACTTGCGCTGTTCTTAACGCCATCGGCAAGCAATCACCAGATATAGCCCAGGGAGTAGGGCGCAAAGGCAAGATAATTGGCGCCGGGGACCAGGGGCTGATGATCGGTTATGCTTGCAATGAAACCCCGGAATTGATGCCTATGCCGATTATGCTGGCTCATAGCCTTTCCAGGAGACTGGCTGAAGTCAGGAAGAAGAAGATCCTTTCTTATTTGGGCCCTGATGGCAAATCCCAGGTAACAATACGTTATGAAGACAAAAAACCGATAGCTGTTGATAAGATCGTGGTTTCCAGCCAGCATACAGAAGAAGCCCTGGATAAGAAAACCGATAATATGGCGAATTGGGCTAAGGAAGAGATCATTGAATCGATCATTAAACCGATCATTCCTGCCCGTTTGCTTAAAAATTTTAACTGGAAAAAAGATTGTTTCATTAATCCTACCGGCAGGTTCCTGGTCGGCGGGCCGCAGTCAGATACTGGTATGACCGGAAGAAAAATAATTGTCGATACATATGGCGGAATGGCTGCCCATGGCGGCGGGGCGTTCTCTGGAAAAGATGCTACCAAAGTTGACCGCAGTGCAACCTATATGGCTCGTTACATTGCTAAAAACGTAGTGGCCAGCGGTTTAGCTGAAAGATGTACAGTCCAATTAGCTTACGCTATCGGTGTCCCTGAACCAGTCAGTGTCATGGTCGACACCATGGGAACAAGTACAATCGATGAATCAAAAATTGAAAAAGCCGTAATTAAAAACTTCCGCTTGGATCCCCGCGGTATCATTGATTCGCTTGAACTATACAAGCCAATCTACCGGAAAACTGCCAGTTATGGCCATTTTGGCCGTTCGGAAAGTGAGTTTACGTGGGAAAGGACTGATAAGGCTGAAGCAATCAGGAAAGATGCTAAGTAAGTAAGTAAGTAAGTAAGAAAGAAACAGTTACAAGTTTTTCCGCCTGAGGCGGATTCGCCAGGCTTAAGGGCGGAAAGTTCAAAACTCAAAATTCATAATTAAAAACTGTATTAACGGAAGGGATAAAAAATGAAATATAATGTAAAAGATATGAAACTGGCAGAGAAGGGGAAACTGCGTATTGAGTGGGCTGGAGCCCAGATGCCGGTATTAAACCTGATCAAAAGCAGGTTTGCCAAGGAAAAACCCCTCAAGGGTATGAAAATTGCTGCTTGTTTGCATGTGACGACAGAGACAGCGAATTTAATGAAAACACTGAAAGCTGGCGGCGCAGAAGTAGTAATCTGCGCTTCTAATCCCCTAAGTACACAGGATGATGTAGCCAGTTCATTGGTCAAACATGATGGCATCAGTACCTTTGCTATTAAAGGCGAAGATCATAAGACCTATTACAGCCACATTATGAGCGCCTTAGCCGTAAAACCAGTCATGACTATGGATGACGGAGCTGACCTGGTATCTACTATTCACACCAAGAAGCAGGAACTGATCAATGATATTATCGGCGGGACAGAAGAAACAACAACCGGCGTGATCAGGTTGAAAAGTATGGCTGAAAAGGGAGTGCTGGCCTATCCGATCATAGCTGTTAACGATGCCTTGACCAAGCATTTTTTTGATAATCGTTATGGTACCGGACAATCTACTATAGATGGTATAATTAGAGCCACCAATTTGTTGTTGGCCGGCAGTACCATGGTGGTAGCCGGGTACGGTTGGTGCGGGCGCGGTGTCGCTATGCGGGCTAAAGGTATGGGTGCGCATGTGATCGTGACTGAAGTTGACCCGATCAAAGCCATAGAAGCAGCCATGGATGGATTCCAGGTAATGCCTATGTCCGAAGCTCTCAAACATGGCCAGATCTTTGTCACTCTCACTGGCGATATTAATGTGATCAGGAAAGAACATTTCCTGAAGATGAAAGATGGCGCAGTAGTATGCAATTCAGGCCATTTCAATGTTGAAATTGACATCCCTGCGCTGCAGAAAATCAGCCGCAAAAGAAGAATGATCAGGGAATTTACTGAAGAATATACCTTATCATCAGGTAAAAGGATCTATCTATTAGGCGAAGGCCGGTTGATCAACCTGGCCGCGGCAGAAGGGCACCCAGCTTCAGTCATGGATATGAGTTTTGCCAATCAGGCTTTAAGCGCGGAATACCTGGTGAGAAATGCGGCAAAACTGGAAAAACAGGTATATTCAGTGCCTAAGGATATTGATGAGAATATTGCGGCCCTTAAATTGAAATCAATGGGTATCACTATTGATAAACTAACTCTCGAGCAGGTGAAGTACCTGGCCAGCTGGGAAATGGGCACTTAAAAACAGCAAACAGCGTACAGCGTGCAGGTGACAGAAAAAGCAAAAAAATAGTTTACAAAGATAAAGTTTGAAGAGTATAATGCTAAAGGAAGTTAATTTAGGGTGAAGGAGGTCTTTATGTCTGGTAGAGGTAAATTAGTTGCTGTCTTTCTAGTGGTAGTACTGGTGTTCAGTTTGGCTGGATGCAGTAAAACTACCAATATCTTCGGGTGGGCGCATAAAGGAGGCAGTGATACCAGCCAGGCATCCCTGTTATCCGATGGTCAGGCGGCCCTGAGTAGTAAGGACTATAGTGATGCATTAACTTACTATAACAAATTATTGGAACAAAATCCGAATGATTCCCAGGCTTTATATGGGAAAGCCCAGGCTTTAATCGGTTTAGGGGGGATAAGCATAGCTGAACTGATCGCCGAAGTGATTAAGGAAACCAACTCCTCTGATTCTTCACCAGTGATCGCTCAAAGTGAGTTTGGCTCCTTTTTCAGCCGGACCCGTAACTCTTCTTCCACTGCACTCCTCCCGGAGTCTTTGGATCTGCCGCTGTTATACCGCACAGCTATTGCCGTAGTGCCGGTATTAAAACAAATAGCTGATGGTAATGACGACGGCGTTATTCCGGCAGACGATCCTGATGTCAACATAAACCTGGCCTTTTTTATCACCATCCAATCAGTATGCCGTTTATTGGATGATAATAATGACTTAATCCCTGGTGGCGCCGGCGATTTAGTACAGGTACTAAATTCTGACGGTGATTGGACCGTGACCCTGCCGGACGCCAGTACTATATCTTTGGCTAAGCAGCAGACTCTCAGGGATCAAGTCCAAGAAGCTATTGATGATGAATTTGGTATTAATCCAACCAGTTTGGGCGCGATCAATTACCTGGAAAAGGCGATTATTAAAGTTAAAGCTAAAAATGACTCAGCGCTAAAAGATCTTTGGAACAATCTGGATGATTTGAAAACAAGCATTAAGGAACAGATTGATACTAATGTCAATCCTAAGCTGGATCCATCTATTGAGGATATAGTCTGGCATCCGCATGCTTCGTTATTATAATAAGGAGGGGTAAAATGAATATCTTTAAACGTGTACTCTGGTTGTTGATGCTGATCCTGCTTATCCTTCCCGTGCTGGCATGGGGAGCAGACCGTACTTTTATGATCAAAGGGATCAGGCCGGTTGGCATGGGCGGAGCATTTACCGCTATAGCGGATGATGCCAATGCATATTTTTATAATCCGGCAGGTATCACTCAAATACAGAAGTGGCAGCTGCAAATCGCCAGTTTGCCGATAACGATCAGCAATGATACAAAGGAATTATATGATTGGTGGGATAGCAATAACAGCGAACTTGAAAATTTTGATGAGCAAAGTTATGATACCCAGGTCAGACTGGTAAATGATATTACTGACCAGGTTTCCAAGCTGAAGGTCCATTTGTCTACCAGCTTGTTGAACCCAAATTATATTTCCGGACCTTATGGTTTAAGAAATAATCTAAAGTTAAATTTTGGTGTGGGCCTTTTTAGCTTGATTGATGTCCGCGTCGGGATCAATAACGGCCTGCTTGTTCCCAATGTGGATATGACCGGCAATTTTGATGTGGTTGGTATGGCTCCGGTAGCGGTAAAACTGGAAAAAACTCCTTTTGACCTGCCTGGTTCTTTGTCTGTAGCCGGTACCCTTAAGCTGCTCCGCCGGGGCAAGATCGAGGAATTAAGAAAATCAGTACTGGAATTTGATGATTTTGACCCAGCTATCCAGTATGGCAAAGGTGTTGGTCTGGATTTCGGTACTTTGTACCAACTGAACGAGCAGTGGAACATTGGCATGATGGTAGCGGATATTTTTGGCACCCCGGTCACCTATGACCAGATCACTGCTAATAATATTGTCAAACCTGAAACCACTGATGTCATCAATCCCCGGGTTAATGTTGGAGTCGCTTTCCGGCCAAAGAATATCTATTATTGGAAAAATAAGTTCTTGCCCTTGAAAAATCACTGGGTGCTGGCAGCTGATGTTAATGATCTCACTAATACTGACGAGGAACTCTTTGGCGCTTCTTTCTTCAAAAAGCTGCACCTCGGCGCTGAATACCAGACCAAAATATTGTCTATACGGGGTGGTTTTAATTCCGGTTATCCGACTTTCGGCCTGGGATTGGATCTCTGGTTACTTAACCTAGATTATGCTTTCTATGGTGAAGAACTCGGGCTTTATGCCGGTCAGATTGTTGAATGGAACCATATGGTAGCCTTAT
The DNA here is from genome assembly GCA_028712895.1 of bacterium. GTDB lineage: Bacteria > CAYTYR01 > UBA6262 > UBA6262 > UBA6262 > UBA6262. The sequence continues at coordinate 4,062 of JAQTPL010000019.1, read as the reverse complement.
CTATTGGCTTCTAGGGAGACTGGTCATTGTGACCAGTAAAAAAATGGTATAATAATGGAAGGGCCGCTTATTAAATAAGCGGCCTTTCTATTCTGTTTAGGAGATACTCTTGAAAAAAAGTTTATTGGTTTTTATGCTTTCTCTGACCGCTGTCTGCTGTCCGCTGACCACTGTAATAGCCGCGCCGCCTCACCCGTTAATTTATGATACTGGTCCTTTATCTCCCGCGATGCAGGCTCTGGTTGTCAAACCGCGGTTAGCTATGCCGCGTATGCCTGCAGAGCATGTATCCAGGAGGGCTATTACAACCGGGACAGCGGATGTGGCAGCTATACTGATAGAATTTTCAGATGTTACAGCGTCGTCCAGCCATTCAAAGTCCTATTTTGATAACCTGTTATTCAGCCAGGATGCAGGGTACTATAGTATGTATGATTATTTCAAGGAAGTCAGTGAGGGACAACTGGCTGTAACTGGCACTACCGGCAGCCGCTGGTATCAGAGCGTGCATAGCATGGCTTATTACGGGGCTGATGGATTCGGCGGGGTGGATACTTTTTATACCGATGTCTCTAACCTGGTCATTGAAGCTGTACAGCAAGCAGACGCTGATATTGATTTTGCCCAGTATGACCTTGATGGCGACGGTATTGTGAATCACGTGATCATTATTCATGCAGGCGAAGGACAGGAAACTTCGAGGGATACCAATGATATCTGGTCGCACAGCGGTTCTTTTACCGTAAGCACAGATGCCGATGGATACCTGACCAATGATGGGGTGCATGTAAAGAATTATACTATGCTCAGCGAGCACTCGCCGGTAGGCACATTTGCTCACGAATTTGGACATGACCTGGGTTTACCTGACCTTTATAATACCCAGAGTATTGGCGGGACTACCGTTGTCGGGAATTGGGACCTGATGGATGGCGGATCATGGCTGGGATTCTCCCTTGATGGTTCCCGTCCGGCTCATATCGGGGCCTGGGGTAAAAAGTTTCTTGGTTGGATAACGCCGATAAATCTTGCACAAAAGGAATTAGGTGTAGATATAACAGTAGCAGGTGCTCAAAGCATTTATCAGATATCGGCTATAACAGCCGATGATCGCCGGCAGGAGTATTTTTTGGTGGAATACCGGCGCCAGGAGAATTTTGACCAGTACCTGCCTGGAGAGGGTTTGCTGTTCTGGCACATTGATGATGCCATGCTTGATTATGAAACCCATGATTCTTTTGGCAATACCGGCACTGCTTTATATTTGAACGTAATTAATTCAGAACCATATGTGCCGCACCGGACCGTAGATTTGGTAGAGGCCGACGATACAGATAAAACCAGTGAAGCCAGCGACCCGTTCCCCGGGACGAGGGATATTACTAGTTTTGTGAGCCCTGATAATAACGCTTACAACCAGAATTCATCTCCGTTCAGTGTCCTCAACATCAGCACTGCCGGCGGGAGTACCATGACTTTTGATATTTACCAGGCAGCATTTACCGCGTCGCCGGACATCACTGATGTCTATAGTTATCCAAATCCCAGCAAGACTGGCCAAGCTACTCTTAAGATTGTCACCACCAACCTGGCGGAAACTAGTAACATTAAATTAAAAATTTATAGTTTAAATGGAGAATTGATCAGAGAAGCGAAAACCGGGGAGATCAGGCAGGTAGCTGTCTCTGATAATAGGGCAGAGTATACCTATGTCTGGGATAGCAGAAATGAAAATGGCGATAAAGTAGCCAGCGGAATCTATCTCTACTGGTATAAAGCGGATAATAAAAGCAAAATAGGCAAAGTAGCGATCTTGAGATAGACAATAAAGCAGTTTTGAATTTTGAGTTTTGAATTTTGAATTATGGTGAAAAGCATTTTACCTTAACTCAAAACTTAACACTCAACACTCAACACTGTTTTTTTTATTTTCTAACCTTTTTCACAAGCAGCCAGACACCCATACTGCTGAACATTATATTAGAGAGCCAGGCTGCCAGTACTGGTGATAAAACTTTATTCTCTCCTAAAGCGTGCCCGATTTCTATCGTCCCCCAGAAAATAAAGGCAATAGCCATTCCTGTGCCAAAATTCATGACTTTGCTGGATTGTTTAGTCCACAAGGCAAAGGGTATGCCGATCAGCAAGGTCACTAGATTAGCAAAGGGGTAGGAGAATTTAAGCGCCAGCTCAACCTGTTCCTTGTTGGCTGGGAGTCCATTCCTGCGCAAGCGGATGATATAGTCTTTAAGCTCCTGGTAATCCATTTCCGTAGACTTTTTAGCCTCCCGCAGAAAATCGCCGGACTTTTCCGGCAAGTCAGGCTTGATGGACGTAAATTTTTCTTCTTTAATGATATTTTTCCCTTGCTGGTCAAATTCCCGGATGATCCCATCGCTGAAGATCCATTGGTTGTCCTGCCACTGCCCTGATTTAGCCACGATTTGCTTCACCAGGTTATGGGTGCTGTTAAATTCATCAATTTGTACATCTTTCATTATGCTATGCTGCCCGTTAAAGGACTTGATAAAATAAATGCGGTTATTCTGCCCCAGGTGAATGACATTGTTACGGTGCAGGTAATCAAGTCCTTCTTCATGACGGATCTGGTGCTTTTCGTATAATTTTGCCTTATATTCCAGCGGTGAAGCCAGGGTTTCATTGAAGAGGAAAGTCAAACCGCTTAAGATCAGGGTAAAGATAAACAAGGATAATAAGATGCGATAAAGGCTTAAACCAGAAGCTTTCATGGCGGTAAGTTCATTATGACGGAGCATATTACTGAGAGAAAACAGGGTAGCTAACAAAGTCGCCACAGGCATTACTTGTACCAGCCAGAAAGGCAAGCGGTACAAAAGATAGATAATGATCCGGTAAGGAGGGGTCTTATAATTCAAAAAAGTGTCTATCTTATCAAAAAATTGGGAGATCAGGGCCACCAGGGCGAAACAGCTGATGGCAAAGAGAAAAGCCTGCCCATATTGTTTTAATACATAACGATCAATAAGCTTCACTGTGCCAATCTCCCAAAAATACAATTTTGAATTTTGAGTGTTTAGTTTTGAATTATTGAAAAAAAGCATTTTACCTTAACTTAAAACTCAAAACTTATAACTTAAAACTGCTTTATACTTTCCCTCGTATTACTTTAATCGAAAATAATATCCCGGCAAAACCGATGAGTAAATTTGGCAGCCAAATGGCAATAGCCGGCTTGATCATACCGCGCTCCCCGGCAGTCATGCCAGAGATTAGGATAGTGTAGTAAACTATGATCAAGATCAGGCTCATACCGAAACCAAGGCCTTTAGTAGTTTGTTTTGGCCTTAATCCCAGCGGTATAGCGATCAAGGCAAAGGTGAGACAGGCAAAAGGAATAACATTACGCAAGTGATATTCTACCAAGAGGGTATTATGTTTGATATTACTGTCCCGCAGGCGCTGAATCTCAGTGCCTAATTCATTCTTGTTCATTTCCCGCAGACTTTTATAACGGATGGCATCTTTAGGCGCATCCTGGGCCAGGTTAATCAGCATGGAATAGGTCTTGAAGAAAATACGGTTATACTTTAAAAAATCATTCTTGTCCACCATGTGCCGCGCCCCATTATGCAGCTCCAGTACTAATCCCTGTTTCTGGTCGCTGTGGAAATTCCCGTCCTGGGCAGTGATCATTAGCGGCAGGCCGTCCTTTTCATTCCGGTAAATGATCACGCCTTTAAACGTAGAGGCCTTTTTATCTATTGATTCAAAATAAAGCCGGGTATCCTGCAATTCGATAAAAGTGCGCTCTTCCAGCTTTAACACCGGCTGACGGTAAATGATCTCCATATACAGATTTTTAAATTTATGGTTTGCTGCCGGCACTACCCAATCGTTAAAATAAACTCCGACCAATGAGAGCAGGACACACGTTATCAGCAGGGGGGTCATGAGCCGCAAGGTGGATACACCGCTGGCCTTGATAGCGGTGATCTCATTATCCTGGTTAAGACGGCCCAAGGCCAGCAGAATAGCCAGCAGAGTGGCCATGGGCAGGCTCAGGGTTAAAGTAAACGGCAA
>JAQTPL010000018.1 GCA_028712895.1 bacterium | reverse complement strand
AAAAACAGTAATGCCACCTTACCCTTGTCCAAGAGTTTGGCTAAGATCATTGTTGCCGGTAAAAATGCTGATGATATCGGGAACCAGTGTGGCGGGTGGACGATCGACTGGCAGGGTAGTAGTGGCGCTATCACGACCGGCACTACTATATTGCAGGGGATCAAGAATCTCGTTTCAGCTGGTACGACTGTCACCTATTCTGAAGATGGCTCCGGTGCCGCCGGCGCAAGTGTGGGAATAGTAGTGATCGGTGAAACACCCTATGCCGAATGGTTTGGCGATAGCATTAATTTAGCGCTGGATGATGCTGATATAGAAGCAGTAAATAATGTTAAAGGCGCCGGCATACCGGTCGTTATTGTGCTGGTTTCCGGCCGGCCGATGATCTTGGGCACAGTGCTTGATAATGCTGATGCTTTTGTCGCTGCCTGGCTGCCAGGCACAGAAGGGCAGGGCGTGGCTGAAGTTCTCTTCAATGATTACAATTTTAAAGGCAAACTTTCCTTTTCCTGGCCGCGGAATATAGATCAGTTTAATAGTGATGAGCAACATACAGATCCTTTATTCCCTGTTGGGTATGGCCTGGCTTATCCATAACTTAATTATTATGAAATAATGATTGTTTTGAATATTAAGGTTAGACTATAATATTAAAAATATGCTGTTCATTTTTAACAGCCATTTGAATTTTGTTTTAAACATGTAGTCAAGGAGGGATAGCAATGAAAAATAAACTGCTGGGTGCAATATTGACCATACTTATAGGAGGGATTTTCTTGGTAAATGCAGAGGCAAAAGATAAAAATACGGTTACCGTTATAATTGATACTGACCTGGGAAAAATAACTATTGAACTGGAGCCCGGAAAAGCGCCTAAGACAGTAGGTAATTTCCTGCAACAAGCTAAAGCTAAAGCTTTTGACGGGACCACCTTTCACCGGGTAGTCCCTGGCTTTGTCATCCAGGGAGGGGATCCGCTCTCCAGGGATAATGATCCGGCAAATGATGGGACTGGCGGTGGTACTATGGGTGTAGAGCCGCGTCAATTGTCAAACATCAAAGGGACGATTTCCATGGCTTCTGCTTCCCGCAACATACCGATCAATTCACAATCCGACGCCCAGTTCTTCATTAACCTGAACGACAACCTGGGCCTGGACCAGTATGGTTTTATCCCGTTCGGCACAATGACGGCTGGTATGGATATAGTCGGCAAAATAGCCCAGTGCCCTAGCGATAAAAATGACCGGCCCCTAAAAGACGTGCGTATTAAATCCATAACCATACTTCCCTGATAACAGGTTTTCATGGATAAACCAAAGAATGACCAGCAGCACCATAGCTATCTTTCGCTCATGGAGAAGATTGTTGAATTTTTTCCTGATCCTGTTTTTGTGATCGATCAGGGGAAAAAAGTGATCGCCTGGAACCTGGCTATGGAAAAACTTACCGGGGTCACCAAGGCAGAGATGATCGGCAAAGGCGACTATGCCTATGCTGTGCCTTTCTACGGTAAAGGCAAGCCTATGCTGATAGATCTCATCGATCTGCATGATTCAGCGATCGAAGCCAGGTACCAGGATTTCCGGCGGGAAGGGAATACCTTGTATGCTGAGATCTTTTTGCCTAATATGCACCACGGAGAAGGGGCCTACCTCAGCATCAAAGCTTCTCCTTTGTATGATGCTGAAGGAGTACTGGTCGGGGCTATTGAATCGTTTCGGGATATTTCCACACAAAAAGAAGCTGAGCAGGCGCTAAAGGAATCTGAGAACAAGTTCAGGACCCTGGCTGAAGAATCTCCCAATATTATCTTTATTAATAAATCAGGCCGGATAGTTTATACCAATAAGAAAGCTGAAGAAACTATGGGTTATACCCGGCAGGAACTATATTCACCGGCTTTTGATTTTATGAGCCTGATTGCCGCTGAATCCCATTGGCAAACAAAGTCTGCTTATGATAAACATCAAAAAGGTCTCAATGTTCCTGGTTATGAGTATGTCCTGCAAACCATATCCGGTAAAAAGCTGCATGCCCTCATCACCACGAAGCTTATTGATTTCCAGGGGACCACGGCAATCCTGGGCATAATCACTGATATTACCAAACAGAAAGAAATTGAACTGATATTATCTGATTCTGATAAAAAATACCGCTCTACTTTGGATGCTTTGCCGGAAGCTGTACACGTTGTTGACCGGGACCTGCATATCCTGCTTATAAACCAGGCTTTTATAAAAATGAATAAAGAATTTGGCATCTCCTCTGATATTGTCGGAAAAACAGTGTTTGAGGCTTTTCCCTTCCTGCCGGACCAGGTATTGCTTGAATATGAGCAGGTCTTTAAAAAAGGCCAGGTGTTAGCTACTGAAGAGAGTAATTTGATCAATAAGGAGATGTCTTATACCCAAACAACAAAGATCCCGATCGTTGAAAGCGGAAAAGTAACTAAGATTCTGACCGTGATCCGTAATGTGTCCGCGCAGAAGCGCGAGGAGCAGGAATTAATACGGCTGGGTGATAAGATCCTGGCAGTTAATAAAAAACTCAAGCATTTAGCGCTGAAAGATTCGCAAACCGGGCTTTTTAACCATCGTTATTTTACGGAAACCATTAATCTGGAGTTTGCCCGGGCCAAACGGGAAAAAAATGCGCTGGCCCTGATCATGATCGATATTGATTATTTTAAATCCATCAATGATGTCTATGGCCACAGTTTCGGTGACCTGGTGATAAAGCAATTAGCTACCTTACTTAAAAAATTGGTCCGCCATTACAATCCGGTTATTCGTTTCGGCGGTGAAGAATTCGTTATTATCGCCGTCGGACTGGACCGTTCGGCAGCGACAGACCTGGGGCAAAGACTGCTGGACAAGGTCAATGAGACTGCCTTTGGCCATAAAAAGCAAAAAGTAAGACTAAAGCTTAGTATTGCCGTGGTCTCATACCCGGAACAGAAAATGACCAAGCCGGCTGATTTTCTGGAGAAAGCAGATCATCTGTTGCTTAAAGCCAAGGAGTTTGGCGGGAACAGGGTCTATTCATCCCTGGATGACAGTCAGGTAAAAAAAGAGACTCTAAACAAGAAGGGGTCTTCGCTTAAATATTTAAAAGAAAAAATGGATCGTCTGAATAAGCGCGCCAATCAAAGCTTGATCGAAGCTATTTTCGCTTTTGCCCGGACCATTGAGTTAAAGGACCATTATACCGGTGAGCATGTGGAAGAAACAGTGAATTTTGCCACGGATATAGCCAAAGCCTTAAAATTGCCGAACGAAGATATTTTATTGATTAAACAGGCGTCAATTCTTCATGACCTGGGGAAAATCGGTATCAGTGAAAAAATACTCTTGAAACCAGGTAAGCTTAACGGCAAAGAATTAGAAGCGATTAAGAAACATCCGTTGATCGGCGCAGATATTATCAGACCGATCCAGTTGTTGCACGGCCTCCTGCCTTATATTGTGCACCACCATGAACGGTGGGATGGCAAAGGATATCCATCAGGTTTAAAGGGTGAGGAGATCCCGGTCGGGGCCAGGATTATCGCTTTGGCAGATGTATACCAGGCGCTTACATCTAACCGGCCATACCGTAAAGCCTATAAAAAGAGCGAAGCTATCCAGATAATTAAAAAAGAAGCTGGCTCGCATTTTGATCCCCAGATCGTAGCGGTATTCCTCAATGTGCTGAAAAAAGGTAAAAAATAATCATGTCCAAAGTGTTTTTTATGGCTTTCAAAGATATTGATAAATTACCGGAACTGGTGCTGAAAAGCGGCCTGAAAGAAGTGATCCAGAAAGATGATTTCACGGCGGTTAAAATGCATTTTGGCGAGCAAGGCAATATCGGTTATATCCGGCCGCACTGGGTTAAACCTGTAGTTGATTTGATTAAAGATCAGCAAGCCATACCTTTCCTGACAGACGCTTCTACGATATATAAAGGGAAAAGATCAGATGCCGTAAACCACTTCCTGGTTGCCACTGAGCATGGATTTACTATTGATGCTTGCGGGGCTCCGGTGATCATTGCTGATGGCTTGCGCGGCAATAGCTACCAGAATGTGGCCGTAAAAGGAAAATATTTTACCAGCGTGAAGATAGCCCAGGATATATATTATGCCGACAGTATGGTTTGCCTATCGCATTTTAAAGGCCATGAACTCAGCGGATTTGGCGGTGCGTTGAAAAACCTGGGTATGGGCTGCGGCGCCAAAGCCGGCAAATATGAGATGCATAACAGTGTTTTACCGGATATAGATCCGCAGAAATGTACAGCCTGCCGGGTATGCTTTAAGTGGTGCCCGACCAGGGCTATCAGCCTGGTCAAGGATAAAGCCAAAATTGATCCCCAAAAATGTATCGGCTGCGGCGATTGTATTTTATCCTGTTCTTTTCACGCCGTGCAGATCACCTGGAACGAAACCTATACTGCTGTTCAAGAAAAAATAGCTGAATATGCAGCCGGGGCTTTAGCTAATAAAGTAAATAAATGCCTCTATGTTAATTTTCTCAATCATATCACTGCTTATTGTGACTGCTATCCATCCCAAGCCAAGGACAAACCGCTTATTGGTGATGTCGGCATTGTCGCTTCGCTGGACCCGGTCAGCATAGACCAGGCCAGCGCTGACCTGGTCAACCAAGCCGCCGGGCGGGACCTTTTCAAAGAAGTGTGGCCCCCGATAAATTGGAGCGATCAACTACGCCACGCTGAGAATCTTGGCCTGGGAGAAAGAAAGTACTCTGTAGAAAAAATATAAATCCTGGGAAAATAATAATGCGTCGCATCTTATTGATCGTCCTGATAGTTCTCAGCGTTAGCCTGATAACCTGGCAGATCTACTCAGGCCAGTTCTTAGACAACCAGGAAGCCCGGTATTATGATAAATTGCCTGGGAAAAAGGTACAATGCCGGCTCTGTCCATGGCAGTGCCTGATCAGCCCCGGCGAGCTTGGTTTTTGCCGGGCCAGAAAGAATATCGCCGGCACCCTGGTTGCCTTAGGATATGGCGCACCATGTTCAATTCATATTGACCCGATAGAAAAAAAGCCATTTTTTAACTATTACCCGGCAGTTGAGGCTTTCAGCATCGCCAGCGCCGGTTGTAACCTGCGCTGTAAATTCTGCCAAAATTGGGAAATATCGCAGGTATCCCCGCTGGATACGGATAATTTTTCCTTATCACCCCGGGAGATCATCAACCAGGTGATCAAGGAAAAATGCAAAGTAATTGCCTACACCTATTCTGAACCCACTAATTTTTATGAATATATGCTGGCTATCTGCAAATTAGCCAGGAATAGGGGCATTAAGAACGTATACCACTCTAACGGTTATATTAATCCTGAACCATTAAAAGAATTGTGTAAATACCTGGATGCCGCTAATATCGATCTCAAAGGATTTAGTGAAGACTATTACCGGAAAATATGCGGCGCCCGCCTCCAGCCGGTCCTGGATTCCCTGATCATTCTCAAACAAAAGGGTATCTGGCTGGAAATCACCAACCTGATCATCCCCCGGGAAAATGACCGGCCTGAAGATATCCGTAAAATGTGTCACTGGATAGTTACCAATCTCGGGCCTGATGTGCCGATCCATTTTTCCCGTTTTTATCCTACCTATCAGCTGAAAAATGCTTCTCCAACGCCGCTAAAAACCCTGGAAATAGCCCGGGAGATAGCTCTCGAGGAGGGTATGCATTACGTTTATATCGGCAACGTAGTAGGCCATCCCGGAGAAAATACATATTGCCCAAAATGCCAAAAAATAATCATTAAAAGAGTCGGCTATACCATTCTGGAAAATCATATCACCGATGGTTTATGCGCTTACTGCGGTGCCGGCATTGCCGGCAGGTGGACCTTATGAAACGCAATGGCTTGGTTATCTTATTAGGTATAGTTGCCCTGATCGCCAGCTGTTCCGGAAAAAGCAGTGAACATATCAGGCCACCGATAGTAGCTGGTACCTTTTACCCGGCTGCCCAGGCTAAACTGAGCGCTCTTATCGACCAGTACTTACAAGAGGCCCCAGAGCAGGGAATTGATGGGGAGATCATTGCTTTGATCGTACCGCACGCCGGATATGTCTATAGCGGTCCGGTGGCGGCGGCCGGCTATAAACTTATAGCCAATAAATATTATGACACAGTGATCATGATCGGCCCTAGTCACCACCAATATTTAACTGTGGCCAGTATTTACACTTCCGGAATTTGGGAAACCCCGCTGGGAAAAGTATTGGTAGATACGCCGCTGGCGAAAGCTATTGCCGCCGAGAACAAATTATTTGCCTGCTCTGTCCAGGCGCACAAGCAGGAACATTCTTTAGAAGTGCAAGTGCCTTTTTTACAAAAAACTTTACCTGACTTCAAGATCGTGCCGATCCTGGTAAGCGATCCCGACTTGGAACAATGCACTCTCCTGGCCCAGGCAATTATGAAGAACTGCCGCCCGGGGAAAAAGTACTTAATCATAGCTTCTACTGATCTAAGCCATTACTATACGCAGGAAAAAGCCAGAGCCCTGGATGAGTTGGCCCTGGCTTTACTGGAAAAGCAGGATTTTGCAGGTTTATACTCCGGGATTTCTGCACGAACTTGCGAACTTTGCGGTCAGGGCGCAGTTCTCACTGCTTTGGAAATCGCCAGGCTAAGAGGCCAGGCCAAAGTGAAGATCCTGAAATATGCTACCAGCGGAGACGCCAATGGGGAGATGGACCGGGTGGTTGGCTATGCTGCCGCGGTGATCTATCAGGAACATACGACGGCAAAAAAGGAGAATACCATGCTCAATAAAGAACAACAACAGGAGCTATTGAAAATAGCCAGGAAAACCATTGAATCATTTCTTAAGTCAGGTACTGTACCGGATTTCAAAGTGACTGATCCGTCGCTAAAGGAAAAAAGGGGCGTATTCGTGACCCTGAATAAGGACCGGCAATTGCGCGGCTGTATTGGTTATATCATGCCTATCGAACAACTTTACCTGGCTGTAAGCAAGATGGCCATTGAAGCAGCTACCGGCGATCCGCGGTTCACACCGGTCACTAAAGATGAATTAGACCAGCTGGAGATTGAAATATCTGTCCTGACCGTGCCTGAACGGGCCAGGAATCCGGCGAACATTGTTTTGGGTACTCACGGGGTTATTGTCAGGAAAGGTGGCAGCGGCGGGGTATTCCTGCCCCAGGTAGCAACTGAAACAGGTTGGAATAAAGAAGAATTTCTCAATGAGCTCTGTTCCCAGAAAGCTGGCTTGCCAGAAGATGCCTGGCAAGATAAAGATACTGAATTATATACGTTTAGCGCGCAAGTCTTTTCTGAGCGGAGATAGTAAAAACGAGAAGCAGTAAGAACGAAGAGCAGTTTCCAGTAAGAACTAAAAACAGTGCTGTTGCTTTTACTGGCACACTGTCAACTGCCTTTCGTACTTACTGATACACTATTTAGGAATAACAGATGTGGACAGAATGCCTGAAAATGTTTCTCACCGGCTTCAGTGCCGGAGCAGGCCCTTGCTTGCTTTCCTGTGCGCCAGTCTTGCTGCCCATCTTGACGGCAACAGTAACAGCAGAAAAGCAGGGGATAGCGGCTACGGTTTTATTTGTTAGCGGAAAATTGACGGCTTATCTAGTCCTGGGCTGGTTTGCAGCCTGGTCGATCCGCTTGCTTGATTTATTTCAGCATAGCGCGTTTATATCTGCCGCGATCAGGGTTTGCGCCGCCGGATTTATTATAGCTATGGGCGTGCTCATTATTGTTGGCCGGCATATTTCGTATCCAGGGTGTGATCGATTTAAAAAATATTTCATTGACAAAAACCACAAAAGTATGTTTATTCTAGGTATACTCCTTGGATTTGCTCCTTGTTTCCCGTTGATTGGCATTATGACGTATATTGCGGTAAAAGCGACTTCTCCCTGGCAGGGGTTGGTATATGCCGGTTGTTTTGGCCTCGGGAATATGATTGTTGTACTGCTGCTGGGAGTCCTATCGAGCAAGCTGGTAGCAGGATATAAGGAAAAGATAAGGATCGGACAAAATATATTGACTAAGGTTTGCGGCATTTTATTAATCTTATGGGGGATCCTGCTGACCTTTAAAACTTGATGGAGGCATCATGAGCGAACGCAGTAACCTGAATGTTTGGTTTATCTCCAGTAATAACAGTTACATGAATGATGTGATCACTCTGTTTGTGGATCTGTTTGAAAAGGACCACCCGGAAGTTAAGATCAATCTGGAATTAAAACACTGGAACACAGTCTGGGATGAATTGTTAAGCACTAAGGGCAGCAACCGGGCTCCTGATGTGGTGCAAATAGGATCTACCTGGATAGGATACCTTGGCCAGCAGGGTTACTTGCTGGGACTTAATGATAACCTGAAGGAAGTCGGTGGTTCAGAGGCCTTTGACGCTAACATGTTCAAAACTTGTGTTCAGCCGGGGACCGGTGAAATACATGCTTTGCCCTGGTTTATTGATGTCCGGGGTCTGTATTACCGCGAAGATATCCTGCAGAAGAAAAATTTATCAGTCAGGGATTTATCTACCTGGGATAGTTTTGCCAGTACCTGCGTCCAGATCAATAATATAGAAATAAAGGGCAAAAAAGTGCCGGCGCTGGGGATGGGGGGCGGAGCCAAGTGCGGGGAGCTATTGCATAATGTGATGCCTTTTGTCTGGGCGGCCGGCGGGGACATCTATAATGAAGCGACCAAGGAAGTAGTGGTTAACAGCGAAGCGACGTTTAAAGGAATGGAGTTTTTCTTTAACTTATTTAGCCAGGGGTTGATCCCTCTTCATTGCCTGGGTTTAGACTGCGCCCAGCTCACCCTGGAATATTTCCAGGGCGCTTATTCCATCTGCGTTACTAATGTCATTGATGTCTTTAGCATGGCCTATACAGAGTCTTTTTATAATATTGATATTGCCAAGCATTGCTTGGCTACTAATTTTCCCACCGGGCCAAAAGGGAGCTTTTCCTTTGGCGGAGGCAGTGCCCTGGGGATCATGAGAAATTCTCTTTATCCCAAAGAATCCTGGGAATTTCTGCGTTTCCTGACGGGAGTCGAAGCCCAGATCTACTATGCTAAATCCTGCGGTGCAATACCGGCGGTGCAGAAGGCCTTCAATACCCATTATTTCCTAACTAATCCGCGTTTTGTGGCTTTTAATGATATACTTAAACAGGTCAGGTACTATCCGGTTTTAAGCCAATGGGGAAAAATAGAAGAGATCCTGGTCAGCCGGCTTTTCGAGATCTATATGGATATTGGTCAGAACCAGGGACAATTTGATGCTAAATTATTGCATAAACAGATGAATGCCGCAGCACAGGATATCAAAGAATTACTGAAGTATTAGTGCTAGGTCTTTGGGTGTTTGGTTAGGAAGTAAGTTTGGTCCGAGGTCTAATGGTTATAGGCTTAAAACCACAAAATTTAGACTTACTTCCATACCTACTTCCACAACAAACAACTTATTTACTAGGCAAAACGAAAAGGATGAAAAATAAAAATCTAATCAAATTTTCAGCCGGGATTCTTCTTTGGCCGCTGGTTTTGGCCGCTTTCCGGGCGTTTCTGACGCAATTGGGCGCTTTCACTAACTATCAGGGAAGCGTCCAATATTATTTTTTTGGCGGTTTTTTGAGCTATTTAGTCTTTCAGCTTATCTTTTTCAAGCCGATACGAACCTATATTTTTGGACACGAATTAACCCATGCCTTGTGGAGCCTGATGTTCGGCGGCAGGGTAAGGGATTTTACGGTTAAAGCTGCCAGTGGAAAAGTAGTGCTGACTAAGACTAATTTTCTTATTAATCTGGCACCTTATTTTTTTCCGCTCTATACTTTCATCGTAGTGATTATTTACGCTGTATTGCAAGCTTTTGATCTGGACCAGAAGTTTTTTATTTACATCATCTTTGCTCTTGGTTTTACCTTTTCTTTTCATATTGCCTTGCTTATCTACGCCTTTAGCTTAGGGCAATCTGATGTGAAAAAAACAGGCCGTGTTTTTTCCTTGACTTTAGTAACGCTTTTTAATATCATAGTGGCTGTTCTTATTTTAAAGCTGATGGTTCCTGATACTATTCAGGTGGCTGATTTCGCACGGGAAAGTCTGCTGACCTGCCGGGTTATCTGGTTCTGGTTATGGAACTCATTAATCGAACTGAAGGACCTTATTCTTAAAGACAAAACCCTCTTCCTATGGAACAATTGACCGCTAAAGCAGTACAATACAGTCTTTACTTGCTGGGCCGGAAAAATTATACCAGCCGGCAGCTGCAGGACAAGCTGAAAAAAAAGGATTATTCACCGGCGATAATACAAGCAGTTTTGGATAAATTGAATTCTTGGCGCTATCTTGATGATGATAGTTTTGCTGAGTCATATATTCGTGAAAGATTGCGCTTTAAACCGCGCAGCCGGCATATTCTCTTGAGGGAATTGAAATTAAAAGGCATACCCCAGGAACTGGCCAAAGAAAAAATAGCCAAGATCATGCAGGAAGAAAACCTAGATGACCGTGGGCTGGCGGAAAGAACATTGCAGAAGAAATTGGGCAGTTACCTGAAGATTTCTGCGGAAAAGGGCGCCCAAAGAGCCAGAAATTACCTTTTGCGTCAAGGTTTCTCGTATGAAATAGCGGATAAATTAGTGCGGAAATACTGGAAAATGAAAACTGCTCAAAACCCGTGATCCTGCATATATTGTTTACCTTGACAATACAAGATATAGTATGTTAAACTTCTTATACACCTTTATATAGTATATAAAGTGACGTAGTGAACAGGAAAGAAGGATTTCCACTTGAAATGCCCATTTTGCGGTTCGCTTGATGATAAAGTAATTGACTCCCGCCCGCTGGAAGAAGCTTCCATAATCAGAAGAAGACGAGAGTGCCTGGCCTGCCAGAAGCGTTTCACTACCTATGAACGACTGGAAGAAGTTCCTTTAATGGTCATTAAAAGTGATAACCGCAGAGAACCTTTTAGCCGGGAAAAGCTTCGGGCCGGGCTATTGAGAGCTTGTGACAAGCGGCCTATCAGTATCGATAAAATTGAAAAAATTATCAGCGAGATCGAATATGAGATGCATAACTACTATATTATGGAGGTACACTCTTCATCCATTGGTCAGAAGGTGCTCAAACAACTGAAAGAGCTGGATGAAGTGGCGTATATCCGGTTTGCCAGCGTTCACCGTAATTTTAAGGACATTAATACTTTCATGCAGGAACTAAAAAAACTGAAAAAAGAAAAAGACACCTTGGAAGTACCCGGGGAAAACGAAGAAGGAAATTGATCCCGCCCTTCATAAAGAATATAAAATATGATTAATTACAGGAGTATTATTATTATGGAGTCAAAAGAAAATTCACCTATTAACCCGGAGAAGAAGGGCGGGGTGAAGATCAAGATATTTGGCAAAACCAACTGCGATGCCTGCAAGGCGGTAAAAGAAAAATTTAATTTCTTTTTGAATCACTGGGGTTTGGCAAACCAGGCTGAGATTATCTATATTGACCTGGACACAGTCGATGGTTTGAGCCAGGGAGCTTATGCTGATGCCCTGGAATTCCCGACAACAATTCTGGAAAAGAATGGACAGGAACTGGCCCGCTGGAAAAAAACCGTACCTACCAGCCAGGAATTCAAGCAATTCTTTAAAGGAGACAGTGTATAGCGTAGAGCGTATAGCGGATAGATTTATTCTATCTTGCCCTATACGTTATCCGCTAAACGCCGATTTAGAGCATGGGTGAATTAAAGATCAATAAATTTATCGATAACTCCCTGATTGAATGGGAAGGAAAGATCAGCGCCGTGATCGTAGTCGGCGGCTGTAATTTCTCCTGCCCGTTCTGCCACAACGGCGTTTTGGTAAAAAGCAATGCTGCCCTCGCGGAAATTCCCCAGGAAAAGGTACTACAAATATTAAAAGAGAAAAAAAACTGGCTGGACGGAGTCGTCATCAGCGGCGGCGAACCTTGTCTCTACCATGAGCTTTTTGACTTCATTAAAAAGGTTAAGGATATTGGCCTGCCGATCAAGCTGGACACCAATGGTTACCTGCCCAGGATGCTGGGGAGCTTGATCAGGCAAAAACTGGTAGATTATGTAGCCATGGATATCAAGGCGCCGCTCAATGATAAATATAAACAGCTCTGCGGTATAAAGGTAAACCTGGGACGAATTAAGCAGAGCATAGAGCTTTTGCGCGCTTCCGGGATCGAGCATGAATTCCGCACCACTTTTGTGCCTCAAATGCTGGAAAAAAATGACCTGGTAGAGATCGCCATGTATTTACAGGGCAGCAAGCGTTTTTATATCCAGCAGTTCAGCCCGGAAGAAACACTAGACAACCGCTTGAGCAGCCTGGTTCCATATACGCTGAATTACTTAAAGGAAACAGAATTAGCCTGCAAAAAGTATATAACTAATGCCAGGATCAGATAATAAATAGCAAATAATACGGGAAAGGGGGCAATACGCTACATGGCCAAGAGAAAAGGGGTTGTTTTTTCCGTAAAAGTCCGCAAACGTGAACGCACCACCGAACCTTTTTGTAAGGAAAATATTGTTGATGGTATTTTTAAGTCAGCCAAGGAAGTGGGCGGCAAGAACAGGCGCATAGCCGATGTGCTGGCAGATGAGGTGATCTCGTACCTGAAGAAGAAATACCGTAATGAAAAAAGCCTTACCACTAAGATGATCGGTGACGCTGTCGAGAAAGTATTGATCGAAGAAGGCCATGCTGCCACGGCTAAAGCATTTATCTTATACCGGCACAAACGTGCCCGCATGAGAAAGGTGCTTAAAGTCAGGAAAGAAGT
Source organism: bacterium (assembly GCA_028712895.1). Lineage (GTDB taxonomy): Bacteria > CAYTYR01 > UBA6262 > UBA6262 > UBA6262 > UBA6262. Next base: position 24,451 of record JAQTPL010000018.1, on the reverse strand, counting down.
AGCAGCCAAAACCAATGCCACTGATCTGGCGCTCATGGTCACGACCCCGGCCCATGAGGAAATATTGCCCTGGAACAAAGAAGCTATCTGCGCGGCCCTGGTGAAAGAAGCTAATATCGACAAAAAACTGGCCAAGAAAATAGCTGATGCAGTGGAACAGAAGATCCTGGCCAGCGGTTCCCGCCAGGTGACTACTTCCTTCATCCGCGAAATGGTGGATAACGAGCTTTTCAATCTCGGTTATCGTAATGGGAAATTAAAAAGACAGCGGGCTTTGGGTATTCCGATCTACGACCTGGAAGAACTGATCTTCTCCAAGAGTGATGAGAATTCCAATATTGCCGCGAACAGCCCGGAAGCCATCAACCTGGCGATCGCCGAAAACACCCTGAAACAGTATGCCTTGGAAAAAATATTTTCCGAAGAAGTTGCCAATGCCCACTTAAAAGGGGCGATGCATCTTCACGACCTGGGATATCCCACCAGGGTCTATTGCTCCAGCCATTCCCTGGAATACATCAAGAAATACGGCCTGGACCTGGAAAACCTTAATATCCGCTCCGTACCAGCCAAACATGCCCGGACACTTACCGGCCACTTGAACACTTTCCTGGCCAGCATGCAGGCCTATTATGCCGGAGCCCTGGGCGTGGCTTTCACCAACGTTCTCTATGCCCCGTACTTGGTAGGCATGAGCGAACAGGAAATGAAGCAGGAAGCGCAATACCTTCTTTTCTCCTGCGCCCAGAACGCGTTCAGCCGCGGCGGACAAACCTTATTTATCGATTTCAATATTCATTTAAGCGTGCCGTCGTACCTGAAGAATATCGAAGCTATCGGGCCGGGCGGCAAATACACCGGCAAGAAATACAGCGAATATGAAAAAGAAGTGCAGGCTTTTGCCAAAGCCATGATGGATGTCTGGCGGGCCGGTGACGCGCATGGCCATATGTTTGAATTTCCGAAGATGGACCTGCATATCAACCAGTCCTCTTTTGACGATCCGGCGCAATTTGAATTACTCAAACACGCTTGCCTGATCGCCAGCGAGAATGGTTCTCCTTACTTTGTTTTTGACCGTGATGAAGTCACCCTGTCACAATGCTGCCGGTTGAAAACTACGCTGGACCTGAGCAAGGCAGAAGATGCCTATATGATCAATCATCCGGAAAGCCTGCGTTTCTGCGGTTTCCAGAACGTGACCATCAATCTACCCCAACTAGCTTTTAAAGCAGGCAAAGGAAATACAGACAAAGTCCTGGATGAAATGGATAAGGTTCTGGATTTGGCGATACAGGCGCATCTCCAAAAAAGATCCTTTGTATCCAAGCTGATGAATCGGAAGGGATTGCCACTCTGGCAGGTCGGCAAACCAGCTGCAGACGGAAAGCCGTATATCAACCTGGACAAAGCCAGCTATATCATCGGCATGAACGGACTGAACGAGTGTGTCCAGTTCCTCACCGGACAACAACTGCACGAAGATGAGGAAGCATACAAGCTCGGGCTAAAGATCATTTCACATATGTTCCTGAAAGTTAAGGACTATGAAAAGAAACACGGCTTGAAGTTTGTCTTGGAAGAATCTCCGGCAGAATCAGCAACCCGGCGCTTTGCCAAGATCGACATGCGCGAATATCCTGAATCACGCAACGTGATCAAGGGAAATATCGAACAAGACCAGTATTATTACACTAACAGCATCCATTTTGCCGCCGGAGCACCGATTTCCATGATTGACCGGATCATCAAGCAAAGCAAGTTCCATGGCATCATTGAAGCCGGGGCTATCAATCATGCTTTTATCGGTGAGCATAAGCCGGATCCGAATGCTATCCTGAGCCTGGTGACCAAATCCTGGAATAACACTTCTGCTGCCCAGATCACTATTTCACCGGAATTTACGATCTGCAATAATTGCCAGCAGATGAACCGCGGCTTGTCCAGTGATTGTCCCAGCTGCGGGTCAAAGGATGTCTATGGTATTACCAGGATCGTCGGTTATTATAGCCGCACTGATAACTGGAATAAATCAAAGATCGGCGAACTGCAAGACCGGCATAGCCAAAAAGAATGCTATTCTAATTTTGGAACGCAGGAAACCGCTAAACCTGTGCCGGCACAGGCTAAGCAACCCGCCGAAGCCAAGGTTGAAACTGAAAAGGAGATGGCTCCAGCTGGAGTATAAAATACCATGATCGTAAGAATAAAAAAATTACACCCTGATGTACTGCTCCCGCAATACAGCCATCCTGGCGACGCCGGGATGGACCTGTATAACATGGGAGAAGAAGTTATCCTGAAACCACTGGCCCGGGGATTAATTCCGACGGGATTGAAGGTAGCTGTCCCGGCTGGATACGAATTGCAGGTCAGGCCCAGGAGCGGCATGGCTTTAAAAAAGGGGTTGACTGTCCTCAACACTCCCGGTACTATTGATGCCGGATATCGCGGTGAAGTGGGGATCATTGTTTTTAATGCTTCCGGCGATGAAGCAGTCACGATCAAAAAGGGAGACCGCATAGCCCAGATAGTTTTAAAAAAAGTTGAAGAAATAGAGTGGAATGTTGTTGATGAATTGGATGAAACCAGCCGTAATGAAGGTGGATTCGGGTCAACCGGCCATAAGTAATTGAAAGAAGTTTTGAGTTATAAGTTATTATTTTTGAGTTTAGGTGAAAAGCTTTTTACCTTAATTCAAAACTCATAATTGATTAAAAATAAAACTGGAGGGAAACGGAATGGCTTTTTTTATCGGCAGAGACAGAGAAGCGCGAAAAGCTTACGGGTTTGACGATGTAGCCCTGGTTCCTGGACTGCTTACTATTAATCCCAACGAGATCGATGTCGCCTGGAAAATAAGGGACATAAAATTTGATCTTCCCATTATCGCCAGCGCCATGGATGGAGTAGTAGACGTGAAATTTGCCATCGAAATGGGCAAGTTGGGCGGCTTGGCAGTTTTAAACCTGGAAGGTATCCAAACCCGTTATGACAAGCCGGATGAGATCATTCAACAGATCGTAGCCGCAGCCCCGGCTGATGCTACCAAGATCATCCAAAGCATTTACAAAGAGCCGATCAAGGAAGAATTGATCGGCAAAAGGATCAAAGAAATAAAAAAAGCCGGTGTGATCTGCGCCGTATCTTCCATCCCGAAAAGAGCGGAACGTTTTGGACAGATCGCCCAGGAAGCCGGGGCCGATATTTTTGTGATCCAGGCTACGGTTACTACGGTTCATCATGTCTCCAGTGAATACCAGGAAGTTAATTTTGCTAAGATCTGCAAAGAACTGAAAATACCGGTTTTGATCGGCAATTGCGTAACCTATGATGTATCACTGGAATTAATGGAAACCGGGATTGACGGTCTGCTGGTCGGTATTGGCCCTGGCTCTGCTTGCACATCCAGGGGAGTTTTGGGTATTGGCGTACCGCAGATCACCGCTACAGTGGATTGCGCTGCCGCCCGTGATTTCTATTACAAAAAAACCGGCCGGTATGTGCCGATCATTACTGATGGCGGTATGAGCTATAGTGGAGATATCTGCAAAGCCTTTGCCGCTGGTACTGACGCAGTCATGATCGGTTCTTCTTTAGCCAGGGCGATCGAAGCTCCGGGAAAAGGATTTCATTGGGGGATGGCGACGCCGGACCGTTATCTGCCGCGCGGCACCAGGATACAGATAAACACATCTGGTACTCTGGAAGAGATATTGCTAGGACCGGCTAAAATAGACGACGGGAGCCAAAACCTTGTAGGCGCATTAAAAACCAGTATGGCTTCACTTGGCGCTAAAAATATTAAGGAAATGCAATTGGTGGAGATTATCATAGCTCCTGACTTTAAACACGAAGGCAAACAATTCCAAAAAGCACAGAAGATAGGCATGGGTAAATAAATCGGCGGATAGCGGGTAGCGGGTAGCGTATAGAAAGAATAAAATATTTTGATTTTCTATACGCTATACGCCATACGCTAAACGCTACATTGGGTTTTTGCATGATAATAATACTGGATTTTGGGTCGCAGTACACACAACTGATTGCGCGGCGGATCAGGGAACAAAATGTCTATTGCGAAATATGGCCCTATAATATCCCTCTGTCTGATCTGCGCGCCAAAGATCCTAAAGGATTGATCTTGTCCGGCGGCCCGGCCAGTGTCTATGCTAAGGGCGCGCCCATACCTGACCAGAGGATCTTCGAATTAGGAATCCCTGTTTTAGGTATCTGTTACGGGATGCAGATCATTGCTCACTTATTAGGCGGTAAAGTTGATAAATCCACTGAACGTGAATACGGGGCAGCCCAGCTTATCATTAGCAAACCTACAGACCTTTTTTATAGTTTAGACAAAGAACAAAAGGTATGGATGAGCCATGGTGACAAAATTACCAAGCTTCCTACTGACTATACTATTATTGCCCATACTGCCAATGCCCCGCAAGCAGCTATTTATGACCCTTTCAGGAAAATATATGGTGTGCAATTCCACCCGGAAGTAATGCACACGCCAAATGGCGCCCAGATATTGCATAATTTTGTCTTACGTATATGCAAAGAATTCCCTACCTGGACCATGCATTCATTCATCAAGACATCAACTGAAGAGATAAGGAAGACAGTGGGCAAGAATAAAGTTATCTGCGGACTTTCCGGAGGAGTTGATTCCAGCGTTACCGCGGTCCTGGTGCATAAAGCTATCGGCAAGCAGTTAACCTGCGTCTTTGTTAATAATGGCGTTTTGCGCGCCAATGAAGCAGATAAAGTACAAAAGGTTTTTAAAAAACACTTAGGATTGAGCTTGCGCTATGTGGACGCAGAAAAGCATTTCCTGGCTAAGCTTAAAAAAGTTACTAATCCGGAAACAAAGCGCAAGATCATCGGGCATGAATTCATCAACATCTTTGAAAAAGAGGCCAGGCGCGTAAAAGGTACGAAATTCCTAGCCCAAGGCACGTTATATCCTGACGTTATTGAAAGCATCTCTGTTAAAGGACCATCCGCGGTAATTAAGAGCCACCACAATGTCGGCGGTTTGCCTAAAAAAATGAATTTTAAGCTTATTGAACCTCTGAGATTCCTGTTCAAAGATGAAGTTCGGCTGTTAGGACAAGAGCTGGGAATATCAGAAGAGATTATTACCCGTCAGCCATTTCCCGGACCCGGATTAGCCATCAGGATCATAGGCGAAGTGACTAAAGAACGACTAGAGATTTTACGCAGGGCTGATACGATAATTATTGAGGAAATTAAGAAAGCTTTTCTTTATACCAAAATATGGCAGTCTTTTGCTGTTCTTTTACCGCTGAAAAGCGTAGGGGTTATGGGGGACGAGAGAACGTATGAGCATACGATCGCTTTCCGCGCGGTTAATAGTCTGGACGGTATGACCGCCGACTGGGTCCGCTTGCCTTATGAAATACTGGCTACTATATCTAACCGCATTATCAATGAAGTAAAAGGCGTCAACCGGGTGGTTTACGATATCAGCTCTAAACCACCGGCAACGATTGAATGGGAATAGTAAAACAGCTGGTAGCTCATAGTTCATAGCTGGTAGTAAAATCTTAAAACCATTTCCTATGAGCTTCGAGCTAAGAGCTAAGAGCTAAAACTCAAGGAGTTTTAATGATCGTTACGGAGACCAACATAAAAGAGTACCCGTTATTGACCAGGGGAAAAGTCCGCGATGTTTACGATCTTGGCCAGGAATTATTGATCGTGGCTACTGACCGGATCAGCGCTTTTGATTTTGTCCTGTCTACGCCTATCCCCGACAAAGGCAGGATCCTTACCCAGATCAGCAGCTTTTTTTTTGACCTGACCAAAGACATCATACCCAATCATGTGATCACTACCGATACAGCTAAATACCCGGCTAGCCTGAAGCCTTACCAGGAGATCCTGGCTGGCCGAAGTATGCTGGTCAAGAAAGCCAAGCGCCTGGATGTCGAATGCGTAGTCAGGGGATATCTGGCCGGCAGCGGTTTGAAAGATTATAATAAAACCCAGTCTATCTGCGGGATAAGACTTCCTGCCGGATTAGTTGAAGGAGATAAATTGTCGGAAGACGTGTTTACGCCTTCAAGCAAAGCAGCGCAGGGTTTGCACGACGAGAATATTACCATGGCTGAGGTTGAGCGCATTGTTGGCGTGGCTTTAGCGGCAGAATTAAAAGCGAAGAGCCTGGCTATCTACAAGAAAGCCAGTGATTATGCCAGGAGCAAAGGCATTATACTAGCAGATACCAAATTTGAGTTTGGGATACTGAATAACAAGATGATCCTTATCGATGAGGTTTTTACGCCTGATTCTTCGCGGTTTTGGGCACTAAGCGCTTATAAGCCAGGATCACCCCAGGCTAGCTACGACAAACAGTTTATCCGTGATTATCTGGAGCATATTAACTGGAATAAACAACCTCCGGTGCCGATCTTGCCGGATGATATCGTAGAAAAAACCAGGCTAAAATACCTGACTGCTTATAGACTATTGACCGGAAAAGGACTATAACCCGATGCAATATATTATAGAAGTCGGCTATAAGGATAATATCCTTGACGCCCTCGGTGAAAGTATCAACAAGGATATTCACGATCTGGGGATAAGCAAAGTTTCTAAAATTAAGTCGGTGCAGATATATAAAATAGACGCCGACTTAAATTTTGCCCAAATCGATGATCTTTGCTGTAAATTACTGATCGATCCGATCACTCAAGAATATGTCATCAATAAAACCATCGATGCGGCAGCCAGCGAAAAGCATTTCGTGATCGAAGTGTGGTTCAAAAAAGGGGTCACTGACGCGGTGGCAGATACCTTGATTACCGGGGTCAGGGATCTTGGTTTCCAGCCGGCGCAGATCACGGTGCACACTGGCGTAAAATACATAGTTTATGGTAAGCTGCAAGCCAGGGAAGCGGAAAGTATAGCGTCTAAATTACTGGCTAATACTATTGTGCAAGATTATTTTATCGGAGCAGCTGAAAAATATGCCTAATGAAGTTAAGATCATCGGGATCCTGAATAAAACTGACGGAGAACTTCTCACCATTTCCTCGGTTAACTTACTGGCTTTGAACATCCAGGAAATGAAAACTATACAGGAATATTTCCGGAAATTACGGCGTGATCCTACGGATGTAGAGCTGGAAACACTGGCCCAGACCTGGAGCGAACACTGCAAACATAAAACCCTAAGGGGAGTGATCGAATACAGACGGCAGACGGTGGATGGCAGATGGCAGACAGAAACAATCGATAATCTGTTAAAACAGACGGTGATAAGGTCAACGAAAGAGCTGAATCTGCCGTGGTGCCTTTCAGTCTTTAAGGATAATGCCGGGGTTATTGATTTTGACCAGGATAATGCCCTGGCTTTCAAGGTCGAAACCCATAATCACCCTTCGGCATTGGAACCGTATGGCGGAGCCGGTACCGGTATCGGCGGGGTGATCCGGGACATTTTAGGGGTAGGGCTTGGAGCCAAGCCGGTTATAAATACAGATGTGTTTTGTTTTGGCCCGCCAGAGACACCGTTCAGTTCTATAAGCGAACATATTTTACACCCTAAAAGAATTGCTAAAGGCGTGGTATCAGGAGTCCGTGATTACGGCAACCGGATGGGTATTCCGACTGCTAATGGCGCAGTAATTTTCGAGGAAAGCTTTATTTATAATCCTTTAGTCTTTTGCGGTACTGTCGGCATTATGCCCAAGAAGTATATTGATAAAAAAGTCAGTGCCGGAGACCTGGTGCTGGCGGTGGGCGGGAGAACCGGCAGGGATGGCATTCATGGAGCAACTTTTTCTTCCATTGAATTAGATAAAGACACGGAAATATCTGCTGTGCAAATCGGTAATCCGATCATTGAAAAGAAGGTAACCGATGCATTGCTGCAGGCTCGTGACGCCGGACTGTACAATGCGATCACTGATTGCGGAGCTGGCGGATTTTCTTCAGCCGTAGGGGAACTGGGCGAAGAATGCGGAGCTAAAGTATACCTGGATAAGGCACCTTTAAAATACCAGGGCCTGTTGCCTTGGGAGATATGGATTAGCGAGTCCCAGGAAAGGATGGTCCTGGCGGTTCCTCCCGGGAACCTGACCGCCATCTTAAAAATATTTAACGATGAGAATGTTGAAGCCACGGTTATCGGTGAATTTACCGCTACTCATAACCTGGAGCTTTATTACGGGCCAGACAAAGTGGCTGACCTGGATATGGACTTTCTCCATAATGGAGTACCGAAATATACCCGTAAAGCGGTCTGGAAAGAAGTGAAGCATAAAGAACCAGATGGCAGACGGCAGGTGGCAGATGGCGGAAAAAACAAATTAGGAATAACCTTAAAAAAGATCCTTGCATTGCCGACGGTGGCGAGTAAAGAGTGGATCATCCGTCAATATGACCATGAAGTACAGGGCGGCAGTATAATTAAACCTTTAACCGGCGCTGATAATGATGGGCCAAGCGATGCAGCTGTAAACAGGCCGGACCTGAATTCCTGGAAAGGATTTGCCATAGCCAACGGCATCAATCCGCGGTTGGGGTTGATCGATCCATATTGGATGACAGCGAGCGTTATAGACGAAGCCCTACGTAACATCACTTGCGTAGGCGGCGACCTGCAAAAGACTGCCTTGCTGGATAATTTCTGCTGGGGTAATCCTAATAAAGAAGAACAACTAGGCGGAATAGTCAGGGCAGCCAAAGCCTGTTACGACGCGGCAATGGCTTATGGGACTCCTTTCATCAGCGGTAAAGACAGTTTGAATAATGAGTACTCGCTAAAAGGGAAATCCATATCCATCGCTCCAACCATGCTTATTTCCGCTATTTCAGTAGTCGATGACGTTCGTAATAGTTTGACCATGGATGCCAAGCAAAACAATAACCTGGTTTATCTGCTGGGAGACACATATAATGAATTAGGCGGTTCACAATACTTTGCCTTATCTGGTCATCTTGGCAATAATGTTCCCAAGGTTGACTTCTTAAAAGCCAGGGCGCTGATGATCTCCCTCGGCAATGCTATTTCCCAGAAACTGGTATGTTCTTGTCATGATCTCAGTGAGGGCGGCTTGGCTGTAGCTGCAGCGGAGATGGCTTTTGCTGGAGGATTGGGGATGGAGATAAAGTTAGCAGATGGCAGATGGCAGATGGCAGATAAAGATAAGAACGATACAACTATCCTGTTTTCAGAAAGTAATTCGCGGTTCATAGTTGAGGTAGAACCAAAGAAAGCCAAAGCTTTTGAAAAAGCTATGATTGGGACAAGTTTTTGTTGTATCGGTAAGATAAAGTCTGAAAAGAATTTTATCGTTAAAGGATTAAAGGATAAGAACATTATTAAAGAAACTATTACGGCGCTCAAAGAAGCCTGGCGGGGGACTCTTAAATGGTAGCTAAATACGATTGCACAGATTTAAAAAGATCCGCCAGAGGCGGACAGGGATTACACGGATAAACTATGAAAAAACCAAAAGTATTAATTTTACGGACAGCAGGGACCAATTGTGATATGGAAACTGCGCAGGCTTTCAGCCTGGCTGGCGGAGAGCCGCAGCGGGTACATATCAACAGGTTTATCGAAGGTGAGGCTAAATTAAATGATTTCAGCATCCTGGCGATACCCGGGGGCTTTTCCTATGGCGATGATATAGCCAGCGGCAAGGTATTAGCCAATGAACTTCGCTATAAGTTATATGAACAGATACGTGCGTTTGCTGCCAGTGGCAAACCGGTTATCGGCATTTGCAACGGCTTCCAGGTATTAGTAAAATCTGGGCTGCTGCCCGGGTTTGAAACAATAGATCAGGAACTGGAAGCGACTTTAAGTTTTAATGATTCGGCAAAATTCGAAGATCGCTGGGTGTATTTAAAGTCACCAGTCGCGGGTCGCGGGTCGCGGGTCAAATGCCTTTGGACCAAAGGGATTAAAAAGATCATCTATTTGCCGGTGGCACATGGAGAGGGTAAATTTATTCCTAAGGATAAAGAAGTAATGGACCGGCTGAAAAAGAATGGACAGATCGTATTGCAGTATGTTGATAAAAAAGGGACCAAAGCAGTATATCCCTTTAATCCTAACGGCTCTGTGGAAAATATTGCCGGTATCTGTAACCCTGCAGGAAATGTTTTTGGCTTGATGCCGCACCCGGAACGGCACGTAACCAAATATAATCATCCCCAGTGGACTAGGAAAAAACTGCCGGAAGCTGGCGACGGACTAGCTATTTTTGTTAACGCAGTCAATTATGTACTAGAAACTGGAAAATAAATAGCTAAAAGGATTATCCGCGTAATTCTGTTTGACGGCAAAAATATAAAAAGAGGACATATGCTAAACAAATTAAATGAAAAATGCGGAGTATTCGGTATCTATGGTCATCTTGAAGCAGCCCGCCTGACCTATCTTGGTTTGTATTCCCTGCAACACCGGGGCCAGGAGTCAGCCGGTATTGTCACGGGCGACGGCCAAAAGATGTATCCCCATTTAGGCATGGGATTAGTATCTGATATTTTTAGCCGCGATACTCTCGATAAACTGCCTGGCTACCTGGCTATCGGCCATAACCGGTATTCAACAACCGGCATGAGCTTTTTAAAAAATGCCCAACCGCTGTTGATCAAGTACGCCAAGGGACAAATGGCTATTGCCCATAACGGCAATCTGACCAACACTGATATGATCAGGGCCCGCTTGGAAAAAGAAGGATCAATTTTTCAAAGCACGAGTGATACCGAAGTGATTTTGCATCTCATTGCCAAAGCTAACGGAGTTCCTCTCGCCGAAGCGGTTGTCAAATCCCTGCAGCAGGTCAAAGGCGCATATTCCCTGCTGCTCAGCACTCCGGATACGCTGATCGCCGCCCGCGATCCTTTTGGCGTCAGGCCGCTATGCCTGGGAAAATTAGGCGAGGCTTACGTCTTAGCCAGCGAAACCTGCGCGTTAGACCTGATCAATGCTAAATATATACGTGATATTGAGCCGGGTGAACTACTGATCATCACGGATAAGGGACTGAAAAGCATTAAGTTTGCCCATGAGAAAAAATCAGCCATGTGTATTTTTGAATTTATTTATTTTAGCCGTCCTGACAGCTATATTTTCGGGCGTAATGTGCACCTGGTCCGACGTGAATACGGAAAGCAGTTAGCCCGGGAAACCAGGATCAAGGCAGACCTGGTCATACCAGTTCCTGACAGCGCCAACAGCGCGGCTGTAGGTTACGCCGAAGAGTCTGGTATCCCGTTTGAAACCGGCCTGATCCGCAACCATTATATTGGCCGCACTTTTATCGAGCCTGACCAGCAGATACGCGATTTCGGCGCCAAGATCAAATATAATCCGGTCAGGGAAGTACTGAAAAACAAAAAGGTTGTCGTGATCGATGACTCGATAGTCCGTGGGACCACCTCCAGGAAGCTGGTTAAGATGTTGTACGCGGCCGGGGCCAAGCAGGTCCATCTCTGCATCAGCTCCCCGCCGATAATAGGCCCTTGTTTTTATGGCATTGACACACCGGATAAAAAAGAATTGATCGCCAGCAACAATACGGTGAAGCAAATTAAGAAATATTTAGGGGTAGATAGCCTGCATTACCTGAGTTTGGAAGGACTGCTTAAAGCGACTAATATCTCGGCCGCTAATTTTTGCTGCGCCTGTTTTACTGACGACTACCCGATAAAATAAGCAGGAGATCAAAATGAACATACTCGTGATCGGCGGCGGAGGAAGGGAACATGCTTTAATCTGGAAATTAAAGCAAAGTTCGGCCACAACCGAACTATTCTGTATCCCGGGAAATGCCGGGATCTCCCAGCTGGCCAAATGTGTCGATAAGCCTGTAGACGATTTCCCAATCATAGAAAAGTATTGCAAAAATAACAATATTGGTTTGATCATAGTAGGGCCAGAGGCCCCGCTTATCAAAGGCTTTGTTGATTATTTTGAAAAAAAGAATTTTCGTGTATTCGGCCCCAATAAAGCCGCCGCCCAGCTGGAAGGCAGTAAGGCTTTTGCTAAAATATTTATGCAGAAAAGCAGTATCCCTACCGCCAGTTTTGAAATATTCTCGTCGCCCAAGCAAGCCCTGGATTTCATTAAAAACCCTAAATTCAGTAATCCGCATGGCCAGCAGGGATATCCCATAGTGATCAAAGCAGATGGGCTGGCCGCGGGAAAAGGGGTGATCATTTGCCATACCTTGGCGGAAGCGGAAAAAGCTGTTGATGTGATCATGCTAAAAAAAGTGTTTGGGAGCGCCGGAGACAAGATCGTGATTGAAGAATTCATCGGCGGGGAAGAGGCTTCGATACTCTGTTTTACCGACGGCGATACCATTGTACCGATGGTCCCGGTACAGGACCACAAACGGATCTACGATGATGACCAGGGACCTAATACCGGAGGGATGGGGTGTTATGCCCCGGTTACTAAGCTGGCTGACGATTTACACCGGAAAATACGGGAAAAGGTATTAACCCCAACTATTGCCGGTTTGAAAAAGGAAAATATATTATACCGCGGCGTCATCTATGTTGGAATAATGATTGTCAACGGCGACCCTTTTGTGTTAGAATATAACGTCAGGTTTGGGGATCCTGAAACACAAGTTATTATGCCGCTTCTGAAAACCGATATTTTGAAAATAATGGAGTACACAAATCTGGGTAAACTCAAAGAAATTAAGATTGAATGGGAACAGAAACATTGTGTGAGCGTGATCATGGCCAGCTCAGGTTATCCCGGGGGATACAGTAAGGGTAAGGTGGTAACCGGCCTGGAACAGGCCGCGGCTATGCCTGAAATTATAGTTTTTCATGCCGGGACCGATTTCCCGAAAAAAGAGACAGCCCAGGGACTTATAGAATATGACCGCTCCCAGATAGTCACCTCAGGTGGAAGGGTTTTAGGAGTCACAGCGACGGGAAGCACCCTGCAGGAGGCGATTGACCGCGCTTATAAAGCTGTGCCGTTGATCAAGTTTGAAGGTGCCCAATGGCGCAAAGATATCGGAAAAAAAGGACTCCAGTAAACCAGATTCAAGTCTCCAGATCAAAACTGGTGTCTGGTGTCTAAAGTCTGGAGTCCAGACAGAGATAGGATTACCAGTTAAGTATAGTATTGGAGAAGAAAATGAAGTATAAAGTGGCTATAGTTATGGGCAGTGAATCTGACCTGGAAATCATGAATGAGGCTGCCAAAACACTGAAAGAGTTTGGTATATGCTATGAATTAAAAGTTATGTCTGCACACCGTACTCCTAAAGCAGTAGCTAATTTCTCCGGCAACGCTGAGAGGAATGGATTTGGAGTAGTTATCGCGGGTGCCGGCAAAGCAGCTCATCTCCCGGGAGTGATCGCCGCTTATACCCAGCTGCCGGTCATCGGTGTGCCGATCAAAACTAAGGATCTGGGAGGACTGGATTCCCTGCTTTCCATAGTGCAAATGCCCAATGGCGTACCGGTTGCTACCGTGGCCATTAATGGAGCCAAAAACGCGGCTATACTGGCCTGCCAGATATTAGCTATTAATAACCAGGCTCTGAAAAATAAATTAAGAGCCTTTAAAAAAAGGTTAACCTCCAGGAGCAGGAAATGACTACTGTCTATAAAACTAAAAAAGTGATCATGAGCAAGAATGAAATAACCAACATCATTAAACGGTTGGCTGTAGAAATAATCAAAAAAAACCATGGCACCAAAGACCTGGTGATAATCGGTATCAGGACCAGGGGGGTTTTCATGGCCGAGCGCCTGGCTGCTGAGATCAAGAAGATATCACATAAGATCATCCCGATCGGGGTTTTGGACATAACTTTGTACCGCGATGATTTTACCAGCTTGTCCGAGATGCCGCTGGTCAAAGAAACCCAGATACCGTTCCATATCGAGGAGAAGAACATTATCCTGGTAGACGATGTGTTATTCACCGGCCGTACCATCAGGGCAGCCTTGGATGAGATCATTGACTTCGGCCGCCCGAAAAGCATCCAGTTGGCCGTACTGGTTGACCGGGGCCACCGGGAATTGCCGATCCAGGCTGATTTTTGCGGCAAAGTATTTAAAACTTCAAAAGCCGAAATGGTCAGCGTGAATTTCAAGGAAATAGACCAGCAGGACCAGGTCACGCTGAATGAACAGATGAGTACGTAAGGTCAAAAGGAGGTCTTACGGGTGAGACTAAAAGATAGGAATCTGCTCGGTATCGAAACGCTTACTCCCGAAGAGATCAAATTAATTCTGGATACAGCGGTACCTTTTAAGGAAATCTTTACCCGCTCAGTTAAAAAAGTTCCCACCTTACGCGGTAAAACGGTAGTCAACCTTTTCTATGAACCCTCTACCAGGACCAGAACCTCCTTCGAATTAGCTGAAAAAAGATTAAGCGCAGATGTTCTTAATATCTCGGTAAACACTTCCAGCATCGTCAAAGGTGAAAGCCTGATCGATACGGCCAAGACCATCGAAGCGATGAAAGCTGACTTTGTGGTCATTCGCCATAGCATGGCCGGTGCGCCGCACTTACTAGCCCGCACCATTAGCGCCAGTATCATTAATGCCGGCGATGGCATGCATGAGCATCCGACGCAGGCGCTGCTTGACCTTTTTACCGTCAGGGATAAAAAAGGGAAAATAGAGAACCAGAATGTGGTGATCGTAGGCGACATACTGCACTCCCGGGTGGCCCGGTCCAATATCTGGGCCTTAACCAAAATGGGAGCGAAAGTAACCGTAGTCGGGCCGGTAACGCTTATTCCCTCGCACATCGAAAACCTGAAAGTAAAAGTAGCTTATAAACTGGATGATGTTTTACCACATGCTGATGTGATCTATGTGCTGCGGGTGCAGCGTGAACGGCAAAAACAGCACCTCTTCCCGTCATTGCGGGAATACAGTGAATTATATGGCATTGATATGGACCGCTTGAAAAAATGCAAAAAAGATGTGATTGTCATGCATCCCGGCCCGATGAACCGTGGTATCGAGATATCCAGCGAAGTAGCAGACAGCAGTTTCTCTGTGATCACTGAACAGGTAACCAATGGTATTGCCATCAGGATGGCAGTTTTGTACCTGCTGGCTGGTGGTGCGGAAAAAGTGGAGGAAGGTGAATAAATGCGTATTCTGATCAAAGGCGGCAGGGTAATTGATCCGGCAAACCGGATCGATGCGCAAAAAGATATTTATATCGAAGAAGGCGTCATTAAAAAAGTCAGCTTAAGCATTAAAGTGAATAAGCCCAATGTCAAGGTCATTGATGCCCGGGGCAAAGTAGTTACTCCCGGCTTGATCGATATGCATACGCACCTGCGCGAGCCAGGCCGGGAAGATGAAGAAACCATTGCCAGCGGCACACGGGCCGCCTGTAAAGGCGGATTTACGAGCATCTGCTGCATGCCCAATACCCAGCCGGTAACTGATAACCAGGCGCAGGTAGAATTGATCCTCTCTAAATCCCAAAAAGAAGGCTGGGTGAATATTTACCCCATTGGCGCTATTACCAAAGGCCTGCAGGGAGAGGAAATGTCTCCCATCGGGGAACTGAAAAAAGCCGGGGTCGCTGGGATTACTGATGACGGCAAGACTGTCGAAAATTCGCTCATTATGCGCCGGGCGCTGGAATATTCAAAAATGTTCAAATTACCGGTCATCTCTCACTGTGAAGATAAGAATCTTTCGGCCGAAGGGCTGATCAATGAAGGTTATGTATCTACTATCCTGGGTATGCGCGGGATCCCCCGGCAAGCTGAAGAGGTCATTGTCTCCCGGGACATTCAATTAGCGGAAATGACCGGAGGGCACTTGCATATTGCCCATGTCTCGACTGAAGGCAGTGTTGGCATGATCAGGCGCGCTAAACGCATGGATATCAAGATCACCGCAGAAACCGCGCCGCACTATTTCACCCTGACTGATGAAGCAGTCAAGACCTATAACACCAATACCAAAATGAACCCGCCGCTGCGCACCAAAAGAGATGTGCAGGCGATCAAACAGGGATTGCAGGACGGGACGATCGATTGTATCGCCAGCGATCATGCCCCGCACCTGGAAGACGAAAAGAACCAGGAATATGAATTAGCGCCGTTTGGCATCATTGGATTAGAAACTATGCTGCCCCTGGTCATCACTGAACTGGTGGACAAAAAGGTCCTGACCTTGCGCGAAGCTATTAAAAAACTGACGGTAAATCCAGCCCACATCCTGGGGCTGAACAAAGGTACCTTATCTCCCGGGGCTGATGCCGATATCACCATCATTGACACTAAAACCAAGCGGAAGATTGAAACTTTTGAAAGCCAGAGTAATAATTCTCCTTTTATTGGCTACACGTTGAGGGGTTTTGCCGTCTATACCATAGTCGGCGGAAGAATATGTATGGCGGAGGGTGAACTTGTTGCAGGCTAAATGCCGGGTAGTAGCCCATCACCTGCTCTGTAGCAATTATTATAAATTGGTCCTGCAAAATAGAAGTATGGCATCCAAAGCCAAGCCTGGTCAGTTTCTTAATATCAAGGTAGAAAAAGGATTTGATCTCCTGCTGCGCCGGCCCTTAAGCATTCACCAGATCAAGGACAGCCACCTGGAAATAATCTATAAAGTAGTGGGGCGGGGGACAGAAAAACTGGCCCAGGTTAAAGCCCAGGAAAAGATCGATGTGATCGGTCCTTTGGGACATGGCTATGCGTTAACCGAAGGCAAGGCCATCCTGGTAGGAGGGGGTACTGGCATAGCTTCCCTGGCTTTTCTGGCAGCAACCTTAAAGAATAAATATAATCAGGCTCCCATAGTGCTCATCGGAGCCAGGAATAAAGAAGATCTTTTGTGTTCCGAAGCTTTAGAAAAAATAGGCTGTACGGTAAAAGTTGCGACTGATGACGGTAGCCAGGGATTTCACGGTCTGGTAACTGAATTATTCCGGGAAATGGTAGCTATCTTCAGCACTCATCCGAACATGGTTTATGCCTGCGGGCCATTGCCCATGCTGCGTGAACTGGTCAAGTTGTGCCGGCATTTTCGCATTCCTTGTGAAGTTTCTCTGGAAGAGCATATGGGCTGCGGTATAGGCGCTTGTATGGGCTGCGTAGTTAAAGGCACCAAAGGTGAATACCTGCGGGTCTGCAAAGATGGCCCGGTATTTAATGCCAATGAGGTAGTTTTATAGTGGATGGACTAAGCGTTAAAATAAGTTCCCTTAAATTAAAAAATCCGGTGATGGTAGCCAGCGGCACTTTTGGATATGGTGAAGAATATGCCCAATTGATCGACTTAAATGAGCTGGGAGCGATTGTTACCAAAAGCATAACCTTGAAACCCCGGCTGGGCAATCCCCAGCCCAGGCTCTGGGAAACCCAGGGAGGCTTGCTTAATTCTATCGGCCTGCAAAATGTCGGATTGGCTACTTTTGTCGATGAAAAATTACCTTATCTGCAAAAATATGACACTAGGGTGATCGTCAGTATAGCCGGTGAGAGCGTGTCTGAATATTGCCAGCTGGCACAAGCCCTAAAGAAAGAAACTTTTGACGCCCTGGAAGTGAATATCTCCTGCCCTAATGTCCAGCACACAAAAAAAGGATTATTTGCCCAGGATAAAGACTTGAGTTACGAGATCATCAGGAAAGCAGTGCGCCTCAGCCATAAACCGGTGATCGCTAAACTGACACCAAATATAACCGATATAGGTATTATTGCCAAAGCTTGTGAAAAAGCAGGGGCCGAGGCAATTGCCGTAGTCAATACGTTCAATGCCATGGCTATTGACCTGAAGACCAAAAAACCGGTGTTCAAGAACATTGTCGCCGGTCTGTGCGGCCCGGCGATCAAGCCGCAAGCCCTCTATAAAGTATATGAAGTAAAAAAAGCAGTAAAGATACCCGTCATCGGAATGGGCGGCATAATGAATTTAAATGACGCACTGGAGTTCATTATCACCGGAGCCAGTGCGATTGCCGTGGGCGTTGGTAATTTCGTGGACCCTAAAATACCCATCAATATCATTAAAGGATTACAGCACTACATAAAAGATAATAAGATCGGACAACTCAAACAACTAGTAGGGAGTTTAGATGCTAAGTAAGCTGATCGTAGCTCTCGACGTAGAAGATCAGGAAAAAGCCATAAAGCTGGTAGACCAGCTGGCTGATATCACTGACATCTTTAAAGTAGGATTGCAGCTCTTCACTGCTGCTGGGCCGGATATTGTTAAAAGGATCATGGATAAAGGGGTCAAGGTTTTCCTGGACCTTAAACTGCATGACATTCCTAATACTGTAGCCAAAGCTGTGGAGTCCGGGCAAAAAATGGGAGTACTGTCAATGACCTTGCATGTCGTCGGAGGCAGGGAAATGCTGCTGGCTGCTGCCGCGGTGCAACCCAGGCCGCAGCTATGGGGAGTCTCGGTCCTGACCAGCTTGAATGATGATAACCTGAAACAAATAGGTTACCGGAACCCGGTTAAAGACCAGGTCGGTATTTTCGCCAAAATGGCTAAAGATAACCAGCTTGACGGTATTATCTGTTCGCCCCGGGAGATCAGCCTGATCCGTCCCCTGGTGGGAGATACTTTTACCATTGTAACCCCGGGCGTACGGGTCAAAAAAAGCAGCGACGATCAGAAAAGGACGATGAGCGCTGCTGAAGCAGTTAAATCCGGAGCGGATTTTATTGTAGTCGGCAGACCGGTACTGGAAGCAGCTGATGTGCGTGCCGCGACCTTAGCCATATTAAAAGATATAGGTGAACGATGATCACACCGCAAGCAGTACTTGAAATATTCCAAAACAATAATGCCCTGTTAAAAGGTCATTTTTTATTGTCCAGTGGACTGCATAGCGAAAGATACCTGCAATGCGCTTTGGTATTGCAGCATCCAAAGCTGGCCAAAAAACTGGGACAGTCTTTGGCGGAAAAGTTTAAAATATCGTCCATTGATACAGTGATCAGCCCGGCGTTAGGAGGCTTGATCATCGGTTATGAAGTAGCTAAAGCTTTGGGAGTGCGCTTTATTTTTACGGAACGGCAAGACGGGCAAATGACCCTGCGCCGGGGATTTAGTATTACGCCCGGAGAAAAGCTGATCGTCATTGAAGATGTATTTACGACCGGAGGATCGACTAAGGAAGTCATGGCAACAGTTGAACAGGCCGGGGCTAAAGTAGTGGGAGTCGGAGCCATCATTAATCGCAGTGAAAAAGAGATTTCCTTTGGCGTTCCCAGCCAATACCTGCTGCCATTGCAGGTTAAAACTTTTGAACCAGCGCAATGTCCCTTGTGTAAGGAAGGGTTGCCGTTCTTTAAGCCAGGCAGCAGAAATAAAGCAACTTAGTTCATTGCTCATAGCTGATAGCAAAAATTAATAAACAAAATAACCATACCTACGAGCTACGAGCTAAGAGCTACGAGCTAGTAAAACGAGGAGTTAATTTTGGATTATCGTAAAGCAGGTGTAAATATCAATGCTGGTGAAAGATTAGTGGAAATGATCAAACCTTTGGCTAAAGCAACAAGGCGGCCTGAAGTTATAGCGGATATCGGCGGATTTAGCGCTTTATTTGACGGCAAATTTAAAAAATACAAACATCCGGTATTAGTTTCCTCCACTGACGGTGTAGGTACCAAATTAAAGCTGGCATTCTTATTAAACAAACATAATACTGTAGGCCTGGACCTGGTAGCCATGAGTGTTAATGATATTATTACGTGCGGCGCGGAACCGCTGTTTTTCCTGGATTATTTTGCCTGCGGGAAATTAGATCCCAAAATTGCGGCGCAGGTGATCAGCGGAATCGCGGCTGGATGTAAACAGGCTAATTGCACCCTGATCGGCGGGGAAACTGCGGAAATGCCGGGATTTTATCCTGCCGGCGAATATGACCTGGCTGGTTTTGTCGTCGGGGTAGTTGATAAAAGCAAGATCATAGACGGCTCAAAAATAAGGCCCGGCGATATTGTCCTGGGACTGCCGTCCAGTGGTCCGCATTCTAACGGGTATTCCCTGATCAGGAAAATATTCACTGACCGCGAATTAAAGAAATATCAGAAAGAATTATTCGCACCTACGAAAATATATGTGCAGGAAGTACTATCTGCCGTCCGCCGTCTGCCATCTGCCATCAAAGGTATAGCCCATATTACCGGTGGCGGGTTCCTGGATAATATTCCCCGTATCTTGCCGGCTCACTGCCAGGTAGTCATCCAGGAAGGAAACTGGAAAATACCGCCGGTATTTGTAGTTATGCAGGAAAAAGGAAAAGTCCCTTTTAAAGAGATGTACCGTACTTTCAACATGGGCATCGGCCTGGTCCTGATCGTCGCGGAAAAAGATGTGCCCAGGGTCTCAGCACTGCTCAAGGGCTCGATCATCATCGGCCAGGTAACTAAAGGGAACAAGGATGAGGTAAAAATAGTTTGAAAAAAACTCCTTTAAAAATAGGCGTCTTAGTTTCTGGAAGCGGCAGCAATTTGCAAGCCATTATTGATGCGGTGCGCCGCCATAAGGTAAAAGCCGAGATCAGCATTGTCATCAGCAATAAAGCTGATGCTTATGCTTTGACCAGGGCGGGTAAGTATAAGATACCGACCTTATATATTGATCCTAAAAATTATCCTGACCGGGAAGCTTATACCCGTACTTTGACCGATGAGTTAAAGCAAAGAGGAGTTGGATTGGTGTGCCTGGCCGGGTTCATGAGCATTCTTACCCCATATTTTGTAAAGAATTTTCCCCTGCAGGCAATGAATATCCACCCTGCTCTCCTGCCGTCTTTCGGCGGCACGGGAATGTATGGCCATCATGTTCACGAGGCAGTCTTGAGATCAGGAGCTAAATATTCCGGCTGTACCGTTCATTTTGTCGACGAGGGGTGCGATACCGGCCCGATCATCGTACAGGAGGTTGTCCCGGTGAAAGATGATGATACAGCCGACAGCCTGGCTAAACGTATTTTAAAAATAGAGCATAAACTATACCCGCTGGCAATTAAGTATTTTGCCGATGGAAAATTGCACATAGTCGGCAAAAGAGTTTGGTTGAATAATAAATGAAATCTTCCTTAACCGAAAAACTTATCGTTGTTTTATTATGCCTGGCGCTGATCCCGCTGATCCTGGTTTCATCAATTGCTATTGTCGACCTGAACAAGGTTTTTAAACTGTTCAGCCTGAACACGGAAGCGGTCCAGCAAAATAATTTCCAGGAATCAAAAAGAATTATTGAAGGCCTGGCCCAGCAGAATGTGAAAGAAATATCGGCTCATGTCGCCCAGGAAATCGAGTTATATCTGGCGGCGCATCCAAAATACACTCTGGCCGATTTGCAGCAGCAAAAGAATTTTGAAAGAATCGCCTTGCAAAAAATAGGCGAAAACGGTTATACTGCTATACATGAGATACCCAGCGGCATCAACCGCTTTCATCCTAATCAGGAGATCAGAAATAAAAGCTTGCTTGACCTGGCCCAAGACTTGCCTGAATTCGGCAGTCTGATCCAAGAGCATGTGGCCTCTGGAGGCAAGGAGCTTGGCGGTTTTTACAACTGGCGCGAACCAAACGGCAAGATCAGAAAAAAATATATGTACCTGCGGGCAATTTCTTTGAAAACAGCTGATCATGTAAAATTGGGCGTTGCGGCCACGGCTTATGTCGATGAATATTCCATTATCCTGACGGCGATCAATGAACGCACTCAGCAGATATTACAGCAGACGCAGAAAGACAGCCGTGCGATCATCAGTTCTATATACAACCGGAATATCATCATCTTACTGTCGCTGATCATTATCCTGGCCCTGGTTATAATGCTTTTTATCAAACAATCGGTTAAGCCGATCCGGCAATTGATCGAAGAAATGAATAGTTTTGCGGCCGGCAACAGGGATATTACTGTCAATATCAGCGCCCAGGATGAAATAGGCCAGCTGGCCAGGTCATTTGATTTAATGGTCAATAAATTATTGGTCGAAGAGGCCAAAACAAAAGAAGTTTACCTGGGCATGATAGCCACATTGGCCAAGGCCCTGGAAACAAAAGATGCCTATACTTCCGGCCATACGGAAAGGGTGACTGAATACGCTGTTAAAATAGCTGAGTATATGGGGCTGAAATCCGAAGATATAGAAGTGATCCACAAAGCATCGCTTATTCATGACATCGGCAAAATCGGTATCAAATCAGAGATCCTGAATAAAAAGGAAACCCTGAACGACGAGGACTGGAAGGTGATCAAGACCCATCCGATCATGGGTATAAACATTTTAAGCCCGATGAAGATCCTGGGTAACATCTTACCGATAATCAGGTATCATCATGAGCGTTTTGACGGACATGGCTATCCTGAAGGTTTAGCCAGGGAAGATATACCTTTAGGCGCCAGGATCCTTTCTGTAGCTGACAGTTATGATGCCATGACCAGCGACCGGCCGTACCACGAAAGATTCCCTATGGGAATGGCCATCGCGGAGATAGAGAGAAATTCCGGCACTCAATTTGATCCGGATGTAGTATCAGCCCTGGTAGCTATCCTGAAAGAAGAAGCAGAGAATAAACAAAAAGCTTGAAGAAGGGGGGGATGATAATGGCAAAGAAGAAGAAAAAAGTAGCCAAGAAAAAAAAGAAAAGATAGACATTTGCTAGTCATCCACGAATGATTTAAAAATCAGTGGCCACTGATTAGTTAATTTCATAAAGAATTAACTCAACTTAGAATTAATTACTTTCTTAGTACAAGTGTTTTATTGTCTAATGATAGAACATAGAAGGATTTTTATGACAAAAATTAAAAGAGCTCTGATCAGCGTCAGCGACAAAACCGGCCTGGACTCACTGGCCAGGACATTACAGAAGCTTAATGTAGAAATATTGTCAACCGGCGGTACATCCAGGTTCCTGAAAGAACAGGGACTGGCAGTCAAAGATGTCAGCGATTTTACCGGCTTTGCCGAAATGCTGGATGGCCGGGTTAAAACACTGCATCCAAAAATACACGGAGGATTGCTGGCCTTGCGTCAAAATGCGGATCATCAGGCCCAGGTTAAGAAACATGGCCTTGAATATATAGATCTGGTAGTTGTCAACCTTTACCCGTTCGAGAAAACCTTAAATAAGCCCAATGTCACCAAGGAAGAGATTATTGAAAATATTGACATTGGCGGACCTGCTATGCTTCGTTCAGCAGCCAAAAATTACCAGGATGTAGCGGTTATCTGCGATCCTCTTGATTATGAACTAATTATCAAGGAATTAAATAAAAATAACGGGGAGATATCCCTGCCCCTGAAAGAAAAATTGGCAGGCAAGGTTTTTACGCATACCGCAGGGTATGACGCCATTATCAGTAATTATTTCGCGCAACAGCCGGAACAGGAGGGAGCCCTGTTACCCGACACTTTTCTCCTAAAACTCACCAAAGTGCAGGCGCTGCGTTACGGGGAAAATCCGCATCAGCAAGCTGCTTTATACCGGCAAGCGGGAGCGCATAACCGGCTAGATCTGGTAAATTTAAAGCAATTGCACGGCAAGGAATTATCCTTCAATAACCTTCTTGACCTGGAAGCAGCCTGGAACATTGTTAAGGATTTTGGCCAGGAAAAAGTAGCAGCTATAGTTAAGCATAACAATCCTTGCGGAGTAGCTAAAGGAAATGTACTGTTGGAAGCTTATCAGCGCGCCCTGGCCTGTGACCCGGCCAGCGCCTTTGGCGGAATTATGGCTACCAGCTTTACCATTGATGAAGAAACCGCCAGGGAAATGATTAAGCTGTTTTTGGAGTTGACCATTGCCCCGGCTTACACAGAAGAAGCCATAAAAGTACTAAAAGAGAAGAAAAACCTGCGTATTATTGAATTGCCGTTGCCGAAATTGCCGGTACCTGACATCGATTTTAAGAAAATTAGCGGCGGATTCCTGGCCCAGGAAAAGGATATCTTGAGAAACATAACTGACTTAAAAATAGTCACGAAACGAAATCCGACAGAAGCAGAAATGTCAGCCCTTATATTTGCTTGGACTGTTTGTAAGAATGTCAAATCCAACGCCATTGTTTACGCCACTAAAGACCAGACTATCGGGATCGGGGGCGGACAGACCAGCCGTGTCGATTCCAGCGAGATCGCGGTACTAAAGGCGCAGAAACATGGCCTGAACACTAAAGGCACAGTCTTAGCCAGTGATGCCTTTTTTCCATTCCGTGACGGTGTCGATGCTGCGGCTAAAGCCGGAGCCACTGCAGTCATACAACCCGGTGGTTCAGTGCGTGATGAAGAAGTGATCCAGGCCTGTAATGAAAATAATATCGCCATGGTATTCACCGGCGAGAGACATTTTAAGCACTAGATTAGCAATTAGCTCGAAGCTCATAGCTCGTAGGATAGGTTTTTTGTTTATTATTCCTAAGAGCTAACAGCTATGAGCTAATAACTAAAAAAACGGAGTTTTTT
>JAQTPL010000017.1 GCA_028712895.1 bacterium | reverse complement strand
TCTTCCATAACCAGAACCGTCCCCAGACCGGCTGCCCAATGGAAAAGTTCATGTCTTCACAGAAGGAAGAACGCGTCGAATTATTTGAGGTAACGCTGAATCGCTGGATCTCGGTTACGGTTTCGCCGATATTGGATGATACTGGCAAAGTGGACAAGATCGTACACGTGGTACGGGACATCACCGAACGCAGGAAGGCAGAGGAAGCGCTGCGGCAGAGTGAATACAGTTACCGGTTACTGGCTGAGAATGCGACAGATGTCATTTGGACCATAGATCTACAAATGAAGCCGACCTATTTTAGCCCTTCGATTACGCGCCTGGTAGGTTATACTGCTGAAGAAGCGATGCAGATATCTATGGCTGAAGCTTTCTCGGCGCGGTCATACGAATTAGCCCGGAAGGTCTTAGCTGAAGAAATAGCTCGTGAAAAAGCAGGCGTCAAAGATGTCTCCCGGTCACGGATCTTGGAAATAGAATTGAATCATAAAAACGGTTCCATAATTATTGCGGAGATTGTTTTCAATTTTATACGCGATCAGTCCGGACAGCCACAGGGAATACTAGCCATAGCCCGTGATATCACTGAACGCACCCGGATGAACGATGAACTGCAAAAACGGGTGAGAGATCTGGAGCGGTTCAATAAAGTGACTCTGGAACGGGAAAAAAGGATCATCGAGCTGAAGAAAAAACTAAAAGACCTGGAGCAAAGTCAGCATGGACAATAATAAAATCAGGCAACTTATGCTGCCATATACGCTGCTTATTTTTATTCTGATCGTGGTTTTCGAATTTTTGAAAACTGAAATATTCATTATTAATAATGTATGGCTGGCGCATATATTGACTATTATTTTTGTGACTCTAATGGCTTTAGTTTCCCTGGTCATTCTTAAAAGCGTGATCGCCCGGCAATATCAGGAGCTGATCCAGGAGTTGCATAACGCCAATATATCGGCACAAGCAGCCAATCAGGAACTGCAGGCGACTAACCAGGAATTGCGGGCAACAGAAGATGAACTACGGTCAACCAATGATGAGCTCATACAGCAGAAACAGGATCTGGATATTATATTGAAAACTATGCCTGAAGGCATAATCAGGACTGAGGCTAAAGGCAAAGTCCTGTTTTGCAACGATATTATTCTTGAAGAAACCGGTTTAAACCGTGAAGATCTATTAAATAAAGATATCAAAAATATCGTCCTACCGGATGACCGGATGGTTTTTGCTAAAGAATTTGAAAAAGTATTCACCCAGGGGGCAATCAAAGAAGTATCTTTTCATAGTCAAAAAGGGACGCAGGTACTTGCTGATATAGTTGCCCTGAAAGATAAGAAAAATCAGGTTGTCGGGACTATTAGCGCGATCAGGGTGTTTTCCAAGACTGGAAAAATTATTGAGGAATTGGATAATTCCAGAAAAGAATTGAGCCAGAAAATAGAGGAAATGCGATTACTACACAGGACTACTATAGACCGGGAAAAACGAATCATTGAGTTAAAAGAGCAAGTTGATTCATTAAAGCAGGAACTAGCTAAAAACAGAGGTACACAAACTGTATGAGAATGACCAGCCTCAGAGAAAAAATATTGGTAAATAACCTGCTATTGACCTGCATAGTTCTGGCTGGTGTTAGCATGTATAGTTACTATTCTATTTCCACTATTATGAAACAAACTATCAGGACCCATCTGTCTAACCGCGCCAACTTAATAGCTGATAATATCTCCTCACTCGTCAAGGAAGAAGTTGGCAATGTAACTGTTTTTGCAGACCGTTTTAGTTTTAAAACATCATTGCAGCAGGCTAATGCCTCATATGGCAATATTGTTGATAGGAATAGCTACTTTGCCAGTATGGACCAGCAATGGCTGGCAGCCGCGCCAGATTCTGCACTAGTACAGAATTATATGCGCACTAGCTTCAGTGAACAATTACAAAAGAACAAAAAGATTAGAGAAAGAATTACTGAAATATTCGTTACTGACAGGTTTGGCGGGCTGGTAGCCACCTCCAATAAAACCTCTGATTTTTACCAGGCAGACGAGGAATGGTGGCAAAAAACTTTTCAAAAAGGCGAGGGAAAAGTATATATCGGACAAGTTGAATATGATGAATCGAGCCAGACTTGGGCTATACCGATTTGCGTGCCGGTCAGGGATAGCCAGGGGAATGTTATCGGCATTTTAAAAGAAGTCTTTGATATCAGAAAAGAATTACAAGCTATGGCCGTAATCAAGTATATACCGGGCAGTATGGCGCTTTTGGCTGATAGTACCGGGACAATACTTTTTAGTGAAGTAAAGGGGCAGAGAGCTAATAGTGATTTCCAGAAAAAGGTAAAGGCTCTCATTGCCACAGGAAGAGAAGCTTGGATAGTCAGTAATGATATTAACGGACACCAGGCTATTATTACTTATGCCGGGGTAGAAAATAATCTTCTACTGGCTAACAAGATCCGCTGGTTCGTCATTTTATCGCAAGAAACAACCATCGCCTTTGCCCCGATCAGGCAGATGTTCGCCCGGCAATTTGCCCTGGCCGTCGGATTATTGCTCATCCTGATCCCTTTTAATGTGTTTTTCAGCCGCCGGATAGTTGATTCCATTTCCTCATTGCAAAAAGCGATGCAAAAAGTCTCTACCGGGGACCTGAATATCCGGTCTAATATCAAAACCGGGGATGAGATTGAACAATTGGCCCAGTCTTTTAATTGGATGATCACTGACCTGAAGACTGCGCATCAGGATATAACTGACCGTAAACTTTTCTTTGAAAACATTATTAATAGTATGAGCGATTCATTGGTGGTATTGCACGGTGACGGGACTATCCGGGAAGTAAATAAGGTGACTCTAAACTTGCTGGGCTATACCTGGGAAGAGCTGCATAATAAAAGCGTAGATATTTTATTCCAGGAAGGGGATAGTGTTGAGATCCTGACTGACCTGCTAGCTAAAACTAAGAAGCATCCGACCCGTAATGTGATCGTTAAATACCGCACCAAGACCTTGGTCCCTATTCCGGTCAGCCTTTCCTGCACTATGGTTCGGGACAAGAAGAATGAAATTGACGGTATGATCCTGGTCGGGACTGATTTGCGGGAAAATCTGCAAATGATCGAAGAACTTAATAGTTCCAAAAAAGCGTTGGAGCAGTACAGTTCAACTTTGGAAGATAATATCCGGGAGCGCACCAGTAAATTGGAACAGGCTTTGCAGGAGGCCAAAGAATCCAGGGAGATAATGCTTTCTCTGCTGGAAGATTTTGAGGAAAACAGGCAAGAAATGCAAGCCATGCAGGGCAAACTCCAGGAGTGGAATGAAAAGATCTCGGTTCTCGTTGAATCGCTGAACGAAGGCGTGATCATGCTGGATAAAAATGGCCAGATCGCGGTGAGTAATGATATGGCCCGGCGCTTGCTGGGATGCCAGAAGGATGAGCAAGATTACGCTAAAATGCTGGAAATATTAACTAGTGCAGGGCTGGACCTGAGCTTGGTAGAATCATGGGAAAAAAGCAAAGTTATCAGTAAAGAAATAAAATTGGGTGAAGATCCCAGCCGGATCCTGCATTTTGATATCGCTCCTGTTTTTAAGGAAGAGAATGAAATGATCGGGTTGGCCCTGGCTTTCCGGGATGTGACCAGGCAAAAGGAGGCGGAGCGGCTAAAGACTGAATTCATTTCTACGGTCTCCCATGAATTGAGAACTCCGATCACCTGTATCCGTGAATCTATTGCCCAAGTCCTCGAAGGCATTAAAGGAGAACTTAACCAGAGCCAAAAAGAATTCCTGCACATCGCCACGGAAGAAATTGACCGGCTGACCAGGATTATCAATGACCTGCTGGATGTTTCCAAGATCGAGGCAGGCAAGGTTACTTTAAATAAGACAGAACATGATATCGTACCGGTGATCAGGGCTGTGGTTAATAATCTGGAGATAAAGAGCCGGGAGCGTCAGATCACCTTAGGGTTGCATTTGGGCCTGCCGGGTTTTATTTTATATTTTGATGAGGACCGGATAAAACAAGTACTTAGTAATTTGATAGATAATGCCATTAAGTTCTCTCAGGATAAGGGAGAAGTGGGAATTTACCTGATGGATAAAGGTCTAGAGATCGAAGTAATGGTAGAAGACCATGGCCGGGGGATCGCCGCAGAAAACTTCCATAAAATATTCGACCGGTTCGAGCAGATCAACCGGACAACCGGGCCGGGATATCGCGGTACGGGCCTGGGCTTAGCGATCAGTAAGAGCTTGGTGGAGATGCATGGCGGCCGTATCCGCGTACAAAGCGATCTGGAAAAAGGCAGTAAATTTATTTTTACCCTGCCAAAATTATCAGCCGATACGGTTTTTCATGATCTCTTTAGGGACCAACTGGATAAAGCCAAGAAAGAGTATGAGGCTTTGGCTTTGATCTTGATCAAGCCAGCCCAGGATACGCCGCAGGCCATGTCTATCCTGGACGGGATCGAAACAGTAGCCAGATATACTGTCAGGAGAGCAGATGACCTGGTAGTACGGTTTGAGGAGCGCACTTTGCTTGTTGTCCTGGTCAGGACGGCCCGGCCAGGAGCCAATTCCCTGTCCCAGCGCATTATCGAGAACTGCCGGGAAAAGCAGGTGCCTGTTGATGGTTTATCTTCCGCGCTGGTTATGTATCCGGAAGATGGACACGAAGCAGAGGGATTACTGAAGCTTGCCAAGAGCAAATTAGAGGAGGCAAAATGAGTACTAATAAAAAAATACTGGTAGTGGATGACGAACCTCATGTGCGTATCCTCTTAAAATCCAGGCTCGAAGCCAATGGTTTTGATGTAGTCACTGCTTATGGCGGTTCACAAGCCCTGGAAAAGGTAAAAGAGGAAAAGCCTGACCTGATCCTATTGGATATTGTCATGCCTGATCTCAATGGCTACGAAGTAGCTAAACAATTAAAAGCTGATCCTGAATTTGCCAAGATCCCGATCATTATTTTTACTGCGTCTAATGTCCGGGAACTGGAAGAGCAATGCCGTTCTTTAGGAGTAGATTATGTGATCATGAAGCCTTTTTCACCAGCAGTATTGCTGGGCATGGTTAAAGAACTAAGCAAGAAAAATGAGAGATAAAAATGGGGAATAAAATTTTATTGGTTGATGATGAACCCAAATTACTGCTACTGGTGAAATCGCGTTTGGAAGCCAGTGGATATGAAGTAATAACAGCGGCAGACGGGGAAGAAGCTTTAGCTATGATACCCAGTGAAAAGCCGGATTTGCTGGTCCTGGATATAATGATGCCGAAAATCGATGGCCTGCAGGTTTGCACCCAGGTCAAGAATGACCCGGGCCTGAAACAGATACCGATAATAATATTGACTGCGAAGAGCCAGAGAGAAGCCATGATCGAAGCTAAAAAATCCAGGGCTAATAGCTATGTGGTTAAACCGTTCCGGCCGGAAGTCTTGCTGGCAGAAGTGAAAAAATATTTGTTATAATTCAGCTTAATACGAATGTAACCTTTCAGGAAGTGAGGTCTAACAGGGTGAAACGAATAATTTGTTTTTGTTGTTTATTGATGCTAATCAATTTCAATGCTGCGTCAGTCTGGGCGCGGGCAAAAGTGGAGATCGTAAAAAATGTGATGGGACAGTATCAATTGCTGGTTAATGGGCAATTGTATTTTATCCGCGGAGTTTGCTATCACCCGGTCCCGATCGGCGGCAATGCTGATTATAATTTTTGCGGTGACCCGAACCGGCCCTGGCTGCTGGATGGGCAGATGATGAAAGAAGCAGGTATCAATACCGTCCGCTTTTACCAGCCTGGCGAGAATATTTACCAGACGAAAAGAGTGATCACCGACCTGTATAAAAACTTTGAGATCAGCACGGTCATGGGCCATTGGCTGGATTGGTGGCAGGCGGATTATGCCAGTCCCAAATTCCAGGAATTAGTGACTAAAGAAGTCCTGGATATGGTCAAGGCTTATAAAGACACACCGGGTATCCTGATGTGGGTCCTGGGCAATGAGAACAATTATTCCTTTGCGCCGCAGAAAATTAACTACTGGACCAGTCCCGAATTGGAAAAGATCAAGGATCCGCAAAAGAAGAAAATGGCCCAGGCTAAAATATATTATTCATTTGTGAATAAACTGGCCGGCAAGATCAAACAACTGGATCCGGATCACCCTGTGGTGCTGGGTAATGGGGACCTGGCTTCGGTCTCCATGGCGGCACGCTATGATTCCCATATTGACGTGCTGGGTTCGGTTTGTTACCGCGGCAAGAGTTTCGGCAATTTTTGGCGGGAAGTGGACCGGGAATGGAAGAAACCGGTGCTCTTGCTGGAATTTGGCTGTGATGCCTATGATGCGTACAAAAAATGCGAGGACCAGCAGTTCCAGGCTGATTTTATTAAGAGCCAGTGGAAAGAAATAGCGGAAAACGCCATGGGCGGACTGGGCTTCGGCAATTCCCTGGGCGGCTTTCTCTTTGAGTGGAGCGATGAATGGTGGAAGCGCGAAGGCGGCAGCCTGATCGAGCATGATACTGACGCTTGCTGGTCGAACGGGGCTTATTGGAAAGATATAAAAGCGGAAAGAAATATGAATATGAACGAAGAATGGTGGGGCCTGGTTGCCCTGGATAAAACCTTGGTTAACGGGCTTAATACGCGTCAGCCACGCCTGGCTTATGAGATGATCCAGCAAATGTTTACCGGCGGGAAAACGCCAAAAGAAACAAAAAGAACGGATAAGGAAAAGAAAAAATGAATAGTTCTAAAGAAGATCTGTTTACTAATTTTAGCGTTCTGTCCTATGAAATGAATAAACTCTTTACCCAGTTGCTGAAATGTAAAACTCCTCCCCGGATGAGCTGTCAGCAGGCCTGGTGCCCGCCATGTGATGTTTATGAAACCCCGCGGAATATCATGGTCTGCCTGGAAGTGCCTGGAGTCAGCCGTAAAGATGTCGAAGTGAAGTATAACAATAATATTTTGCATATCCGCGGCAAACGCCGGGAAACCCGGGCTGTCGTAAAAACTAATTATTACCAGATGGAAATACATTATGGCGCTTTTGAACGGATCGTGCCTTTGCCGACGGCCCAGGCGGTAGGTAGGATCAGAACCACCTGCGCCAAAGGTTTTATTGAAATCATTGTACCTAAGAAAAAATAACTGACCTAGACGAGGAGTTTGTATGTATGAAGAAAAAGTGCGCATAGACCTGCCTACCGAGGTGCCGATCTTGCCGGTCCGGGATACGGTTTTTTACCCTTTTGTGGTGAGCCCGATCATCATCGGCCGGGAGAAATCGATCAAGCTGGTAGAAGATGCCTTGGTCAAGGATAAGATCATTGCTCTTTTTTCCCAGAAAGATGCCAATGCCGAAGACCCGCAGGTAAATGATCTTTATGATATGGGTACCGTTGTGCTCATCTTGAAAATGCTGAAGTTCCCTGACGGCTCTTTGCGCCTGATCGTGCAGGGACTAAGCCGGGCTAAATTAAAAGGTATTGTCCAGGCCGAGCCGTATCTCAAAGGCCGGGTAGAGGTACTGGAAGAGGTTGAAGAAAGAAGCCTGGAAGTACAAGCCATGATGCGCAATGTTCTATCCCTGTTCCAGAAACTGGTGAACCTGGCTCCTTATTTGAGCGAAGAAGTATATATTGCGGCCATGAATATTGAATCCCCTAATAAACTAAGCGATTTTGTTTCCTCCAATCTAACCCTGGATATCAGGATCAAGCAGGAGTTGCTGGAAATCATCGATATTAAGCGGCGGCTGGAACGCTTGACCGTTTATTTGACGGAAGAGCTGGCGGTTTTGGAGCTGGGAAGTAAGATCCAGTCGCAGGTACGGACAGAAGTTGACCGCACGCAAAAAGAATTTTTCCTGCGCAAGCAGATGGAAGCGATCCAGCGGGAACTCGGTGAAGGCGATGAAAAAACTATTGAGTTGAACGAATTGAAGATCAAGATCAAGGAAGCTAAAATGCCGCCAGAGGTAGAAAAAGAAGCAGAACGTGAGTTATTGCGTTTAATGAAAATGCCTTTTGCCGCTGCTGAATATACCGTGAGCCGTACCTATCTGGATTGGCTGACCGGCCTGCCCTGGAGTAAAGCTACAGCGGATATGCTGGACATTACCAAGGCCAGGCAAATATTAGATGAAGACCATTATGACCTGGAAAAAGTGAAACAGCGGATCCTGGAATACCTGGCAGTCAGGAAATTGCGGCCAGAAGCTAAAGGGCCGATATTGTGTTTCATCGGGCCTCCGGGCACCGGGAAAACATCTTTGGGAAGGTCCATCGCCAGGGCTTTGGGCCGCAAATTTGTGCGCATCTCCCTGGGCGGGATCAGGGATGAGGCTGAGATCCGCGGGCATCGCCGTACTTATGTCGGCAGTTTGCCGGGCCGGATCATCCAGGGTATTCGCCGGGCGGAAAGCAATAATCCGGTCTTTATGCTGGATGAAATAGACAAGATCGGCGAAGATTTCCGCGGCGACCCGGCCAGCGCGTTATTGGAAGTACTGGATCCGGAGCAGAATAATTCTTTTTCCGATCATTACCTGGATGTGCCCTTTGACCTGTCCCGGGTTATTTTTATTGCTACTGGAAATATCCTTGATCCCGTGCCGCCGGCCTTGCGCGACCGCATGGAGGTGCTGGAGCTGCCAGGCTATACCCAGAATGAAAAATTATTAATTACCCAGAAGTATTTGATCCCCCGGCAGACTAAGGAACATGGGCTTAGCGACGCAAATATTGAATTTACGCCAGCCGGGGTCTTGCGGATCATTACCAGTTATTCCAAGGAAGCCGGACTGCGCAATTTGGAGCGGGAAATTGCCGGAGTCTGCCGCAAGGTAGCTACTAAGGTAGCCGAAGGTATTACGAATAAAGTTACGGTTACTGACCAGAATATACAGGAATTTTTAGGTCCGCAAAAATTTATTCCAGAGGTAGCCGAGAAAAAAGATGCTATCGGAGTGGCGACAGGCATGGCTTGGACCCCGATGGGAGGGGAGATCCTGTTTATTGAATCATCTAAAATGCGGGGCAATAAAGGATTAACCTTAACCGGACAATTGGGCGATGTAATGAAAGAATCAGCCCAGGCGGCGTTAAGTTATATCCGGTCTCATTCCCAGGACCTGAATATCGCGGACGATTTCTTTGAGACCATGGATATCCATGTGCACGTTCCCGCGGGCGCTATACCGAAGGACGGTCCCTCTGCCGGCGTTACCATGGCTACGTCGCTGGTTTCCCTGTTGAGCGAGAGAGCCATCAAACATGATTTGGCCATGACCGGCGAGATCACCCTGCGCGGCGAGGTCCTGCCGGTAGGCGGGATTAAAGAAAAAGTGCTGGCCGCGCACTTGGCTGGCATCAAGACGATCATCTTACCTAAAAAAAACGAAGGCGACCTGGAAGATATTCCCCAGGAAATCCGGGAACAAGTGAAATTCGTCCTGGTTGATAAACTGGCTGACGTACTGCAAGAAGCGCTTAATCCAAAGGTTGCTTAAACGTTATGATCAGAATTGGCCTCGTCCCAATCGGAAAAATACCAGAATCATTGGTCGCTTTGCTTACGGCACAAGTAAAGGATAAATTAAAAGATAGTGCGCTTTTGGTAGAAATCCATCCTGCCGTGGCCTTGCCGGAAAAAAACACTCCAGCCTTTGTCTTGGCCCGCCTGGCCCACCTGCTTAGTAATAACCAACAAAAGTTTTTGATCGGCCTGGTGGAAGCTGATATTTCTGAATCCGAAGATGATTTTATTTATAACCGTGAGGAACATAGCCGGAGGATGGGCCTTGTGGCTTTGCCCCGTTTGCGCCCGGAGTTCTATAAATTACCGGCCAATGAAGCGGTCTTCCAGGCCCGTGTCCTGAAATTGATCCTGCGGGAAATAGCTTTGCTACTGGGTCTTAGCCTGTGCCAGGATAACAAGTGCCTGATGTATCATGCCCGCAACCTGCATGAGATCGATATTAAATATCCATCCTTTTGTTTAGACTGCTGGCCACAATTAAATACGAAGATTTCTAAGATATAAGAGGCCATATGGATGCCAATGATTTAGCACAATTGCTGGAAATAAATAAGATCTTGAATTCAACCCTGGACCTGGATAAATTGTTGACTATTATAGTGGACCAGGCAGCAGTGGTAGTGAAGGCTGAAGCCGGCAGCCTGATGCTGCTGGACCCGGCGACCAATGAGCTGGTCTTTGATATTGCCCTGGGAGAGAAAGGCGAGCAGGTAAAACAGATCCGGCTGAAGATCGGGGAAGGCATTGCCGGTTGGGTGGCCCGGGAAAGAAAGGCTCTCATCGTCAATGACGTCGAAAAGGATACCCGCTGGAGCTCACGGGCTGATTCCAAATCAAGTTTTAAGACCAGGTCTATGATGTGCGTGCCGTTGATCTATAAGGATAAGATCAGCGGGGTTATGGAAGTCATTAATAAAAAAGATAACGGGGACTTCACCGCGGAAGACCAGCACATCCTGGAAGCCTTGGCTGCCCAGGCAGCCGTAGCGATTGAAAATGCCCGCCTGTTCCAGGAAGTCCGGGAAAAAAAGGAAGAGATCGAAGCTGTTTTTAAAGGAATGAGTGACGGCGCGGTAGTAACTGATGCCAATTATCAGGTAATCATGCTGAATGAGTCAGCGGTACGACTCCTGGGAATGGAAAAAAGCCAGCTGCTCCGGCATCATTTCCTGGACACCTTGCGGGGATATTATGACTTTTCTTCTCTATTGCCGGAACTCCATGCCCATTCCTCCGCCAGCTGCGAAATGAAAAGACGCGAGGGTAAAAACTATTTCCTGGAATGCGCCATGACCAGGATCAATGATGAGCAAAAAAAGGTCTTAGGTTATATTATCCTGCTGCGGGATATTACTGAAGCTAAAAAAGAAGGGTTTCTGAAACAAAATTTCCTCTCTGCTATTTCTCATAAATTACGTACTCCTTTAACCAGTATATTGGGATATTCCGGTATGCTGATGATGCAGCAAAAAAAAGAGCCAACGTTCGACGAGTTCCAGCTAAACGCTCTCCAGGATATTGACCGGCAAGGCCAGCAGTTAGTCGATCTGATCAATAAGCTCCTGGCGTTCACTATAGTTGTAGGAACGGATTTGGACTTGACTTGTAAAGCAGTTGACCTGCAAGAGATACTTAAAGCTATTGACGCTAATTTTCGGGAAGTCATGGTACAAAAAGGAGTAACTCTGGAAATTGACGCGTCTTGTCAGGGGGTTACCGTTCTTTATGGTGATGAAGAAAAGATTAAAGATATATTCTTTAATCTGATTGATAATGCGATCAAATTTTCCGGCAAAAAAGAAACTAAAATACGCCTCAATTGCCGTCACTTGTCTGCCCAAACTGTTGAGTTCACAATTGCCGATAATGGTCCCGGCATTCCTCCAGAAGAACGCGAGAAAATCTTCCAGCTGTTTTATCAGATCGAAGAGAGTTTCACCGGTCAGACCGAAGGCGCTGGTTTAGGTTTGCCCCTGGTTAAAAGGATCATCGAAGGCCATGGCGGCTCGATCAGGATAGAAAGCGATATCCATGACGGCAGCCGGTTTATCTTTACCCTGCCAACCCAGAAGATACTGGAAAATTAAAATTCAATGTTAGTGGTTAAGTTAAGGTTGTAGAAGTAGGTATGGAAGTAGGTCTAAAGTCCTAAGTACAGACCTAATCCCAGGGTAAACTATTATCTAGCTCTAGCGTCTAATGAGGTAGCAGGTGGAAAGCAAGGATATAGACCAACAGCTAATTGAAAAGATCAAAAACGGCGACCAGGCAGCCTTCGGGCTGCTGCTGGAAAAATATCAGAAGAGGGCCTATTATTTCTGCCTGCACCTGGTGAGCCGGCCGGAAGACGCCGAAGACTTGGCGCAGGAAGGTTTTGTCAGGGTCTATAAAAATGTACATGCTTTTCGCGGTACAGCCAGTTTCCAGACCTGGTTTTACCAGATCTTACTTAACTTGTGCCGTAGTTACCACCGGCACCGGTATCTGGTTAGCCGGTTTACTTTCAACTTCAGCCAGGCGGAGGGGCAAAATGAAGACCAGGAACAATCTTTGGAGAACAGCATACCAGACCAAAGCCTGGATAGCGATCCGCAAAGATTGATCGATAATGAGAAATTAAAACTGCGGCTGGAACAGGCACTTCAGGCTTT
Source organism: bacterium (assembly GCA_028712895.1). GTDB lineage: Bacteria > CAYTYR01 > UBA6262 > UBA6262 > UBA6262 > UBA6262. The sequence continues at coordinate 25,365 of JAQTPL010000017.1, read as the reverse complement.
ACCGCGGCAACAGAAAGAAATTTTTGCTTTAAAGCATTTTGAAGAGTTAAAGATAAACGAAATAGCCGGCATTACCGGTTTGGCTGAGGGTACGGTAAAATCCCATTTGTTCAGGGCGGTACAGCGATTACAGGAAGTATTGAAAGAATTCAAGGAGCGATAGTTATGGAGTGCAAAAAGATCCAACGGTCATTAGTTAATTACTACTACCAGGAACTTGATTCGCCAGCTATGTCAAAAATAGCCGGGCACCTGGAGACCTGCGTTGCTTGCCGGCAAACATATGGGCAGATCAAAAAGACGTTAACTCTGGTTGCTAAGGAGCAGGTGGAAAAGGAAAAATCCTCTTTCTTTTGGCAGGATTTTCAGCATCAGGTGTATCAGGCAGTGTCTGCCGAAAAAGAATCGCTATCCCGGTGGCGAGGTTTTCTTGCGCCGCGCAGGTTAGTGCCGGCATTGGCCGGAGCACTTATACTGCTGTTAATTATTATCTCCAGTCCCCGTTGGTCCCGACACGGGTCAGAAATGACTTCAGCTGACCTGCCGATAGTGCAGGAGTTGGAGCTGATCGAGAACTATGAATTGATCCAGGACCTGGAGCTACTGGAAAATTTACAAGAAGCGGAGCAACTGAGAGGATAATAATGCGTAATTCCGGCAGATTGCTCCTAATGATCTTAATACAGGTGACTTTTCTAAACATACCGCTGGTATTGGCCACACATGATGAAATGGATCAGGAGATTATTGACGAGATTGATCTTTTAATGGATTATGAATTTGTCGATAATTTGGATCTGATGGAACACTATGATGTTTTGTTTACGACAGTACCTGTAGAAGCAGATGGTTATAAGGGAGAAACTGATGAAAATAACTAAATTACGGAAAAGAATGTTTTTACTGGCGGTTTTCCTGCTGGTTGCCGGTGTGCTCTGGGGGCAGAGCACTAACCAGGAACGCTGGCAAAACATGACCTTGGAACAGAAACAGCAGCTGCGGCAGACCTATCAGAATTGGCAAAAATTAAGTCCGGAGCAGAAAAAGGAGATCAAAGCCCGGTTGCAAAAGTTTAAGGAATTGCCGCCGGAGGAACAAACCAGGATGAGAAGTAATTATAAGCGTTTCCAGCAACTTTCTCCGAAAGAAAGAAAAACGCTTAAAGAAAATTACCAGCGTTGGCAAAAACTAAGTCCGCAGGAACAGCGGCAGATCAGGCAGAATTACCGCCGCTGGCAGCAATTAACCCCGCAGCAGCAGCAGGACCTGAAGCAAAAAATGCGGAAATTCCGGCAATTACCGCCGGCTCAGCGGCAAGCGGTCATCCAGCAAAGGATGAAACAAAACAAAGCGAGAAATAAATAATGAGCAGAACAGCTATATTTTTTTTTGGGCTGGCAGCGTTACAGGTTCTGCTGCCAACAAAGGTATATGCCGGAGTGGGGATAAGCACTACGGTGACTACCGGCTCGGATGACTACCTGGCTAATTATACTGCCGTCAGGTTAGGTTTAACTAAGAAGCTGGACCTGAATTGCAGCTATAGTTATAGCGATTCTGATCTTAATACTGACTCTACGCAAGTATATCATACCGGAGTGAACATAAGGATGACAAATTCTTTCAGCGCCCGGGGTAATATTTTCCTCACGCCGAAAGTAGGAAGCTATCAAGCTGATGGTTTTGGCCTGGGGACGACTATGATTTCCCATGGTTGGCTGGATGAAAAATCTTCGCGTAGTACTAATTTCCAAACAATTATTGATCTTGATTATAGTTTAATAAATCATGTCTATGATGTACATACAGAAGGTTTTACTGTTTATTATCAGACCAGGCGTGGAGGATCCCGGCAGGCTACTGTAGCAGCTAAAAATACCAGCGAAACCATTAAGCAGGCCAATTGGACCCTGGGTGTTACTGAAATCTTCTATGCTGATACCTCATTGTATCTGGGATATTCGGATTATACATACAGCCCTGATATTGAAGAAGATATAGTGCTGTATGACGCCGGCGCCAGGCAAAGTAATGCCCGGATCTTTAACCTCTTCCCAGGCCTGGGAGGATTCCCAAAGTTCAGTTATGAGGTCCTGATCAGCCGGAACTTTTTATCTCGCTGGACCGTGAGCGCCGGCTACCTCCATGCCGCAGTACTGCAATTCACCCTTAATGAAAATAGCACACCAAGTGACGGTACGCTTAATAGTATAATGGATGATTTTTATGAGGTTTCCGGTGTTAGCGCTGATTCCTATACATTGGGTCTTGATTATTATCTCAATGACTGGATTATTTTGAATACCAGTTATAATTTATACCGGGAGGTTTATAAAGATACCAGCTCCTACTATAGTTTAGGGCTAACCCTTGCTTTTTAACCCGGCAGGAAAGCCGTAAATACCTTGACAAGGGAGTTAGTTTATCTTAAAATATAAAAAATAATGCCGGGGAGCGTAACAATGGATATTGCCCAGGTGCTGCAAAATTGTTTGTCTATAGTCAGCTGTATTACACCGTCTTAGGTTTAATGCAGGTGGCTTTTTTTTCAGATGAGTTGGAATATTACAATCAGAAGGCGGTACATCATGTGTTGTAAAGCACATAGTATTACTGGCATTATGATCTTGCTCATGCTCTGGCCCGGGCTGGCCCTGGGGCAGGCGGCGAGTGGCGGTCAGCCAGGCAGTTTCCTGCATCTGGGTCCCAGTGCCAGGGCCCTGGGTATGGGTAATAGTTTTACCGCGATCAGCGATAATGCCGCAGCCGCCTATTATAATCCTGCCGGTCTGGCCCAACTGCTGAAATATGAACTGAATACTTTTTACGCACCGCTTTGGGAAGAGACCAATTATAATTTTATCGGTTTTGCCTATCCTCTGGAAAAATACGGTACCATCGCTGCCAGCATGATCACCCTTACCAGCGTTAATTTCCAACGCCGCGAAACAGTGGATAGTGAACCGATTAATTTTAGTTTCAGCCAGAAAGCTCTGCTGCTCTCCTACGCCACTAAACTAACCAGCCGCTTATCTGTTGGCACTACCTTAAAGTCTGTGACTGAATCAGCGGACATTTATTCTGCTTCAGCTTTCGGTATCGATGCCGGGGTACTGTACCATTTCCTCGGTAATAAATTAACCGCGGCGGCTAATTTCCAGAATTTAATGGCCCCGGCGCCTAAATTGAACACTGAAAAAGATAAATATCCTTTCTATTCAAAGTTCGGTGTAGCCTATAGAACTGACCTGCCGCAAACCGCCTGGGAGGATAAACTGGTCTTGGCCGCAGATGTTGATTACTCCAGCTTTATCCAGGCCAAGAACCATTTTGGGGTAGAGTACTGGTTCGGCAATAATTATGCGGCCCGGATCGGTAAGGATATAAATAATAATATAACCTGCGGTTTGGGGATAACAGTGGCAGGGTTTACCCTGGATTACGCCGCAGTGCCGCATGCTCTCGGGTTCGGTAACCGGATCAGCGTCACGTACCGGTTTGGCTATATTGGTGAAGCGCAATACAGCCGGGAGGCGGTAAAAGAGAAAGTCGCAGGTCTCGATCAATCAGGGGCTGAACTCTATAATAGCCAGAAATACGCCCTGGCCTTAGGAGAGTGGGACAAAGCGCTCATCTGGGACCCGCAAAACAAAGAGATCCAGGATAAAGTAAATAAGGTATCCGCAGAGCTCGATGCTATCGTCAACCGGAAACTAATCGAACAACACGTGAGCAAAGCTTACGTCCTGTTTGCCGACGGCAAACTAGTAGATTCCATGGAACAGTGGAAAGAAGTGGCTAAGTTGGATCCGGCTAATGAGAGGGCTAAGGAATATATAACCAAGATCAATGAAAAATTGGCCAAGGAAGACCGGGCGATCCTGAACGAAAGGGAAAAAGAAAATGAAATAGTGAGGATAAACAACATCATTAGGGCCGGGGATGACCTGTATGATAAAGAAAGATATAACGAAGCCCTGAATGAATACCAGAAGGTCTTGCGGATTAAACCGGAACATTTAACCGCCAACAAGAAGAGCACTGATACACGTCTTAAGATCAAAGGATTGATCAAAGATCATTACGACAATGGCGAACTGTTATATAAAAACGGCGATAAGGCCAACGCCGTAAAAGAGTTCCGGGCCGCGCTGCGGCTGGATCCGGGTAATAATGCGGCAGCAAGGTATCTGGACAAAATAAAACAAGAAGAGCAGACCCAGGTGACCAGGAAAGTGGATCAAAAGCAGATCAACCAGCTCTATTACAAGGCTGCGGATCTTTACTTAAAAGGCCAATACCAGGAGACCATAAACAGGTGTAACCAGATATTAGCCCTGGACCCGACCAATGAGAACGCCGAAAAGCTGGTATCTAAAGCGCAAAGCGTACTGGAAGCTATCGGCAGCAAATAAAGGAGTCCCCATGACTTTTAAAAAGACGAGTTTATTATTAACCGCAGTATTAATAGTATTAGGAACAGGCCACTGGGCAGCCGGTGCCCAGGGAGATTTTTTTAATGTGCCTAATCCATTTAACAGCAGCCGGGAAAAAACCGCGATAAGGTTCTTTGTGGACGATGCGCAGGAAGTAAAAATAAGCATTTACAGCCTGATCGGGGAACTGGTCAAGGATTGGACCGTTTATGCGGCCCGCGGCCAAAATTCACTGGAGTGGGACGGCCGGAATGGGGATGGGAAAAAAGTGGAAAGCGGCGGTTATATCTGCGTAATAGAAAAAAGTAGCGGCAAGAGTAAGTGTAAAATAGCGGTGATCAAGTGAGAGCGGAGGCAGCAGGCCGGTGAAATTAGGGGTCAGTAAAATAGCTTTAAAATTCAGTATCATTGTGTCCTTGATCATCATTAGTATTATGTGGGTGATGGCCACGCTGGTACTCCAGCAGACCCAGCAGTCACTGGTCAAGGAAATGGAGATCAGGGCGGAATTTTTTGCCCGCAGCGTACGGGAAGCTTTGTTCCCCCAGCCGGATGACTTCCAGCTGTATTTCAATGTGCAGGAAATGGTCAAAGAACAGGCTGTAATTTATGCCATGGTGTTGGATAGTAAGGGGAAGATCATTTCCCATAGTGAAAAGGAAAAGATCGGCCGGGCCGATATGAGCGAGGAAGGGAAAAAAGCGGCCGGCACCAGGCAGATCATTATCCAGCCTTTCCTGTTGAAGAACGAACAGCTTTTTGATATCGCTGTACCGATCATGGTCGGTAATAATTTTAAAGCCGGGACAGTACGTATTGGTTTCTCGCAGAAAAGCATAACCAAAGCTTTGGCGGAAAAAAGACGGAAGATAATTTATATAACCGGGGCGATGCTGGGCTTGGGGATCCTGATCACCATTGTCATGGTAACCTTGATGGTCCGTCCGGTCAATAGGCTGGCAGATGCTGCCCGCCGGATAGGACAAGGGAACCTGGAAGTACAAGTTGATATCAGGAGTCATGATGAATTACAGGACCTGGCTTATTCTTTTAATGGCATGGTCAAAGGACTTAAGGATCGTGACCGGATCAGGAATACTTTTGGCCGATATGTAACTAAACAAGTGGCTGAGGCAATCCTTGACGGACGCCTGCAACTTTCCGGGGAACGGAAGAAAGCCACTATCCTATTATCTGATATTCGTAGTTTTACCAGTATCAGCGAAAAAATAGAACCAGAGGAAGTGGTAGATTTCCTTAACCGCTATTTCAATATTATGGTAGATGTGGTGGTCAAGTATGAAGGCCGGCTCGATAAATTTATCGGCGACGCGATCCTGGCTGTATTCGGCGACGCGATGCCTCATGAGGATGATGCCAGAAGGGCGGTTTTAACCGCCTTGGAGATGCGAGAGAGGTTAACTGAGTTCAATAATGTACGCCAGCAGGAGGGGAAAGAGCCCCTGCGTATCGGTATTGCCGTTCATACCGGGGAAGTAGTAGCCGGCAATATCGGTTCGGAACACAAGACTGAATATACGGTTATCGGCGATACGGTGAACCTGACCTCCCGTATGGAGAGCTTAAATAAGGAATTTCATACTGATATTTTGATCAGCGAAAGCACGTATTTGGAAGTCAAAGATCTGGTGGAAGTGCAGGAACTCAGCGAAGTCCCGATACCGGGCAAAGAAAAACCAGTGAAGCTCTATGTCCTAAAAGGTAGAAAGGTTTAGGAGGTAGGTGCCCTGTTTCCTAAATCTCTTTATATTTGCTGAAGGGATTTTGGCTAGAGACAAGGCGCGAGGAGTGCAGTGTGCTTTTAGGCACATAAGTGATGAGCAACACAGTATCTGGGCAAAAGACCTCAGCCCTTCGGGAAAGTCATCTTTGGCCGACTTCTGTGTCACTCCTCCTCGAAGTATCGCAGTGGATACGACTTCGTCGTCGTTCCTGGAATTCGACTCAAATATGACTTTCAAATATAAAAGAGATTTAGGAGACAGGACACCAAAATGTTTGTTTTCTGGCGCTTATTATTGGCTCATTTCATCGCTGATTTCCCTATCCAGACTAATAAAATATATATCTTGAAAACTAAATATCCATGGGGTTCTTTTTTCCATAGTGGTATTTTTGTGATCAGCGGGGCGCTCTTGCTGTGGCCTTTCTGGGAGCGAGCGGATCTTTGGTTTTTCCTTTTGTTCTTATTCATATCCCACGGATTCCAGGATTTATTAAAGATCATTTATAACCGGAAAAACAGCCGTGATACAGTATGGCTTTTCCTTCTCGACCAGATTTTGCATATTGCTTTTATCAGCACGGTATTTTTACTGCCGCTCAGCTTAGTAATATATACAGTTGACCAGAGTTCCTGGTTATACTGGTACAGCCAGGATAAGCCTGTTATCTACCTGACCTTCCTTATAGGTATTGGCTTTGGCGGCTCGATCCTGATCCCTTATGTGGAGAAACTGGTGAAACACCTGCCGCAGGTAGAGATACCGCCGCAATTTAAATATTATGGGATACTGGAGAGGATACTAGTCATAACTTTAGTCAGCGCTCCGGGATACTGGTATATATTTACCCCGGTCGTTTTCCTGGTGCGTTATTTCAGCAAGGAAAAATATTCTGCGGTTTCGGTCCTGGTCAGTGTATTGGCCGCAGTGGTTGGCGGGATAACATTAAGAGTGATTTTTTAAGATATAGAAGTTCTTTAATTTTTGGGAACTTTTTCTAATTTAAACAGTCTAATATATAAACGTGAGCCAGTCAAAGCAAAAGGCAGTCAAAACGAAGGGCAGTCCATGTGAAATACAGTTAACTGCTTTTTGCTCTTACTGGCAACTGTTTTTCGTACTAACTGCAGTATTTTTTACTTTATTAAAGGAGGAAAGGTATGGACAGAAAGATCAAGTTTATTACTATGGCGGTCCTGGTTATTTTACTGCTGGGCGCGGGAGCTTTCTTCGGACGCAGCATAAATTCCTTATGGTGCACCAGTACTCAAGCGCTTAATTTAGGGCCAACCATAAAACCGGAAATTACCGTACCTCAAGCAGTAATGAATTTGCAAGACGCTTTTGTCACGATTGCTGAGCAGCTTAAACCTACTGTAGTAAACATTTCCACAACTCAGGTCATTAAACAGGAATACCAGCCATACGAGTTTTTCTTCGGTAATCCGTTTGACAATTTTTTTGATGATTTTTTTAATGGGCAGCAACCCAATCAGCAGCGTCCCAAACAACAAAAAAAGTATTTGGAACGTAAGTTAAGCGGGACTGGTAGTGGTGTCATTATCAGCGCGGATGGCTATATCTTAACCAATAACCACGTTATTGGCGGGGCCTCTGAAATAGAAGTAACCTTGAGTGATGAACGAAAATTCAAAGGTAAGATTATCGGCCAGGATCCTAAGACTGACTTGGCCATAATTAAAATACCAGCTGATAAATTGCCAGCGGCGATGCTGGGTGATTCTGATAAGATCAGGGTTGGTGATTGGTCCATAGCTATCGGCTCTCCTTTTGGTTTAGAGCAGACCGTGACCGTTGGTATTATCAGCGCCAGAAGGCAATCATTAACGATAGACAACCAACAACTCCGGGAAATGATCCAGACCGATGCTGCCATTAACCAGGGCAACAGCGGTGGCCCGTTGATCAATATCAAAGGAGAAGTGATTGGCATTAACACGGCAATATACACTCCTACGGGTGGTTTTGTGGGAGTTGGCTTTGCTACTCCTATAAACAAGGCCAAAGCAATCTTGGTGCAATTGATCGAGAAAGGCAAGGTAACCCGCGGCTGGCTGGGAGTAGAAATAAGGCCGGTAGATGAGGCCGTAGCTAAGCAATTTGGCCTTAAAGAAGCCAGAGGGGTGCTCTTAAATAGTGTCATGAAAGATGCTCCGGCAGAAAGAGCAGGATTGAAACGCGGTGATATTATTATTGAATATGATGGGAAGCCGGTTAAAGACACCATGGGATTGCAGGATTTAGTGGCGCAGACCGAACCAAAGAAAAAAACCAAGGTTAAAATATGGCGCAATAATAAAGAAGAGATGTTTGACCTGGTTGTCGGGGAGATGCCAGGGGAGGTAAAAGAAGGAGAAAAAAATATCATTCCGGGGCAGGCAGGCGCTGGCGGGACAAGCCAGGTTTCCAAGGAATGGCTGGGGATGAAAGTTCAGCCATTGACTAAAGATATGGCTAATCAGCTGGGCTATGAGAGTGCGGAAAAAGGAGTCATTATTGCGGAGTTAGCTCCCGGTAGTAAGGCAGAAAGTGCCGGACTGCAGGTGAAAGACGTGATCCGTTCCATTAATAGGCAGGCAGTGACTACCATTAAGGAATTTGAAAAAATTACAGCCGCTGCTAAATTGAGCGATGGTATCGTCTTTGACATAAACCGTCGAGGACGACTGATATATTTGACTATTCAGGAAAAATAAACCCAGTTGGCAGATAGCGGATGGCGGACGGCAGTTTAAAACGGCAGGGATGAAAATAAATCCTTGCCGTTTTTTATTGAGATTTCATCATAAGAATGGTAAAATATCCGCAAATGCCTTTACTTAATAAAAAATTATTGCCGCTGGGCCTGCTGGTTTTATTAGTAGGAGTGGTTTTTGCTAATACCTTGCTCAATCAGTTTGTTTATGATGATAAAGTATTTGTCGTCAATAACCAGTATATTAAAGAAATAAAAAATATACCACGGTTTTTTACTGATACCCGGTCATTTTCAGGTGACCGGGGATTTATGATCTATCGTCCATTGGCTGCCTTAAGCCTGGCCCTGGATCATTGGCTTTGGGGCTTGCATCCCTGGGGGTATCACCTGGCCAATATTCTGCTTCACGCCGCCAATGTCATCCTGCTATATTGGTTAGTTTTATCCCTGGTACACTTGCCGGTGACAGCCTGGCTGGCGGCAGCTGTTTTTGCCATTCATCCAGCGCAGTGCGAGACTGTTTCCTGGATCGCTTCCCGGAGCAATCTATTATGTACTTTATTCCTGCTCCTGGCCATTCTGTCATACCTGCGCCATACCAGGAAAGGTTATTACTGGTCAATATTGTTTTTTATCCTGGGCTTATTGGCTAAAGAAACAGCTATCATCTTTATCTTCCTGATTGCCTTGTATGATTATTATTATGTATTAAAAGTAGACAAAAGCAAAGCCGCCAATATGTGGTGGTCGTATCTCCCAGTTGTGGTTATCAGCGGACTATATTTATTGCTCAGGACATTAGTTTTGGGACAGATACACCAGCGGGGATGGTGGGGGGGCAGCCTTTGGTATACCATGCTTACGATGGCCAAAAGTTTTTATTACTATCTGAAAGTATTGGCCTTCCCCGGGAAACTTACGGTTGATTATGTATTAGATATTGCCAGGAGTATCACTGATCCCAGAGTAGTAACCGGCTTGGGTTTGATCCTGGTTATTATAGTGTTAGGTATAAAGATCAGTCGTAAAGAAAAACTCATAACGTTTGGCCTGTTTTGGTTCCTGATAGCTTTACTGCCGGTATCCAATATTATTCCTTTAGAAGCCTTGCTGGCTGAGAGATTTCTATATCTCCCGTTAGCTGGTATGGCTATGGCCATAGCTGTTCCTCTGAACCTGCTTTTGGCGGAAAATCATCCAGGCCGCGGCAGAATCAGGGTAGTAGGGTATCTATTAATCATAGTTTTGCTGTCTGCTTATATGGTCAGGACCATCCGGCGTAATAGAGACTGGCATAGTGATCATACCTTATGGGCCAGCACGGTCAGGACTTCGCCGGAATCCCCCCGGGCGCATTTTGCCCTCGGGGAAGTGTATTATAAAGAGTCAAAATACAGGCCAGCTATACAGGAATATCAAGCAGCTCTGGAGCTCAATCCTGATGTTGCGGAGTTGTACAATGATTTAGGCCTGGCTTATGAAGGAGAACTATCCTGGCCAGAGGCTATAGCGTCTTATCAAACCGGCCTTAAAGTTAAATCGCTTGATGCGCACACTAAAATTAATCTACTCCTTAACCTGGGTAATTGTTATAGCCGTTTGCGCTACCCGGACATTGCCAGTGCTTATTACCACAAGGTTCTGGAACTTGAGCCGGGACATGCCGCAGCCCGGCATAATTTGAAGTTGATTGCACAGATTTTTAACAGATCCTCCTGAGGCGGACAGGGATTACCCGCCAAAAAGTGCTGGCGGGCGCGGCACAGATTAACAAGTATATATTTGTGTAACCGCGGAACAAAGCGGAGCCTAACTTACCGGAAAGAAGAACAATGCTGGTCTCAAGAATAATCCTTAAAATTATCAAATATGTTTTTCTACTCGCCAGTGTGGGGATTGTCCTATATCTACTTTTCCTGGCTATTTTTATTATCCCGAATGACCGCCGGGTCAAGAAGCCGCCATTATTGCTCACTCCGCTAGCGGCCAAGAACACAATCGTTTATAATCTTATAGACTTAAGTCCGGCGGCTCATATCAGTCACCAGGATTATCAGGCCCGGTACCAGGAGTTAAAACAACAGGTGCTGCTCAACGATAATATTAATTTTCACCGTCTTCCGGAAAACATGCATATTTCTCTGGGTTGGTATCCTTTAAAAGTAGTTCATAAAAATTGCCTCTACGCACCAGCGCCTACCGTTATAACCTATGAATTAGTAGTACCCAAAAAGACACCGCGCCTGCTCTTCTCCTGCGGTATCCTGGCCCAGCCAGTGGAATTCCAGGTCAGGGTGAGCCTGGGTATAGGAGCGGTCAAAAATATTTTTAAGGAAAAGATTCAGCCTTTACCAAGATATCCTTATCGTTATGAAGACAAAAAGTACCGGTTATTCCGGCAATATTTTGATGTCCAGATGGAAGAACGGGATCACCAATGGCATGATTATGCCGTAGATTTATCAGCCTATGCCGGGCAAAAAGTCCAGCTCCAGTTCACTACTGCCGGTGAACGCGGACAAGCTTTCTGGGGCAATCCGATCATCACTGCTAGTGAAACTGGTGAGCCTAAGTATAATGTCTTGTTGGTCGTGCTTGATTCTACCGGTCGTGCGGCGATCGGCCGACAGACTGACGGGCGCAGTTATACTCCGCATCTCGACCGCCTGGCAGACCAAGGTATTTCTTTTGAAAAGCACCTGGCCAATGGCAATATGACCAAGCAGTCAGTCACCTCATTTTTAACTTCCCGCTTGCCTTTTGAACTTGGAGAGGTGTCCCTGGAATATGTAGCCAGCGCGGAAAGCCGGCAGAAATATTACCGGAGCCAATTCACCACCCTGGCCTCGGCTTTGCGGGATAATGGTTACCAGACCGGAGCGATCGGCGTAATATCTCTCCTCACTGATGGTGCTGGTTTTGGCGTTGATTTTGGTTTTGATGACGCTCGTATTATGGAGCGGTATGGCTACAGCAACGTCCATATAACCAACGAAACCATTGCCTGGCTGCAAAAAAATGGCAGCTTACCATTTGCCTTAATGGTCTATTATGATTCTGCTCACGGCCCATACAAACCGCCGTTCCGTTATTTGTGGCAATGCCGGTCGCTGCTTACTGATTTTAGCGCTTATAGCTGGTATCGGACATTATATGAAGCTGCAGTAGCTTATAATGACGATTACCTGGGCCAGCTGTTCTCGGCCCTGGAAAAGCTGGGCTTGCGCGAGAACACTCTGGTGGTTGTGACTAGTGACCACGCGGAAAACCTGGACTGGCAGGTCTTGCCCGTCAGCCGCAAAAAAGTGATCTTTCATGACCATGGGATCAGCCTGAAGGACCAGGATGTGCACGTGCCCTTGATCGTACAATTCCCGGCTAAGATCACTAATCCGCTGCGGGTCACCGCCACTACCGAACATCTGGACCTGGCTCCGACCATCTTGGACCTTCTGAACCTGCCGGCCCGCGCTGATTTTAGGGGATTTTCCCTGGCCGCCACGATCACCGCAGATAAGCTCCCGCCGAAAAAAATGATCTTTTTGCGGGGCCGGTTTAATAAGGGAATATGGGTAGAGGACAGGTATAAGTATATCCGTAATTTCGGCGTCTATGAAAAGCGGGGGAAAGTTTTACAGGAATTCATTCCCGAAGAGTTGTATGACCTGACGCTTGATCCGCAGGAGCAGAAAAATATCATTGCCGCTGATTTTGGCTTGCGGCAAAGAATGCGTTCACTGCTGGACCGGTATGAGCCGGATCCGGAGATAAATATTTTTACCGGACAAAATATGGGACCAAAGATCCTGACCATGGAAATTACCAGTAATGGCGCTTTTGCCGGGACACAGGTAGCTGGGCAAGGTACAGTCTCATTTAAAGGAAAGACTTTAAAGCTCACCGCCACGGGGGATAAAACAGAGTTGCGCTTCCACACTATACCGTATAATGCAGCGCTAAAAATCACAGCAGTGTATGACCGGAAAAAAATACCACTGGCGCAGATCCTGGTATCTGGCATGACTCTGCCGCTGCTCCCGGACCAGGCTAAAGTAATAGGCGGGCCTGATTTTTATTTACTCAAAGGAGAACCGGAGCCGGCAGTAGCAGGATCTGGTTTCTCTTTGTCTTGGGGGAGACTGGAACAGTATAAACAAGAATGGGAAAAGCAGGCCGGAGTGAGCGGTGTATTCAAGGAGATGCTGGCCGAGTGGGGATATCTCAGCGAACCAAAGAAAAAGTGAGCCAGAGCAATAAACACCAGAGAATAGCCAGACAGCCCCAGCGCCAAAGCAGCGAACCAGAAGGACGGGCAGGTATTTTTACTATTTCAACATTAAATTCATCTTGGTCAATATGCAACAGCAGGTAATGATAATAATCTTGGGGCGAAGTGAGAGTGCTGCCGCCCCCGCCAGTAACAAAATAAGATACCTGGTCCTGTATGGCAGCATAATAGCCATGTAAGTGTGAAGCAAATACGGCAGTCACTGCGGCGCGAGTAAACAGTCCCGCTAATTTATTAGCTTGTGACTGGTCGCTCATGGCATAGGATTGTCCCGGCCGTGGATCGAATAGCGGCTGATGCAGAAAAACATATAAGCGGTTGCCGGGATTATTTTTTAACTGAGTTTCTAACCACTCCATTTGCGGGGGATCAATAAAACCGGCCGCATTATCCAGCAAGATGAAGGTATTTGCGCCGACGGAAAAAGAATAATAAGCTGAGCCGAAAAGCTTGGTAAAAATAGCCCGGCCCTGGTATTTCAGGTCATGATTCCCAAGAATTGGATAGACTGGTGTTTTTAGACGGTCAAGCTGCCGGCGGAAACGGTAAAAATGATAAGCCCGGCCGCTAACCACCATATCACCGAGGATAATCGTGGCCAGAGGTAAGCGGGAATTAATATTGTCCAGCAGGTTATTGAATACAAAATAAGTTGGACGCAGGGAAGTGAACGGATTATCCGTCCCCTGGCAGTCACCAAAAATAGCCAGGGAAAAAGTAGTGTTTATTGGCAGCTGATCAAGTTTTTTTACCGGTTTTGCAGTAAAACCAAAATACAGGTGATACAGAAATCCCAGGTAGAGTATCCAGGACAATGATAGTAGTAAGCGCAGATAGAGAGGATCCATGAATTCAATTGTAGTGAAAATAACCAGCAGAGTCAAGAATAATAAATCCTTATTCTGGGGAGAAATAGGGGCGTTGGTATATGCCGGGTTTTTTGTCCTGTCCCTGGCTGACCAGCAGCTTTTTTCCTATATGGGAGTAACTGCCCAACCGGCTGTAGACATGATCAGGAAGCTTTTCTGGCAGGATATCCTGCTGATCCAGGCCAAGATCCTGGGAGTATATATGATCCTCGGTTTTCTGTGCGGGCTGGCCTGGTATTATTTCTGGTCGGCCTTGCTCGGAGCCAGGTTCTGGCTGATGCGCCTGCGTGGCAAACTTCCGGTCATGGTCCTTTCCCTGGTAGCGACCGAGGTTTTTTTCTTAGTTGCCAGTATGCTCAAATATCCCCAGGTCTATAGTGAATATTTCCATGAACGTTCTCCCTGGCGCCAGGCGCTGCAGGAAGGGGTGACAGCTCACCTGCAGCCGGTTTATTTCTACCTGACGATCTGTTTTTTACTTTTGCTTTTTATCGTCTTCCTTTTTAGGAGATGGTCCTGGCTGGTGCGGATGATAGCGGTGTCTCTGGCGGGTTCTGCCTTGATCGTCTGGGGCTTGCTGGCTTTGACCCAAAAAACATACCGGCAAATTCCGGCTGGTCTGAATGTGATCATTATCAGCGCTGATAGCCTGCGCAATGATTATGTGACCGATGAGTTAACGCCTAACCTGATCTCCCTGGCGCAGCAAGGGACGCGTTTTCAGCAGTGTTACGTGTCCTTGCCGCGGACATTCCCGCAATGGATCACCTATTTGAAGAGCCAGTATCCCAGCCAGCATGGGGTGCGTAATATGTTCCCGGAAAAAAGCCTGAGAGAACAGGATCAAGGGTCTCTATGCACGGTCCTGAAAAAATATGGTTACCGCACGGCTGTGGTCAGTGATTTCGCCGGAGATGTTTTTTCCCGTTTCCAAGCTGGCTTTGATATTGTTAAGACACCGTATTTTAATTTTAACACCCTGATCGAACAGCGCTGCCTGGAAATGCATTATTTATTGTTGCCATATATTTTGAACCAGGCTGGCCGGGACATATTCCCGGTTTTAAAGGAAATGGCTAATAATGCCGATCCCATAGTGCTGGAACGGGAAGCTGAAAAAATTATCGCCGGGTTTAAAGGCCGGCAGAACTTTTTCCTGGTTTTATTCTCTTCGGTGACTCATTTCCCGTATGCCGCGCCGTACCCATACTATTCTATGTTCACTAAGCCGGGATACCAAGGCCGCTATAAATATTACAAGCCAAATATTCCGGGAGAAAGCCTGGCTTTGCCTCCGGCAGACCTGGCACAAATCAGGGGTTTGTATAAGGGGGCGGTCCGCAGCCTGGATGATATGGCTGGCAGGTTGATGACTTATTTGGAGAAAAATAATCTGGATCAGAATACGATAATTATCGTTCTTAGTGACCATGGGGAACAATTATATGAACATGGATGGGGCCAGGGCCATGGGGAGCATCTGCGTGGCCGGGCCGTATTAAATGTGCCGCTGATCATTAAGAAACCCGGGGCATCTTTTCCGGTGCAGGAGTCAGGCAGTATAGTGCGCGATATAGATGTGGCCCCGACCATCCTGGACCTGTTGCATATCCCGGCTCCCCCAACTATGGCCGGAGTGAGCTTGCTGCCCCTGGCCAGGGGGACCACCAGCAGCCTGAACTTGACTGCCTTTGCTGAAACCGGCTTGTGGTTCACGGATAAAGGGGATAATTTCTATCAGCAGCAAAGAATTATGTATCCGGATATTATCAGCCTGGGAGAAATCGATAGTACCTATAATAACGAAGTGGTGGTGAAACCGGAATATCGGTCTTTAACGACGATCGCTAAGCACCGCATGATCCGCACGGAACGGTATAAGTTGATCTATATCCCGACCCGGCAGGGGATGCAGTTTGAATTATATGATACTTACAATGATCCGCAAGAATTAAACAACATCGCCGCGCAAGAATCCAAAACCGTGGCTATGTTGAAAAACCAGTTATTCCAATGGATGTCCCTGGATAAGCACAGTTTCTGGCGCAACGGTTACCTGGTGCCATATCAATAGTGCCGGGAGAGAGAATAACGGGAGGGAACACGTTGAATAAAAAGGTATTTACTGTTCTATCGCTTTTACTGGTCATAGCGTTCTCAATATTGATCAGGCTGCCATATCTGAGTGTGCCCTTGGAAAGAGATGAAGGCGGATATGCTTATATTGCCTGGGGGATTGAGCATGGGGAAATTCCCTACCGGGATAGTTTTGATCATAAACCCCCGTTAATCTATTTTATTTACCTGCTTACATTTAAAGTGTTTGGTTACTCTGTTGAAGCGATACATTTCTTTTTAATCTTATGGGTGCTGGCAGAAGTAGTACTTATATATTTATTAAGCTGGCAATTATTTCATAAACAATCCTTGAGCTTGATGGCGGCGGCTATATTTTCACTTATGGCCAGCGAGCCGTGCGTTTTTGGTTTCACGGCTAATACGGAAATCTTTATGCTATTGCCAATAATAGGCAGTTATATTTTGTTATTGAAGTCAGAAGAAAAGCAAAGTGTAAAATGGCTTATTCCTTGCGGATTACTCAGCGGTATAGCTTGCATGATCAAACCAGTCGGAGTCCATAATTTCGCCGGCATCATACTTTATTTATCGTATCAAGCGCTGAAAGCGCACGATCTTAAACGTTTAGCAAAGCAGCTTTTGTATTTAGTCTCTGGATTCATTTTGATCCCGGCATTGTTGCTGTTTTATTTCTGGTCCCGCAGGGCGGTGCCTGATTTTATCTATGGGACTTTCGGCTACAACCTGGTTAATTACATGGCTATTGGCGGTTCTTTATTTGATCTAAGGGTATTAATGATTTTTTGGCGCCGCTTAGTTTTCATCTTAAAAAGCGATCTACTGTTTTGGCTATTTTGTTTATACGCTTTTATTTCTGGTTTCAAAATGGACCGGAAAAAGACGATCCTTTTGGTGGTGTGGTTTGTTATGTCATTCCTGGGAGTTTCCGCCGGGAAGCGTTTCTTCCCGCACTATTTTTTACAGATAACTCCGCCTTTGGCTATAGGCGCTGCCTGGGGGTTATGGAAGCTGCTGGATCAGGATATTAAAATATGTAAAAGCCATTGGCTGCGGGTAATCTTGTCCGGGGCGCTCATTGCCCTGAGTATTTATATACCCTGGCAAGCTAATTATCGCTATTTATTCCAATATACTCCGGAACAGATCTCACAGTCGATCTACGGGAGGAATCCCTTTGTAGAGGCTTGGCAGATAGCCGGCTATGTCGCTACTCAAACTTCGCCGTCTGATACCGTGGCTATTCTCGGATCAGAGCCTGAGATATTGTATTATGCCAAAAGGAAAAGCGCGTCCAAATACATCTATTTCTATCATATATTTTGGCGGATAGATCAGACCGAAGTGTTAGCCATACAGCGAGAAGTGGTACGTGAAGTTGAAAATAACAAGCCAAAGTATATCATTGCCGTAAATATTGTTTCTTCTGTCGGCAAGCCGGGAAATGCTCCTGAGTATATATTTGATAAAATGAGGCTTATCATCAAGCAGGATTATTGTTTGGATGGCTTTGTTTTCCTGCTTAAGGACACGACCATTTATGCTTTCGGACCAGAGCAAGTGAAAAAGAGACAAGAACTGCTCGGGTCAGGCCAGGCCCAGATAATGATCTACAAAAGAAACAGAAGCTAAACAAAGCATCTTATATATTGACAAAAAGAAACTATAAACTATATAATAACAAAAAGATCCCAGATACTAAATTACAATGTCCCCGTAGGTAAAATGTTATTATTTCAGGATTAGTATTACTGGAGAATGAATGCCAGATAAAACAAGTAAAAAGCGATTAGGAGAAATGCTGATCGACTCTGGCGTGATCAATGAGCGCCAGTTGCAGGAAGCCCTCGAAGCCCAGAAACGCACCGGTGAACGGCTTGGGAAAACGTTGGTAAAATTAGGTTTTATCGACGAAGAAAAGCTGATGGATTTCCTGGGACAGCAGCTGGGTATACCCCATATCAATATGGGGACCTATATTATCGACCCTGAAGTCATCCGGCTGATCCCGGAAAAAATGGCCCGCAAGTACCAGTCTATTCCCCTGTTTAAAATCGAAAACGTGCTCACCGTTGCTATGGCTGATCCTTTTGACGTCATGGCCATCGATAACCTCAAATATATCACTAAATGCGAAATTGAACCAGCCATTGCCACGGAAGTGGAAATTCTCAAAGCCATTGACCAGTATTACCGTTCCCTGGAAGCTATCCAGCAAATCACCCAGGACCAAAATGTCCAGGTAGAAGAAGAAGCCGGGACCGAAGAAATGGACCTGGGCAAAATGGGCGATGCGGCCGAGGATGGGCCGGTCATTAAACTGGTCAATGCCATTATCATGCAAGCCATCCAGAACCGGGCCAGTGATATCCATATCGAGCCGGACCGCAATATTGTCCGCATACGGTATCGTATCGACGGGGTTTTACGCGAGATCATGACCCCGCCGAAACGCCTGCATTCAGTGATCACTTCCAGAATTAAAGTCATGGCTGACCTGGATATCGCGGAAAAACGCATGCCCCAGGACGGACGCTTTCACGTGCGCCTGTGGGACAAAGGTATTGACTTCCGTGTTTCTACTCTGCCGACTATCAATGGCGAAAAAATAGTCATGAGAATCCTGGATAAGACTTCTTTCCTGTTCGGCTTGGGGCAATTGGGCTTTCAACCGACGGTGCTGGAACAGTTTGATATCTTGATCAAAAAACCTTATGGTATTGTCCTGGTGACCGGGCCTACCGGCAGCGGCAAGACTACTTCGCTGTATGCAGCCCTCGATAAGATCAATACCCTGGATAAGAATATCATCACGATCGAAGACCCGGTAGAGTATGAATTAAAAATGGTCAACCAGGTGCAGGTCAATACCAGGATCGGGCTTAATTTTAGCGATGTGTTGCGTTCTGTATTGCGGCAGGACCCTAATGTCATCATGGTCGGGGAGATCCGCGATAAGGATACGGCAGATATTGCCATCCGTTCCGCCCTGACCGGCCACTTGGTATTTTCCACCATTCATACCAACGATGCTCCCGGGGCTGTCACCAGGCTGCTGGATATGGGCATAGAACCATTCCTGATCTCATCCGGTATCCTGGGTGTGCTGGCCCAACGCCTGGTGCGCAAACTTTGTCCGACCTGCAAAGAACCCTATACGCCATCCAAAGAAGTCCTGGAACGGTTTGGTTTTGATCCCAGCCAGGAATATACTTTTTATAAACCCGTCGGGTGTAAAGAATGCCAAAAGATCGGGTACAAAGGACGGCTCGGGATCTATGAAATGATGATCAGTGAACGCCGTATTCGCGATCTGATCATGACGCGTCCTTCCACGGAAACATTAAAGCAGGCAGCGGTGGAAAATGGCATGATCACTTTAAAAGAAGACGGGTTGGATAAAGTAAAAAAAGGTATCACCAGTATCGAAGAAGTAGTCCGGGTAGTAACGGAACAAGAATAAATATAGCGTTTAGCGTACAGCGTGTAGGAGTTGATATGGTGGATAAATCTATTTTCTTGATCTGGGAAATAGCAGTCTTATTACTGACCGTTGGCAGTATCATAGTAGGATGCCGGAATTATACCAAGGGTTTAATGAATGTGTGGAGCGTAGTCAGTAATAGTCTGCTGGTGTTATGGGGCCTGGCGCAGGGAATTTCGTTTTTCCTGGTGATTGACAGCCTGCAATATCTCAGCTTAGGTGTTATCGCTGCCGTGGTGACCGGGAATATTGTGGTTTCCCTGAAGAGCCAGTCCTTATCGGCCGCAGGATTGACCATCGCCAGCCTGGGATTGCTGTCCGGGGAAAGTATGGTGCTGACCGGCAATGAGTACCTGATCTGGTCCGGGCGAATGACCCAGTTAGTGGGATTAGGCTTCTGGATCACGTTCCTGCTGTTGCCCAAAATTGAAGCGAAATTTAAAAAAGAAACCCAGAAGCTGCAAAAAATGCTGGCGGAAAAAGAAACTATACTGCAACAACAATCAGTAGATGCCGAAGCCGGCAAAAAACAATTTCTTGCCCTGGAAGAAACCCTGGCGCAGCAAGTCGGTAAAAATAACAAATTATCTATCTTTCCCCACATTGCCCAAAAAATGGGCTCTAATACTAACCGGGAACAGGTCTTGAATAATATTCCTGAGGAAATTGCCAAGATCTGGAAAGTGCAGCTGTGCGGATTGTATCTCTGGGAAGAGGACCTGGGAGCATTGGTGTTGAAATATGGCGTTGGTTATGAAGCTAATTTTATTAACCGCCTCAGTTTTAAAAAAGGGGAGGGTTTAGTAGGCTGGACGGCGGTAGAAAGCAAGCCAGTCAGGTTGGCTGACCCTGCGAATGATCCCCGTTTTAAGGATAAATACAACCAGTTGGTAAAAAATAGCAGTAAGGCGATCACTTTTAAGGCCATGTTGCTGGCCCCGATCAATATCGGAGAAAAAAGCCTGGGAATAATCGAAGTGATCAACTATAATGGCTGGAAAGACCGGGTGAGCCCGCAAATCTTTAGCGCTGAGGATGAACATATGCTCTACACCCTGGCCAACCAGATCGCGCTTTTCCTGCAGACAGTGGTGAATTATGAAGAGAGCCGGGAAGCATACCTGGAAATTATCCGTTCTTTAGTGAATGCTATTGAAGCGCGGGATCCTTATACGCGCGGCCATTCTGAGCAAACCACGAAATATGCAGTCTCCATAGCGCAGAAGCTGGCTTTGCCGGCTGAGACCATTGAAATTGTCCAGTATGCCGCCAGCCTGCATGATATCGGCAAGATCGGTATCAAAGAAAATATTCTTAAGAAGGTCAAAAAACTGACGGCGGATGAATATTCGCACATTAAAAACCACCCCTTTATGGGAGCGCAGATCCTCAAGCCCATCAAGAGCCTGCAGGACGTTATCCCTATTGTTTATCACCATCATGAACGGTACGACGGCAAAGGGTACCTGGACGGGTTACAGCGTGATGAGATTCCCATCGGCGCCAGGATCTTAAGCGTCGCTGATTCATTTGAAGCTATGACCAGTGACCGGCCGTATCATAAGGGCTTGCCCAAAGAAGAAGCGATAGAGCAATTAAAAAAATCAGCTGGCTCCCAATTTGATCCGCAGGTAGTCAATGCTTTTGTGGAAGTGCTGGAAGAAGAAAGCCTTAAACCGATAGGAGTAGAACGATAGCTTTCAAATGTGAAGAGATTTTAAAGACAGGACACTGATATGCCTATTTTCACCTACTTGGCTTTTGATAAGGGTGGTAAAAAAATAAAAGGTTCTATTGACGCTCCTAATCAGGTACTGGCCAGTATTACCCTGAAAAAGCAGGGTCTTTTTGTCCAAAAATTAGCCCTGGAAAAAAAGGGCGGGCTGAATATTAACCTGAACGAAATGTTTGTCAAGATCACGACCCGCGACAAAGGTATTTTCAGCCAGCAATTGTCTACCATGATCGGCGCCGGCCTGGCCTTGACCAAATGCCTCGACGTGCTTGCCAGCCAAACCCAAAATCCCAAATTCAAACGAGTGATCGCCCAAGTCGCCAAGGATATCAGCCATGGTAATTCCCTATCCTGGGCGGCCGCCCGCCATCCGGCGGTATTTGACAATCTCTTTATCAGCATGATCAGGGTCGGTGAAAGCGGCGGTGAAATGGATAAGATCCTGATCCAATGGGCGACTTTCATGGAGCGGGACGAAGAGATCCGTGGTCGCTTGAAAGCAGCCTTGATGTATCCTTTTATTTTGAGCATTATCAGCGCTATAGCCGTGACTTTCCTGATTGTGTTTGTATTGCCGACTTTTACCAATATCTTTGCCTCTTCCGGTGTAGAGCTGCCAGCTCCGACCAGGGTTTTACTCTTTATCAGTAATATACTTAAAAAGAGATTTTTAGTCCTGATCGTGCTCGGCATAATTCTCTATATTAGTTACGGTAAATTCAGTAAAACCAAAAAAGGTCGGTATGCCATTGATATGTTCATATTAAAGATGCCTATTTTTGGTTCATTGCAGCATAAGATGATCCTGACACGTTTTACCCGGACCTTTGGCGTGATGTTAAGTGCCGGGGTGCCGATCATTGAATCCTTGAATATCTCCCGGGATATAGTGGGCAATGTCTGCATGGCTGAAGTCTTAGAAAGTGTTATTGATTCAGTTAAGCAAGGAGGTGATATGGGCACGCCGTTCGCCAAAAGCCTGCTCATACCTCCCATGATCGCGAATATGATACCAGTCGGCGAAGTTACCGGTACGGTGGAAAAGATCCTGGTAAAGATAGCTGATTTTTATGAGCGGGAAGTGGATTACCTGATCAGGAACCTGTCGAGTATCCTGGAGCCGGTAATGATCCTGGTGATGGGAGTTTTAGTCGGATTCATTGCCATGTCATTGGTATTGCCTATGTATGACATGATCAAAGTAGCGCGGGCCGGAGCGTAAAAACGATCTCAAATTTGAAATTTGAGATTTGAAATTGAAAAAATAAAAGCCAAAAATTACAGCAAAAAAACCAAAAAGTAAAACGCGAAAAAAAAGTTAAAATATAGACGAAACACCGCAGATTTCGTTCCCGAAACCGCTTGACAAAAGTGATATCCCGCTTTATATTTATATTGGGGGGTGGTACGGAGTGGAGGATAAAATGAAACGCCGTACACCGAAATTACATAAGCGCATAAAGAGACTGCTAAGGAAAGCCATCCGCGTAAAATATAAGGGCTTTACCTTAGTGGAACTTTTGATTGTTATAGTCATTATTGGTATCTTGGCCGCAGTGGTCATATCCAGGTTCACTGGCGCGACCAAAGATGCCAAAGAAGCCGGCTTGAAAGCCAACCTTAGCGGTTTACGAAGCCAGGTCGAGATATACCGGGCTCGTTCCGCCAGCGATAGTTATCCTACAAATTTACAAGCCCTGGTAACTGAGGGCTATATCAGGAAAATTCCTCAGGATCCTTTCTATAAGAAAAGCACCGAGTATACTACTTTGCAGGCTGCCGGCATAGGCGGTTGGGTTTATTCCAACGCTACAGGTCAGGTGTACGTGGATATACCCAGTAATGATCCCGCCGGATTGCCAAAGGATACTTCCTGGGGTGAAGTGTACACTGCCTGGTAAGATTGCTCTTTATACTTGATATTGATTAAGTGAAGACTATATAGAAATTACTTTAGTCAAGATAAGATGGATATCTTTGACAACAGAATAGATCAGTTTAAGGAGGACGTTATGTTTGCAGGATTCTTGCAGCGGCTCATAAAAAAGACCAATGTGTGCAGTACCATGATAGATATCATTGATCTTCAGGATGGCCGCTATTTTTATTTTATTTGCTTGCCAATAAATCAAGGGTTGTGTTATAATTACCAAGTGCGTTCTATGTATTTCAAATTGAAAGGAGGTGAGACTATATGCTAAATAAAATGAAGAATAGTAAGGGTTTTACCCTGGTAGAATTATTAATCGTTATCGTCATCTTAGGTATTTTGGCAGCTATCGTGATCGCCAGGTTTGCCGGAGCGACTAAGGAAACTAAGGAAGCCAGCCTGAAGGGAAACCTGCGGACCATCCGGTCTTCTCTGGAAATTTATAAGGCTAATTCCAAGGCTAACGTATATCCTGAGTCCCTGGATGACCTCTGGAAAGGTACTAATAGTGATGTAGACAGCAAGACATTCCTGGAAAGGATACCGCAAGACCCGTTCTATAAGAGTAGAACTGTTTATGCTGCGACTGAAATATTTGATCCGACTGAAGATGCCACCGACCGGGATGCCAAGATCACTGGCGGCGGCGGCTGGGCGTATGATTCCCTGACCGGCAGGGTATGCGCGAATTATTATTCTACTGATACCACGCCTGGTGAACCGATCGATACCAGTTGGGGTGTCAAGTATAATCTTTGGTAAGAACAAGCACGGAGTGAAAACTAAAAAGGAAGGAGGTGAAACAATATGTTAAGTAAACTGAGAAACCGGAAGGGCTTTACCCTGGTAGAACTGTTAATCGTTATCGTCATCTTAGGTATTTTGGCAGCTATCGTTATCGCTAGATTTGCCGGCGCTACCAAGGAAAGCAAAGAATCTAACTTGAAGGGAAACCTGCGTACCATCAGGTCTTCACTGGAAATGTACAAAGCGAATTCCAAGAGTAACAGCTATCCGGCCAATCTGGATGATCTCTGGAAAGGAACTAATGTTGACGTAGACAGCAAGACATTCTTGGAAAGAATACCCATTGACCCCTTCTATAGGAGCAAGGATGTATATCTGGCTACAGCTATTTTCAGCCCGATCGATCTGGCTACGGAAAGAGACGCCAATATTACCGGTGCTGGCGGCTGGGCGTATGATTCCCTGACCGGCAGGGTATGCGCGAATTATTTTTCTACTGATACATCGGCGGGTGTGCCATTGGACACCAGCTGGGGTGCTGCATATAACATTTGGTAAGAACAAGCGCGGAGTAAAAACTAAAGAGGAAGGAGGTGAAACAATATGTTAAGTAAACTGAGAAACCGGAAGGGCTTTACCCTGGTAGAACTGTTAATCGTTATCGTCATCTTAGGTATTTTGGCAGCTATCGTTATCGCCAGATTTGCCGGCGCTACCAAGGAAAGCAAAGAATCCAATTTGAAGGGAAACCTGCGTACCATCAGGTCTTCACTGGAAACGTACAAAGCGAATTCCAAGAGTAACAGCTATCCAGCTAATCTGGATGATCTCTGGAAAGGAACAGCGGTTGACGTAGACAGCAAGACATTCTTGGAAAGAATACCCATTGACCCCTTCTACAGGTCAAACGCGGTTGAACTCGTGACGGCTGAATTCAGCCCGAGCGATAATGAGACCCAACGGGATGCTAAGATTTCAGGTGCTGGCGGCTGGTCGTATGATTCCCTGACCGGCAGAGTATGCGCGAACTATTTTTCTACTGATACAACGGCAGGCTCACCGTCAGATACAAGCTGGGGTGTGAAGTATAACCTCTGGTAAGATGTTTAAGCGTGACAGAGAGAACAGGTGATAAGCCTGTTCTCTCTGGACAACGCCAGCGTTATTTAAACTGAAAGGAGCATAGTAAATATGTTAAGTAAACTGAGAAACCGGAAGGGCTTTACCCTGGTAGAACTGTTAATCGTTATCGTCATCTTAGGTATTTTGGCAGCTATCGTTATCGCCAGATTTGCCGGCGCTACCAAGGAAAGCA
>JAQTPL010000016.1 GCA_028712895.1 bacterium | reverse complement strand
GCACCCCATTAGAGGTGCCTTCACTTGTAGTTACAGTTATATTCCCGGTTGCAGCGTTAGCCCCAAGCTGGAATGCTATTTTAGTATCTGTCCATACCGGATAATTATCCGCCTGTCCTCCGCCGATAGATACATACGAAGTTCCCCGGGTGGTACCGAAATTCTTACCGCTAATAGTAACAAAAACCCCTTTATCATTCTGGCCGCCGGTCTTCGGTCCCGAGGTTAAATCACTATAAAAAATTACTGGGGTAGCAGCAAAAGCAACCCCAGTAATTGATAACATTATTATGGAAAGCAATATCTTTTTCATCACCAGTTATATTCCCTTATCCCCCTAGTAGTCACATGGCAAGTATAATATATCTATTAAACTTATGCAATCTTTTTTTTAAAGTAACTTATGATGCGCTATCCCCGCCTAATGTCTCAGCTTTTTGCGGATAATCGTTCCCAGGTCATCCTTTGATTTTGTTTGCCCGCTTACGATATTAGATATTGCTGATATATTACCAGCTTCGTCTTTAGTTTTGATAGCAAAATAATACCTTGTGCCAATTAATAATCCATTTACCACAAAACTCTTCTTTGTCCCTGATAAAGCTGGTGCTGGTGGATTAGCCACCTTCGTAGCAGCAGCAAAATTAAATTCATCGATAAATGCTGTTGAATATCTTATATCGTAGCTTGCCGCGGTTCCGATATGCCCATCATCGCCTGGAGCGAACCAATACAACGTAATGCTATTTCTTGAATATCCTGTCACCCTTAAATTAGTAATAGCAGATGGTGGAGTAGTATCTTGAGTTGTTGGTGTTGGTGTTGGTGTTGGTGTTGGTGTTGGTGTTGGTGTCGGTTCCGGTTCTGGTTCCGGGTCTGGCGTTGGTGTCGTTCCGGTATAGCCGCTGGCATATTCATAAGCACCAATATCAAACGCAGTCCCTTGAGGTCTTAGTAACCCATCCAAATCCCTGGCTACTATAGTAGTTAAATCCGTGCCTTTATTAATAGCTGAGCTACCACTTTGCAAATGGAAATCCCTACTGGCCGCATTGTAAAATAGCGGATTGGCATTGACCGCCGCAGTATCCCTGGTTGGGCCATTGCCATTACCATAGTAGCAGTTATTACTAACCGTAACCCTGCTCATACTACTTTCATTCTCGATAAACAGATAATTACAGCCGTTTTGGTTGTAGAAAATATTATTCTTTATTTCCACTGTCTCCGGTGCATAAACATAAGAGCCTTCAGTATAGGTATATAAATGGAAAGCATAGGTCCCTTTGGAATTGTAAACAGTGTTATTATAAAAATACGCAGAACCGGAAAGCTGGTATAACCCATAATTCCAGGTCGCCCAGGAATCAGCCCCCGGCTCTATAATAACATTGTTATAGACATATACGGTTGATCCCCTGCCTGTAGCCACAATACCTATAGCTCTTAATGCTTCCGAGGAGTTGCGACAGTCAATAACATTATCGTGTATTCTTATATTCTCAAACACTATGTTATCTCTCAGGGCATAGTCTTGGTTAATTTCTATTGCCGCGCCTACCCCGATCCTGTTGTCATGTATATAATTCCACCCAAAATCCACATTGTCCGCCCCGTAGCCGACATAAAGCGGATGGTCCAATTTATTCTCATTGGCGGCACCGCGTAATTCATTTCCATATATCTTAACGCCATTACAGCCAGCCGGGTTGATAATGGAATAAGAAAATACATTATTGCCAACGCATTCGTTATTTATTATCCTGTTCCCATTGGTCACTATTCTTACTGAACTCCTGGCTGAAGAATATAACCGGAAACCGGAAAATACATAATAACCACTGGCATCCAGATCTATATTCCCCTCCATTGTATTGCCATTAGATACCTGGCCCAAAGCATCAAATTTAACTGCTTCCCCAGGATAAGCTACCCAGGCAATTTCATTCAATGCCGCTCCATCCGCAGCTTCTGCAGGTATCCCGATATTAAAATGACCATTCGCGCCATATTGGCCGTTATATGTGCCGATTCGTATATAACAAATATCGCCGGCTCTCATCGCTGTATAGTAACTTCTCGGACTCCGCCAGGGGTCTGTGAATGTACCTGTTCCAGGATCATTAGGGGAGCTGCCTGACACAAAGTAAATATTGCCAGCCCTGACAGTAAAAGGCACCCCATTAGAGGTGCCTTCACTTGTAGTTACAGTTATATTCCCGGTTGCAGCGTTAGCCCCAAGCTGGAATGCTATTTTAGTATCTGTCCATACCGGATAATTATCCGCCTGTCCTCCGCCGATGGTAATATATGAGCTTCCACGGGTAGCGCCGAAGTTTTTTCCCGAAATCGTTACGAAAGCACCTTTATTGTCCTGTCCTCCTACTTTTGGGCCAGAAGTTAGGTCCGAATAAAACAGCACTGGTGAAGCTGCTAACGCGATGCTACAACAGAATAACACAATACTAAAAGCTAAAGATAACTTTTTCAGCATATCATACCTCCTCCTAAAACTAGTAGTACTAATTTACGCTTTCTACCACATTTAACCATACTCCTATTTCCATAAAAAATCAAGTTAAATAAATATTTTCTCTAAAATAGGATTAATCTCTTTTATAAATCCTTTAAGCTTCTCTAAGTTTGTTCTTACCCCCTTACCATTGTAATTAGTAGAAAACCTTATTAAAGCGCCGCTATTGGGCTTATGCTTTAACTGGTTAAGTATCATATGCCAGCGAAAAAACTGATAATGCGGAGTTTTATACCCGCAGGCATCAAAATAATATAAAACTATCTGGTTGCGTTTACTCCCTTTGAGAATAATTTTATTAACCACCAGATCCGCATCAATTGTCTCTACGCCTTCGTCCACTATTTGTGAACCAACCCCTGCATAACAGCTTTCCGGCAAATGCATGGCCACACGGCTATCCTTATAAAACACTATGGCCAGCCAAATTTTATCTGTACCTTTTCTATATTCTCTCATGAGCACAGAATCTGTGTCCAATATGGCGCTTGCCTGTTCCTCGGCCGGGATCGCCATCCCTCGCCAAGAGCCAATATTGTAAGGTATCTGGCCCAGGTTGACATTGCCTGACATTTTTTTGTGAAAAGTGCTAATGACCAGACTAAAAATAGCGAAAACCAGCAAAACGCCGATCAAGACAGGATAAGCTTTTTTTATTTTTGGCATTTCATCTTCCCCCAGACATACCACAGCAACCAGAATTCCAGCAGGAATATAACATATCCGACAAACCCATGAAAAAAGGTATCTAGAATTTGTTTTCCGTAAATAAAAACGCCGGTAGAAAGAATAATATTGCGCAGGCTGTTGGCTCCTAAAGCTACAGGTATGGCCAATAAGATCAGACTGATTCGTTTATAAACTTTATCTTTCAGCAGGTAAGCGAAAATACTGCCCAGCGCCAGCATGGATATCAAAGAACGCAATCCACTGCATGGATTATCCACTACCAGGCTGACCTTGGGGAAAATAATTTCAAAGCCCTCGTTCCTGACCGGCAAGTGCATAAAGTATTTCATGACCAGGACTGCGGCTTTGGTAGCAATATTTTTCAGCGGAAGGCTGACGGCATTTATGGCTACCAAAGGCAACGGGAACATAAAAAACAGGAAACTCAAAGGAAATAATATCTTTTTAGTAAAATCCCAGCCATACAGGAAGATGGTCACTCCGAATACTAGGATAAATAAGGAATAGCCGCTGACAAAATACACTTCCATCAGCATGCTTAACATATGTATGCCTAAAGCTACCAGGATTATACCTAACCCCCATAAATTCCCTTGGCTATGGGTAATCAAAGAAGCACTGTCGTTCTTTCTAACAGCCAGCCAAATAAAATATCCACTGACCAGCGGTACCAGAAAACCATGTGAATAATAGGTATCGGCGGCGACATATCTCTCCACCAGCCATATCCCGGTTGGGTAATAAATAACGCCAACCAGCAAAGCCGCTAACCCAAGTTTTCCAAGTTCCTTTTTCATAATCCCTCTATCTTTGAGGCTTCCATAGTACATTCTTTTCCCCGTGCAGGAAATTAACCAAGGCCATTAACAGAGCTATTTGCATTGTACAGAAATATTTAGTAACCCCCTGAATTAACGCGCTTAAATAGAATACTATCTGCACCAATAAAAATACCCGATAACCAAACCCTTTAACTAAAAGCACTATATTAGTTAAAAATAAAAAAACTAAAAACAGAGGCATTAAATATCTTAATAATTTATGTGATATTAGCTGCACTGCATACATGCCGTATTTAAAAGGATTGAGCAGTTTTCTCATGTACCATAATCCATAGAGCGACCTGGTCGCTACCCGCACCCGCATTTTAAATTCATCCTTGATCTTACTGTTAGTCTCTTCATATACAATAGCCTCAGACTCAAATACCACTCTTTTTCCTTTACTGTATATCATCTGGGCAGCGACAAAATCGCTGATCAATGAAGTATCTATCTCTTCATACAGGCTCTTGCGTATCGCATAAGCACAGCCGCTTACACCAATAAGAGATGAAACTT
Organism: bacterium; assembly: GCA_028712895.1. Taxonomy (GTDB): domain Bacteria; phylum CAYTYR01; class UBA6262; order UBA6262; family UBA6262; genus UBA6262. Next base: position 33,209 of record JAQTPL010000016.1, on the reverse strand, counting down.
CACTCTCTTTTTTTCTTAAAAACTTTTCATATTTCCAGTAAAGGCCAGTTCCTTCGCCAGTCGCAGTCTTATTTTTGTTAACATATATCAACTCGGCCCCCACTCCACCTACATTGTTGTCTGCAAAATTACTTACCATTTGCTTAATGGTGTCTTTTTGAAAGACCGTAGTAGCGTCTGAGAATATCAGGATATCCCCTTTAGCGCTTTTTACCGCTTCGTTCTGCGCTGATGTTTTGCCTTTCCGTTCAGGTAAAGCTAACAATCTTATACCAGAATCTTGAAAGTTTCTTACTATGTCATTTGTATTATCTGTAGATCCGTCAGATACCACGACAATTTCATATTTATCCTGGGGATAGTCCAAATTTAATGAATCTCTAAGCTTCTTAGCTATGTCTTTTTCTTCATTATGTGCGGCAATGATCAAGGAAATACGCGGATAAATCCACTGTTTAGCTACTATTTTCCCGTAAAGAACAGACATTAAAGCAATTAACAGCGGATAGCCAAAATATGTATAAAATATTAATATTACTGCTGTCCAATAAAATATTACCATCATTCTATTAATGTGCTCCCTAAAATACTATCTCTTTTGTATATATTTTTCATGCCAGATGATAAAAGTCATCAAAGAAAAAATAATCCCCTGGTGATTGGCTTTTCTGGTGTTGTGCTCAATCAATAATTCATTAATATTAGCAAAATCAAGCATGCCAGTGTTATTAATCCTGGTTTTTGTAAAAATACTTGCCACATAATTTTGTAGATCATTCCTCAGCCAGACTGATAACGGAGTACAAAATCCCATTTTCTTCCTATGTAATATTTCATTCGGCAAAATATTTTTGAAAGCTTCTTTGAGAATATATTTTTTGTCCCAGCCCTTAACTTTATATTCCATTGGTAATTGGAACATAAACTCTACTAATCTCTGGTCCAGTAAAGGCACCCTCACTTCCAGGGAATTGGCCATACTAGTTCTGTCGGTCAAGACCAATAAGTCGTTGGGCATATAAGAAACCAAGTCAAAATACATCGCCTTTCTTAATGTGTCTCTTTGTGGATCACGCCCGATGATTTGATGGAATAAGCTCAAAGAATTCTGTCCCCACGGTAATTTTGCCAAGATCTTACTCTTACGTTCGTCTGAGACCGCGCCGATGATAGAATAATAAGCCTCTTCCGGAGACAGCTTTGCGGCCACCGTAAATCGCTTAATTCTATTAACAAAATAACTGCCTTTTTTTGAATCCGGCAATAAATTTGCCGCAAACAGGGACAGGCTCTTAGCAGCCGCCGGCAGTTTCTGGTAATTTAAAAGTACTTTCATACCCAGAATTCTTTCATAACCTCCGGCTATTTCGTCCCCGCCCAATCCGGACAACGCGACTTTCACTTCCCGGCGCATCATTTGGGAAATATAATAATTAGGGATGGCCGATGAATTAGCAAAAGGCTCATCAAAATACCCTATTAACTTTTCAATCGCCTCTTCAACATTAGGATTTATTATTAATTCATGATGATTGGTTTTAAAAGCTTTTGATACGATTTTAGCGTATTCCCGTTCATCATAAAAAGTGCCTTCTTGGCCGTATCCAATAGTAAAGGTATTCACTGGCTTGTCAGTGGCCTTTGCCGCCAAAGCGGTAATAATACTGGAATCTATGCCGCCGCTAAGGAAAACGCCTAATGGTACGTCACTGCGTAGATGCAATTTTATAGACTCTGTTAAGAGTCTTTGGAACTCCTCTTTAGCATTTTCAAAACTTATTTCTACAGGAGCAAATTTATTCAGATTCCAATATTCAGAAACAGTGACCTGTGTTCCCTTTATTTTAAGCAGATGTCCCGGCTTAAGCTTTACAATGCCCTCGAACATGGTCAGGTCTTCCGGCAAATACATAAAAGTCAGGTAATGGCTCAAAGCAGTATTATTAACTTGCCTTGGGGACTTACTTGTTTCCAGGATACATTTTATTTCTGAACCGAAAATAAAACTATCCGCTGTTTTCTGAAAATAAATCTGTTTTATTCCCAGATGATCCCTGGCTAGCAGAAGCTCTTGCTTATTCTTATCCCATAATGCTATAGCAAACATTCCTCTTAAGTGCTTTACAAACAAGTCCCCGTATTCTTCATATAAATGAACGATCACTTCAGTATCAGACTTAGTCTTGAAAATATGCCCTTTTTGTTTAAGGCTTTCGGCAAGCTCTACATAATTATAGATCTCACCGTTAAAAACCGTCCAAATCGTATCTTTCTCGTTACTAATAGGTTGATGACCTGAATCCAAATCGATAATGCTCAGCCGACGCATACCCATGCCAAAGGCATTATCAACATATCTGCCCTCATCATCCGGGCCGCGATATGTAATCACCCGGCACATTTTCCTGATGATTTCTTCATTAACCGGTTGCCCATTAAAATTGTAATAACCGCAAATTCCGCACATATCTACTTTTCACAATTCTTATATATTTTGTCCATTATTTCTCCTAATAGCTTCCAGTCATACTGGTCTTTAACTAATTGCCTGGCGTTATTTCCTAATTCTATCCTTTTTTGTTCATTTTTCATCAGCTCTACTACCGCAGAAGCAAACAATTCAGGGTCATCTTGGATCATTATATTTTTATTATTTTCTACAGCCAGGCCTTCACAGCCGATAGAGGTCGACACAATAGATTTGCCCATAGCCATAGCGTCTAATATTTTTAAACGCGTACCACCGCCTACCCTCAGAGGCACAATGTAAACCTTAGACTTTCTGACATAAGGACGGATATCATCAACATAGCCAACCTGTCGCACGAGAGAGGAATATTTGAATACGTTTTGTTGTTTACCTATTATAATAGTTTCAAATTCCCCGCATTGCTTGGCAATACGCGGATAGATCTTTTCGCAAAAATAAGTTATCCCATCCATATTGGGAAACCAGTTTAATCCTCCGACAAATATCAGGGTGTTTTTTTCTTCTTTAATATCGCCGGGGGCAAAATAATCCACATCTACCCCATTGGAGACAACTTCTACTTTCGCTGAAGCAGACATTTTGCGTAGTTCATCCCGATCCTGACCTGACACTGCCACGCAACAACTGACTCTGGCGATTTGTTTCCTTTCGAATCTTAATAGTTTTAAGTACTGAGACCAGAGAAATACTTTAGTAAATGGATTTCTGGTATAAGCTATTTGCCTTTTCAATAGTAACGATTCGACATTATGATCCACAAGGATAACCGGATAATTTTTTACTTCAGGGTAATAACTCATTAACGGTAACATATCTATATGTACCACGTCTATTTTGTTTTCATTGAGTATCTTTTTTATTGCTTTAGCCATTTCCACGGTACAGTATTTTTGACTCACAAACGGCTGTAAAGAGAACAAATTTTTTAATAAACCCAAAACCAGGCGTATTTTTGAATGCTGTACAGGAAGCGGGAATCCTTTTGCATAACTGCATATCTTCTGTATTTCTGAAAATCGCTCTTCTTCTTCCTTTTCGAGAAAATAAGTGAGAAAAAAAACCTTATGTTTTCTGCCGGCCTGTAAAAGCAGATTGTACGTGCGTTGTGAATGCCCATCGTTCGTAGGCAAAGGACTTTTTGTGGATAAGAAAAGTATATTCACTATTTACCCATTTCTTTCAATTTAAATAATTTCAAATATAGTCTATTATAAAGACTCTTGCCTAATATCATTGTGGGGATAGCCTTTATGGCCTGCATGAACTGACACTTTAAAATATACGCTTTATTCTTTTTAACTGCCTCAGTGAAATCCGCCAGATCTTCTGTCGCTACTATTCTGGGTATCACGGCAGTATTCCCGGCTGGAGCCCAATAGCCAAAAGAAGAACAGAAAAGGTACTTATAGTCTAGTGACATCGCTATCTTCTGTACCTGCTTACTATAATTGCCATTAGGGAAAGAAAGTGATTGCACTTCCTTGAGTATATGGTTTTCAATCACTTCTTTGGATCTCTTCAGCTCCTCTGTGATCTGTGCCGGTTTCAAGTTCCCTAAAATTGCATGCCCGAATGTGTGTGATCCTATTTCCATACCCGCGTCACTCATTTCTTTTATTTGTTGCCAAGTGAGCATATATGGCTGGCCAACCCAGCCTGCTGTAACAAAAAATATAGCTTTAAAACCATATTTCTTTAATATAGGCAAGACACATATATAATTACCCTCGTAACCGTCATCGAACGATAGTATAACCTTATTCTCTGAAATGCTTGAAATATCTCCTGGCAGGACTGTTTGGCACCCTTGCTTTTTAAGGAATTCCATCTGCCCGGCAAAAGTAGCTTCCCTGACAAAGTACTTATCCTGCAAATAATTCTTTAGCTGAACAAATACGGCTTCGCTGTTGACCTCATGATACATAAATACTGGGAATGACATATTCATGCCTTCAGTTTCAGGTAAAGATTGCTATAGGATTCAACCATTTGTTGCATAGAGAAACGAGCTTGTAATTCACCGAATCCCTTTTCAGCAACCTGTTGTGCTTTTTCTTTATTATTTAATATGTATCTTATCATTTTCTTTAATCCCTCATGGTCATTCGGCTGAATTAAGAATCCGGACACTTCATGATCTATGACTTGCGGAACTTCACCTACTGCTGTGGCAATGACTGGTTTTTTTGCCGCCATTGCCTCCAATAAAGCCATCGGCAACCCTTCGGTCAATGATGGCAATACAAATATATCTATGGCTGCTAAAATATCAGGTATATCTTGCCGCACTCCGGTAAAAACAACTTGGCCATACACATTTAATTTATGAGCCAAATTTGATAATTGCCCAAGCAATGGGCCATCCCCAATGATCAAAGCTTTTATTTTTGACGGCTCATTCTTTGAACCAACAAGAGCTTTAATGAGAGATCGTTGCCCTTTCTCTGGAGATAATCGGCCAATACAGCCTATCACTTTGTCTGTAGCAGATAAATTAAATTCTTTTCTTATATGATCAGCGGCTCCCTGTTTTTGAGAATAGTCTTCAATAATAATTCCATTATATATTTTATTGACTTTTCCCAAGCTTATTCCCGCTTTTTCTATTTCTCTCCTGATTATTTCAGAAACAGCAATAATTGCATCAAATTTCTTTAATACTTTCTTATCTAGCCAGCGATAAAATAACATTTTAGGGCTTTGACCCAGCCAATTATGGCAGGTGGCTACTCGTTTGCATGCTGCCGGTAAGCGCGAAACCCCGGCATAAAAGTTCGCTTTGTATCCATGACTATGTACTATATCAAACTGTTCCTGCTGTATATACTTGTTTATGAAAGGGATGGTTCGTTTATCATATTTCCCTTCACAAGGGATTTCAATGATTTTAATTCCTGATTCTTGAGCTTCCTTTGTTAATATACGATCAGAGCGCTTTTCATCCAATAAAGTACCAATAACGATATTATGGCCGCTTGCTTGCAAGCCTTTAGCCAAATTAATTACCACTTTTTCCGCGCCATAAAATCCAGTGGTGCTGATCAGTTGCAGTATTTTCATTTATCTACCACTGACGGTTCTTCTTCTATAATGATATTGCCCCGCACTACCAGTGCCAGGAAAACCCAGTAATAAGCTCCTAATTGCACATAGGTCCAACGATCGCCAAAAACATTCGTGGTCATAGTAGCAATTACACACGCAATAAACCCTAATCCTAATCCTTTAAGGAAGGAATCTTCGGTATTCTTGTAAAGACGCCAACCGCTTTTTAAAGCAAGCAGGAACATAAACAAAAATATAAACATTCCGAAGATTCCCTGTTCTACCAGGATCTTGAGGAACATATTATGGGTATCTCCCAATTCATACCCAAGATACGGAAAAACATTAAAACCAACCCCTGTCACTGGATTTTTTCCAAAAAGCTTTATGCTTTCCTTCCATACAGCCAACCGTTTCTCTGAGGAGTCATCCAGTGAACCGCTGCTCGTTGAGGTTTGATTGATACGTTCTACGACCAAAGGGGGTAAAATGCTTTGCCAGGAAAGAAGCAACAGGAATAAAGGTATAATCAATATTTTCTTGCGTATAAGCACAATAGCCATAGTCCCGGTAAGCAAAGCGACATACGCGCCGCGGGAATAGAGGAACAGGACAATATAAACACCTAAAAGAATTATTAACATGCATATTACCCGCCAAAACTTGTCCTTTACTGTAAACCACAACCCTAGGAAAATAAAAACATACTGGGCATAGAAGGCGGCTACCGCGTTTACACCGGCCCAGGTAAAAGTGCCTTCAATCTTTTCCCGGGAGACTAGTCCAGGCATCCAGCTGATTTGGTTACCCGTATAATAATCCATGATAATCCAGCCGCAGACCATGGCCAGAACCAGTCTTTTTATCTGTTTCTGGGTACTAATGTTATTTACCACTAGAAAATACAATAAAGGCAGTACCATGTAATTTTTCCAGGTTTGCAGACGCTCATCGGCAAAATTAAGTGGCGTAGGGAAATGCAAATAGAAAGAGCCTAACCACAACAGGATATAAGTATAAAAGATCATAAAAAAAAGTACTTTGTTAAAAGGCGTTGGCGCGAACAGCGGCTTGCCCTCGCGATTCTTGGAAATTATCCATCCCACGATAAGAGCTATAAGAATTATATCAACAAAATCCTTACCCACGGGGAACATCTGTATTTTCTCGATCACGTTCCGCAAAGGCAGCAGCGGTACGAGAAAAAGCAAAGCCAGGTCAACCCGGCGGCGAAGTGCCAGTGATATCATAAAAAATAAGCCGCCTGCATATATAATCTCAGGAGCAAATCCCTTTATAAATCCAAGTATGCCTAAGCCCATTTACTTAACCACATCCTTTCGCTGTAAGATCTTCCCGGGTATCCCCACTACAGTGCATCCGTCCGGTACATCCTGGAGCACTACTGCATTAGCGCCTACATGGACATTATGGCCAAGCTGGATCGGGCCAAGTATTTTTGCTCCGGCGCCTATATAAATATTATCGCCGATTCTGGGAGCGCCTTTTTTGCCTAAGCCCAGGGTGCCAATAGTAACTCCCTGTCCGATGCTGGCATTCTCGCCAATCTCCGCTGCTGCATAAATAAATATTTGGCCAAAATGGCCGATATAAAAACCTCTGCCGATCTTCGCGTTAGAGTCAATTGATATTCCTGCAGTAATTTCAATTAATTTAAATAAGAAAAAATACACCAATCGCAGCAGTTGTCCGATCAAGGGTATTCTGACTTTGCCACTCCAGGAGCCGAAGCGGTATACTGTTATCGCCCAAATCCCCTGCGTAAACAAAAGATAAAAATATTTTTTCAGACCCCGCCCTTGCGTTGCCGTGTATCTTTTCAGGTCGCAGCGCCAATTAGTAAACATGCTGTCCTTCTTTCCCTAATAATTCTGCATATAAATGCTCTAATTTTTTGACCGTGTTTTCTATATTAAAATCTGTTGCAGCAAGATGGCGAGCTGCTTTTCCCATAGTCTCAGATAGAGTTTGATCATTAATAATTGTTTCTATCGCGCCGGCGAGTTTTGCAGGATCGGCCGGCAGTACGATTAACCCGGTTTTGCCGTTAACAACCAACTCCCCTGGTCCAGGCACATCAGTTACGATCACCGGTTTACCCAAAGCCATGGCTTCCAATACTGTCATCCCAAACCCCTCCGGGAAAGTAGATGAGGGCTGGATCAGCACATCGAAAATACTTATTAGCTCTTTAACATCTTCCCGCCAGCCGGTAAAGATCACTTTTTGACCCAGTCCCTGGTCAATAGCAATTTGGCGAAGATTATCTTCATATTGGCGATCTTCTTTGGCTGCGGCCCCAACAATAATATACCTCAGGGCCAGCCCTTTGTCATTTAATATTTTAGCTGCTGCCAGGAAATCGGTAAATCCCTTCCCCGGCACCAGCCGTCCGACAACACCAACTACTTTATCTTCAACTCTTAGTCCAAGTTCCTCTTTTAGATGGTCCGAATTCGGGGCTAGTGAATATTCCTCTAAATCTATACCGTTAGCTATCAGCTTGATCTTACCTTTAGGATATACCTCGCTATAAAGCTCTTTGGCCTTGCCGGTAAGCGCTACAAAACGATCCACCCAGCGCGCTAAATATATCTCTCTTCTAACCGGGATCTTAATATCATGCAAATGACAAATAGCAGGTATCCCGGCCAGCCTGGCCGCTAATATCCCCGGGATCACGCCGAATGGCTTAGAATTTAAATGAGCCAGTTTTATCCGTTTACCCTTGATCAATCTATATAAATAAATAGTAGCCGGCAAGATAAATGAAAACAAATCTAAAACAGATAACAGGTGCGATGCCAGTTTTTTATCCGCCCATGGATTATAAAGATAAGAGGAACGAAAAGGAACTCTGATAACCTTCGCGTTTATTCTCTTCATATCTTGGATAGCCGGACCGTCATAATGGACAGCCACCACTGGATCATAAACATTTCGATCCAATTTCTTCAGCCAGTTCAATAAGCAGCGTGAAGAACCACCGAAACCTGAAGTCGGCTCATAATAGAGAATCTTTATTTTTTCCATGCATAACTCTTTTCAGGCACTTTATCAGATATTTACAGATCTTCCGGAACTTTTCCGTTTGGGGATATAAATACAGGCTTTTTAACGCCAAGTCTAGGGTTTTTCCCCATTTCCCTGATTGGTAGTAAATGGCCGAGAGCTCCCACAGTAAATTTGCATAGTCATGCCGAACCTCTGGTTTTTTTAATCCCGATTTTCTAGCGACTTTTTCTCCCAATTTACGTACAAATTCTAAATTATCCAAAAGATTGCTTTTAGTTATACTGGCAGGATGCGACCGATATGTCACCAGCATTTCATTCAAGTACCCGCCCCTCAGGCCGTTATCCTGGAACCTGATGCAAAGATCGGTTTCTTCGCAGATAAAAAAAGATTCATCAAGTAACCCGACTTTGTTCAGGCAATCCCTTTTAATAAGTAAAGTATTAGCGTGCACTGGCAGCCCCTGGGAAAAATAAAAAAGGCCCTTTTTCAGGTCATACAATTCCCCTGTTTCTCCATTATAGCCATAAACTTTTTTAGTCATAAGCCGTTCATCAAGCAGTTCTCCGTTCATATTTATCTTTTTTAACCCTGTGCAGATCCAGTCAAAATTATTTTTTCGCAGGAATTCCAGTGATTTTTCCAACCGTTCAACCTGGCATAGGTCATCGGCATCATGAAAAGCTATATACTCGCCCCTAGCTAACGCTATTCCGGTATTCCGCGCCGCCGCGCATTTACTGTTGGCCTGATACACATATTTTATCTGACCAGAGTATTTTTCCAGAAAAGGACTAAGGACCTGCTTGGTATCATCCGTTGACCCGTCATCGACAATGATCACTTCAAGATTTTTATAGGTCTGGTTAAATATCGTAGTTAACCCTTCAGCAATGAATTTCCCGCAATTATAAGTAGGGATAATTACGCTGATCAGCCCATTTTCGCTATGACTAGCGATTGTTTTCTCCTGCCGCAGATAAACCCGGTAAACGTTTTCGATCTGGCTGATCTGTTTCTCCAGATCCATTAAATCTGCTACCTTAATCCGGCCTGCAGTAGTCAAGGCTTTGACCTTGTCCGGAGAATCAAGCAAAGAATTAACTTGTTCTGCCATAGCGCGGTAATCTCCCGGCGTTACCAGGATTCCGGAAACCCCATTCTCAATTAATTCATCTACTCCCGGGATCTGGGTAGCCACTATCGGCCGATCCATGATCATAGCTTGCATCAGCACCAGTGGCAATCCCTCTATAAAAGAATTCAAGACGACTACATCTGATATGAAGGTCAGTTCCGGTATCTCTTTCCTATAGCCGGTGAATTTAATAGATTCCTGGATACCGTGTTCAGCAGCCAATATTTTCATTTCCTGCATATATCCGGGCTCAAGCTTATCGTCGCCTACAAGCAGGAAGACCACATCTTTCCGCAGAGCCAGGAGCTGCTTAGCCATTTTAATGAAATACTGGATGCCTTTGCGTTCAATAATTTGCGATATCTGGGTAATGACTTTACGGCTATCGTTCAATCCCAGTTCTTTTTTCAAATCTATGGCTTTTTTATGGTCCAACTGGTAATCATTCAATCCCAGTCCGTTATATATGACTATGATCTTGCCAGGATCAGCCCCTTCCTGTATAAATCTGTCTCTGATACTTTGAGAAATAGCAATAGTGAGAGAGGCCAACTGCAAGAAGGAATTTTTTATTTCCCGTCTGGTATAAATGGTTGAATGGACATGGATGATACAAGGGATACCAGCCATCTTTGCCGCCACACTGCAATACTGATTTGGGAACAAGCCGCTGGTATGCACTATCTGGATATTGTTCTTTTTGATATAAAAAAACAGACTAATAACCGTGACAAAATAAGGCAGGGGATTTTTTCTAGTAAACCTGGCCAGCTTTAGGAAATGTACCGGGATCCCCTCCTTCTTCAATAGATCGGCAAACTGTCCAGGCTCGGGCAATATCACCGTGGGATAGTGTCCATCCTTTTGCATACCATGAGCAATATTCACCAGCACCTTCTCCTGGCCGGAAATGATATTGCTATTGCCATGCACGTAGATAATATTTATTTTCTCTTTTTCCATTATTTTTTCCCTAGCGTTCTTATCATTAACAGGTATAACCAAACCAGATACGGCTTAACACTTAACGTAGCTCGGCGTAAAAACCGGTCATCTTTCTGGGCAAATCTTATCCCCACCAAAGGATACACAGATATAGCTTTATTTACCTCCGCAAAAGACACGCCGATGTTCTTCTCTTTAAAATTATGGATCCCCAGTGAATAATACTGTTGGGCCAATCTCTTTTTCATATACTTGACATTATATTGATCTTTATACTTGGCGATTATTCTATTGTATATTTTTATGTAACCATTGGACATCTTGTCACTCTGTTCAGCAAGGTGAGTTCCATGCCAACGGTGATGCGCCAGGATCTCAGGCATAAAGCCAATGGGAAATTTCTCCGCAACCCTGAACCATAGGTCAAAATCTTCGATTCCCGTTAGCGTTTCATCAAATAACCCTGCTTCCTCCAAGCACTTTTTCTTCGCCATCACAGTGGAAGTGGGGAAAATCGCGTCTTCTTCAACCAGTTCCTGCAAACTCCTGGTAATAACTCTTGGCTTTACCTGCTCCTTTTTGGTATTTGCCGAAAGGTAATTACCGTAGGAGTAAACCAGCCCTATTGCCGGATTATCTTCAAAGTATTTTACCTGTCGTTCTAATTTATACGGGACCCAGATATCATCTGAATCAAGAAAAGCGATATATTCTCCGGCTGCCTCCAGGATACCTTTGTTCCTGGCTGCTGAAACGCCCTTATTTTTTTGGTGGATATATTTAATTTTATTGCCGTATTCTCTTAATTTCCCTACTGTGTCATCATTAGATCCGTCATCAATGACAATTATCTCATAATCGCGGTATGCTTGTCTTAGCACGCTTTCAATCGCTTCGCAAACCAATTCAGCGCGATTATAGGTAGGTATAATTACGGATACTTTAGTCATATTAATTACTTCCCCGGTTTAGCAGCAACCATATGTACAAACCTTTAAGCAAACCGGCTACCCCTCCCTTGAACTGGGTAAATTTTAATTTTATCCTATCCGGCTGGCCTTTTAACAGAGCGACAATAAATCCCTTGATATCATAATAAAAAAACCAGGCTATTCTTTTGCACGCAAACATATCCCTGGCTTTAAGTACATATTTTAACCAAAAAACAACATAGCCGTTTGCGTCCCGGTTGGCAAATTTCAGTTTTTCACCGGCATTTGGCTTATGCTTATGTATGATCCTGATTCCTTCATCGATAGCCACTTTTCGTTTAGCCCGCAGCAAGCGATACACAAATTCCGTGTCTTCAGCCGCACAGCCTATTGAACCTGCTCCAAGATAACTGTCAAAATTGCCGTATTTTTTGAACATCTCCCGGCGAAAAGCCATATTAAGGCCATTACCTCTTAACAAATCGTTGTTTTTATTATACATATGCGAGCCATCAGTCATGATCGGTGCGCCTAATACTCCATCCAGCTCCGGTTCTTCCTGAAATTTCTTGACAATTCTCTCCAGCCAATCAGCTTCCGGCTGGCAATCATCATCAGTAAACGCGATTATTTCACCCTGAGCTTCATTGATACCCATATTGCGGGCATAAGAGAGTCCCTGGCGCGGTTCAAAAAGGTATTTAAATTTCCCGGGGAATTGCTGCCGATATTGTTCCACCAACTTCCTGGTCTCGTCAGACGAATTATTATCCACTATTATCATTTCAGATATTATACCTGAAGCTGTTTTTTGTCCCTGCAGAGCTCTTAAAGTATCTTCAAGACTCTTACAGCGGTTATAAGTGGCCACAATAATACTAATATCCATTACCGGTATCCTCTTGGTTAAAATATCATTTCGCGCATTTCCCGAAAAACTGTTTTTTCAAATCTGGATAATGAATACATGTAAATAGAGGCCGCTATTATGAACAAAAGGAAGAACCGGAAATGCTCCAGACTGGAAAATAGACCAAAACTCAACATTTTTTTAAAGATTATTATAACCATAGCCATTAGCGAGGATGATATCAGTGCCGGCTTTAGGCTGGCGAACATCTGGTTGATTCTTAGGTTTAAAAGCTTCTGGACCTGGTAGAAAGCATAGATACAGGAAAGCAAACTGGCAAGCATAACCACATAACCTACACCCGTTACACCAAATATCCTGGCCGCAGGAGTAATAAATATAAAAAATATGGTTACTTGGATAGTAGTTATAATTAATCCTTGCTTGGGATTATTTTTTGCCAGAAAGACACCCATAGCGCTGACTGGTAAGGTATTGAATATACCCGCCCAAGCCAATATCTTTAACACGCCGACCGCACCTTCCCATTTATGGCCATAAGCCAGTGACAGGAAATCCCCACCGATAAGAAATGTCCCTACTCCAAGGGGTATGGCGAAGAGGCTCATATATTTAAAAACCTTAAGAAAAGCATTCTGCAATCCTTCCAGGTTGCCTTCCAGTTTTGAATACGCGGGATAAGTCACCCTATGGATCTGGCCGCCAAAATAATCTGATCCAAAATTAGCAATGTTAAAAGCCACCGCGTAAAAACCCAGCATCGCTGTGCCCAGTATCTTTCCCACTAATAAATTATCAAGGTTCATTTTCAGGAACCAGAGGATGGACGAAAGGAATACAAATTTTCCGAAATGGAGCATTTCTTTGGCCAGTCCCTTATCAAAAACAAATTTTGGCCGCCAACCTGATTTCACCCAGACCATCACCATAAAGACCAGCATTTTCAGTATATACGCAAATACCAGGGACCAGACTTCCAATCCCAGGAACGTACAAACGATCGCGGTGATGGAAAATATTATAGTGCAGGTAAAATCCGCGATTGAAAGGAACTTGAAGGTCATCGCCCTTTCCAGGGTGATATTCGGCACCTTGGAAAAACAACTGATCACGAAAATAATACCCAGTATCCTTATGATCGGCACCAAATCCATATTATTCAGGAACCGGCCAATAAAAGAAGCTGATAAATTAAGTACCAGAAACAGGAATATGCCCAGTGAAGGAATGATGAGAAAAGCCGTATCAGCTGCCTGCGGATAGTCTTCTTTCCGGCGGATCAGGGCCGCGTCCACTCCCAGGCTCTTGAACAATTCAAAAGAAGTCACTACCACCATGGCAAAGGCAAATAAGCCGTAAATAGATGGCCCCAACCGGCGGGCAATGATTATAGTAGTGCCAAAGGAGACTATCTTCTGCAGGACGCTGGCGCCCATCAGCCATTTGACACCGCTTACTGTCTGTTCTTTTAGTTCTCCCATTATTTACTAGTCCTTTATAAACCTAATACTGCGAATAATTTCTCATGGCTCTTATCCAGGTCAAAATTATCCTTCACCCGATTAACAGCGATATTCCTTATCTTCTCTATTTCTTGAGGATTTAACTTGAGCGCCTGGTACATAGCTTCGCTAAATCCGTTAATATCCTCGTTTTCCACTACCCAGCCTATTTCCGGACGATTAACCACTTCAGGCATACCGCTGATCCTGGAGACTATGGGTATGCATCCAGCAGCCATTCCCTCCAGCAGTCCCAGCGGCAATCCTTCCAACCGGCTGGGGAAAAAAATCACATCATATGAAAAAAGCGCTTCCTGCGGTTTTTGGACGAATCCCAGGAACTTGATCTGGTCTTGTATTCCCAGACTAACCGCAATATCTTTAAACTTCTTTTCTTCTTTGCCTTCTCCCGCGATCACTAGGGAAATCGGCCTTTTAGGTTCTTTCTTAAGTAGTACCGCGAAGGCTTCGATGGCTATATCAATTCCTTTTTCTCCGCTCAACCTAGTGATCATCCCATAGACGAAGGCATCACTGGAGATATTATGGTCAGCCCTGAATTTCTTCCCCAGAGCCTCATTACGGGTGAGTTCCTGCCATTTCACTCCATTCTGTATCACTACGATCTTTTGCTCCGGATAAAAACAATCATTCACCAGGCGCTCGGCCACCTTATTACTTACCGCTATGATCTTGTCAGCAAAATAACTACGGGATTTTTTAATGAATTTCTCTTTGTGCCACCACAATCCCAGTCCTTTTATGCCGCCGAACCAGACTTTGGACGATTTCACCGGCATAGGCACAGCTTCCAGATGCTCAATATAATATATCTTCCTGAATTTGCGGCGGCAAAGCATCAGGAACCTGAGCGTCCCCATATCATTATAGCCGCGCGGAAATATTAAAATATCGCTTTCTATGGTTCGCAGGAAAGTTTTCCATTTAGCAGTTGCATTATTCCTGGGATCACTGACACTGAGATCAGTAGGTATAAGTTTTATCCAGGCGTTGCCTATAAGCTTTAACTTCTCATCATATTGATGATGGCGGCAGCTGATAAGTTCAATAGTATATCCCCTTGCGGTTAAGGAATTCATCAGCCCCAGGGTATGTACTTCCGTGCCGCCGAAACCCAGAGTCTGAGTCACAAAACATATTGTCTTACTCTTATCGGACGGCGGCATGTTTTATTCCTTTGCGCAGGGCGTGAAAGATAAGCAAATAAAGACAAATTAAACCTAAAAACACAGATATCCGGCTGACCCGGAACATGGTCTTGTGGTATATGGCCAGTGATTCTTTTAAGGTCCGATTAGCCCTGGCCTCCCGCAAGTACAAGGACATTTCTTTGATCAATTCGTTTAACTGGATAAAACCATATTCATACCTGAGAACCCGGTCATAAAGAACAATGGCATCCAGGCTGGTGCCTTTTAAAGACTTTTTGTGTTCCCCGTAAATATAAAGAGATTTGGGATAATGCACGGCTTTAAATCTACTGCATATCCTTATCCAGTATTCGTAATCCTCCACCAATTCGTACTTAGGGTCATAATACCCGGCGCCTCGGAATGCTTTACGTGTGAACAGGAAACATGCACCGACCTGGTTTTCTTTTTTCAAGTCTAAAGTATCCGGCATTTTCCTGAGTTCCTGCTCCCCGGTTTCCAGGTAGAGAGCCTGGTAATCAGCGTAAACGAGATCTGCTTCTTTATGGTAAACCAGTAATTCCAGCATTTCGGCTATGCCCTCGGGTAGGAACTGGTTATCATCAGAAGTCCAGGTTATATATTCACCCCGGGCATTAGCGAGTCCAGTATTGAGCGCCCGTGGCAGCCTTTTATTCTTTTTGTGCCGGATATATCGTATCCGCTCATCTTTATAAGAATTAATTATGCTCGCGGTATTATCAGTCGAAGCATCATCAACTATAATAAGCTCAAAATCCCGATACGTCTGTTTCAGGCAGCTATCAATGGACTGTCTCAAATACCTTGATCCATTGTAAGTTGGCAATATAATGCTGACTTTAGGACGCTGGAGGTCATTCATAATTACTATTTGCCTTTTTGGGTCCGGAGATAATGCGCGTCTAGGAAGAATTTAACCGCCCAGCTTATTTCCTTATCAGGAAAATACTGCGCCCCTTGGCCGTAACTCCCGTAAAAACCGCCGCTCTTGTTCTGAATGGTTTCCAGGTACGCCATG
Organism: bacterium; assembly: GCA_028712895.1. Lineage (GTDB taxonomy): Bacteria > CAYTYR01 > UBA6262 > UBA6262 > UBA6262 > UBA6262. Next base: position 17,038 of record JAQTPL010000016.1, on the reverse strand, counting down.
GCTTTATCCGCCGGAGCGTTATGCCCCAACATGTACCAGGCGATCGACAATTGCGCCAAGCCGGTCGAACAAACCCAATTCGCGCCCGGATACGCGGGGATAGATCCGTCCGCTTTCTGTATCGCTTCTGCCTGGGCCAGGCCCTTCTTTGCCAGTTCCACTTCACCCATTTCCATAAGCGCTTCCATCATATAACCCAAATAATGCGAGATCATGGACATATTCGGTTTAAATTCCACCAGATCCGGGAATTTACGATAGTAATCCATGCTGCGCCTGGCTGCTTCCACGTATTTTGGCTCTTTCAATTTCTTGCCAGCCTGTAATAACGGCGGTAGGCAATACAGGTTGCCGTATTCGGAGAGCATACTGCCATCGGGGAATTTCCAGGTCTCATAGGAATCATGCAATACTTCTCCGTTGGGCGCGATCTTGCTGGCTACATAATCACAGGCCCGCTTGAGATTACCCATCAACTCAGGCATCTCATCGATCAAAGACAAGTAGCCGCGGATGACCTGCGCTGTATCAAAAGTATAAGGTATCATATCCACCGCGATGAACGCACCATCCGGTCGCTGGTTGGATACTTCCCACATCATCATCTTCTTGGCTAATCCTGTTTGTTCATATAACCGCATGGTCTTGATCATATACCCAGTAGTTTCCTGGGTCAGCGGCAAAGCTTTAGAACTGCGGTGCTGAATTACCAATCCGGGTTTGATCTTATAGCCTTTTACCCATTTTATGCAATTCTTTACCGTACCGTTCTCCGCAAAATCAGGTAGTAATTCTTCTTTTGCAAAACCTAACTTCTCTAGGAATTTCATCCTTATTTCCCTCCTATTGATTCATAAGCTTCTTCTATCAAACGTTGTGCTTTTAATCCATCTTCATTGCCGATCGTCTTGCTTTGGTTTCCCGCTATGGCATTTACAAAATTATCTATCTGTCTGGCAAAAGCCTGCTTAGAGTCTCTCTGGTTATCCAGCCGCTTCCACTCATCCCAGGTTTTAAATTTATAGGTGATGCCCTTGAAATCAAGTAATGCCGTGCCGTCCGTGCCGAATATCTCCAGGTAATTCTGTGTCGGCACCGGTAAGGACCAGCTGATATCAATGGTCCCGTGTCCGCCCTTTTTCAGAACCAATTCCATGTTCGCCGTATCTTCAACAGCTATCTCCTGCTGTTTATTCAGTCTGGTTTTGACGCTCTCTACTTCCCCGAACAGGTAATTTACCAGATCCAGGGCATGAGAAGCAGTATCAATGATTACGCCGCCGCCGGAGAGGGCTTTGTCAGTATACCAGGTGCCGGACATATTCTGGGCGCCGCCCAGCATCAAGCGAAAACTCAGGATATTGCCAAGCTGTTCTTTGTCTATAAGTTCTTTAGCTTTTAAAACTTCTTCAAAGAACCTGAATTTATACGCAGTATATAAGAGTAGTTTCTTTTCATCAGCTTTCCTGGTCATATCCTCTGCCTGGGCAGCGGATATGGCCAGAGGTTTTTCGCATAGAACATTTACTCCAGCATTCAATAGGTCCAGGACTATATCTTTATGCGTTGCAGGAATGGTGCATATGCTAACACCATCCAATTTCTCATTCTTCAGCATTTCTTTCACCGATGAATAGGACTTGCCGCCCATTTTTTTGGCAAAAGGCTCGGTTTTGCTGATGTCCGTATCCACGAACGCGGTCATTTGTACATTAGGATTATTGCGATACGCGCTGAAGTGCCATTCGCCCATCTGGCCGCATCCAATAACGCCTATCTTAATGGTCTTAGAGTCAACTGCTTTTGCTTTCACGGGGACATTGGCAGGTTTTGTTTCAGCAGTAGCTGCTTTACTTTCTCCTTTTAATTTTTGCACAGTAGCAGTGACGGCCTGGGCTGCCCGTTCTATCCTGGCCATGCTCCAGCTCTCGTCAAACGGGAGGCCGATCAAATGTTTCAAAGCTTCTTCTGCTTTGGGGCAAAGACCCTCTTTATATTCATAATTCTTATCAGTGTATTTACAAGTAAAAGGGCACCCTGACGTGCCGTAAGTTTTCCTGTTGGTCAGGGTTTCGGTACAGAGATATATAGGCTTGACCGTGTATCCGGCCGACACCCACACTCCCGCTTTTTTCATCTCCTCAGCAAAAGCATTGGTATCCAGTCCTTTTAGGGTTAAAGGATACAGCCAGTAACCATGACTAGCACCCTCGGTGATAGGCGCAGTCTTTATTTCCGGGATACCGGAAATCAGTTTGGTCAGGTGTTCCCCTAATTCGTGTCTTCTATTAATTACTTTCTTCACTTTTTTCAACTGGGCCCGGCCGACTGCAGCGGTCAATTCATTCATGCGGTAATTCGGCGCTAATGATATATAAGCCCTGGCGCCCCACCCTTTGCGCGCATAATTCTTATCCACAAAAAGCTTCATCCTCTCAGCATACGCCCTGTTGGAGGTAATGGTCATGCCGCCATCACCAGTGGTCATATGCTTGGACTGCTGAAAGCTGAAACAGCCAATATCGCCTATTGTCCCCACATATTTGCCTTTATATTCAGTCATATGCGCCTGGGAACAATCTTCGATTAGCGGGATATTATGCCTCTTGGCGATCTCCATCATCTTATCCATATCACAGGGATTGGCGAATAGGTGGACTATGAGGATAGCTTTAGTCCGGGAGGTTATCTTCTTCTCCACATCAGTCGGGTCCATATTATAGGTTTCATCTATATCGGCAAAGACTGGGACGGCATTCTGGTACAAGATCGGTATGATCGTTCCCATATCGGTAATAGGCGCCGTAATCACTTCATCACCCGGATTCAGGTCCAAAGCGCCTAAAGCAGTATGGATAGCAGCGGTGCCGGAGGTTGAAGCAACGGCATAAGGAACGTCATAAGCGATGGCGAACTCCTTCTCGAAATTCGTCACCATCTTGCCGTCCACGCCAAACAGGTTCTGTGACACTAAGGCCTCAGTAACTAACTTTAATTCCTCAACGCCGAAAAGTTGCCGGCCAGGCACTTCGCTGGCTTCGCGCATCAGAAATTTGTACATTTTTTCCGTCATCGGAACTTTTAATTTTTGTTTTAATTCAATAAGCAAACGTTTTACCATGGGTTTATTCTCCTAAAGTAAATATCTGTCCATTTCTAGTATCTCCATCATAATTAACCGAACAAAGAAACCGGCCATCCATGATATTGCTAGCGCAATGGAATCCATCCCATTCTTTTTTTATATCGAGAGCATAAACTCTCTTCCAGTGTAATCCTTCGTCCCTTGATTCATAAACTGCCGCTTTGGAACTGCGGGAGGACCCGTCATCAACAAAGCCCGCGTAAATACGTCCGGTCACTTTATCAGATATCAGCCAGTAATTATCTATTGGCAAATGAGTATCAAATACCAATTCGGCATTTATATCATCTTTTGTTCGAAATAATTTTCCCTTTACCCCATTACCATCAGTGCCAAGGAACCTATAGAGCGATGTTACACATATTCCAACCATTTGCGGCAAATCCGGTAATATCTTCTCCCAACTTTCTCCATGATTTATTGATCTAATTATGCCATGCTCGCTATCTCCGTAACAGGCGTATATTATCCCACTTCTCTCGTCAATTTGGATATTATGGATATGTATTCGTTTCCGATTATCTTCATATACCTTTTGCCATGTTATCCCGGAATCAACACTTCTATATATATTGCCAGTACCAAGGTAATTTTCTGACCCGTCCAGGTAGGTACCAGCAAATATCCTTCCCTCATTATCTTCAGCTAAAGGCCAGATACAGATAGTATTATCACCATATGACAGATCTATGACCCTGTCCCATGTGTTGCCACCATCAACACTACGCCAAAGCCCTTTTTCGCTATTAGAAACCCCTGGCCCCTTAGGTGAAGCAAAAATATAGCCTGTCTTGGCAACATGTACCGCATATATCGAATACGCGCCAGTCCATGACTTAAGTGGGCTGCTCCACGTTAGTCCATTATCTAATGATCTTACTACTGATTCTCCCATGCCCGCGTAAATAACACCTTCTCTGGTTATAAAGCTCGACTTTATAGCGCCAGGCAACTCATGCACTGTAATAGTGTTAGTATGTAATCTATTTATGACATTCCTTATTACCATTGCCTTTATTCTACTAGCAACGTATCTTATCTTCTCTAAAACCATAGTGAAACTGAAAAGCTTAAACACTCTTGCTAAAATTGAGCAACGTCTCGCGTTCTCAAAATCGTTCCCATTCCTATACCAGCGCGCCGCAACCCCATAATGGTAGGACACGGCCTCAAATCCCGCGAAGGCAACAATTTCCATAAAGTGCTTGGTCACATTTTGCTCATATCCAATAGCTCCGCGTAAATTATCTCTAGAGATGGCATTTTCTGTCCGATAATCATATATAAACGTCGGTTCAGATTCAAATCCGAAATTAAAATATTTTGCCAGCCTAATGCTTGTATCCCATTCCTGGAAGGCTTTGATTTTTTCGTCCAGATAGCCGATCTTCTCTAAAGTCTCCTTTTTTAATAAAAGAGACGGGAAGGTCGGTCCGTCTTTAACCAGTAATTTCCGGTAGATTTTCCCGCTCCAGGCGGGACTGTAATATATCTCCCGTGGTTTGCCCTCATGCTGGATATAGGCATTGGAATGAACAACTTTTACGTTATCGCGCCGGGCAACTGCCATGCGCAAGGCCAAGCTCGCCGGCAGCCACTCATCGTCAGAGTCCAGGAAAGCGACCCATTCTCCCTGAGCGGCCTTTATGCCAGTGTTCCTGGCTGCCTGCGCGCCACGGTTTCTTTCGTGCCGGATCAGGCGTATCCTTTTTTCCCGGCCTGCGTAATCAGTCACGATCTTAACGGTTTCATCCGTGGACCCGTCATCTACAACAACTATCTCCCAGTTCGCATAGGTTTGGCCCTGGACGCTTTTCAAGGCATTGATGATCCTATTTGCCCGATTATAGGCAGGTATTACGACACTAACTAATGCGTCCAATTAAATGTCTCCCCTCAGCCATTGCTTTAGCTTGCTTTCAAATTGTTCCCCGGTCCAATTCATCACCATGAACCTTGGCAAAAGAAGCGGATTCATTCCGCGGGTAACCGACACCTCATCAACCGTACAGGCATTTTTAAATCCCAACCTGCTAACCAGTTTTATAATATCATCATTATAATCACCGTGAGGATAGGAAAAACTGGTTATCTGGCTACCGGTCATACTCTCAAGGTCACGCTTATTATTCAATATTTCTTCTTCCTGCTCTTCAGGCGGCAGGCAAGATAACATCGGGTGATCTATTGTATGAGCGCCAATTTCAAAAAGCCGAGATTTGGACAGAGTAACTACTTGCTCCGCGGTCATGGCTATGGAATCCAGCCGCAGCGCCAATGATTGTCCGCTCCAGGCAACTATCTTTTGCAGTGCCTCTTCTCTCGCTAACTTATTTAAACCGCTTAATATACGCAAAATGACACTATAAAACTGCCCCCGCGTCAAGGTTGCGCTATTTTCCGGTACTCCCTGGGGCGTTTGGCTGTAGTTTATTTTCCGGCAAGGGCCTTCTTTAAGGATATTCCAGCTATATTTCGTTCCCCGTATTTCTGCTTTAAATATCTCAGAAAGAGCCTGAGGGGCCAGGATCGCCCGCTCCAGGTCATTCCACCAGAATTCTTTCCTGCTCTGGATCGTACCAGTTGATATAAAAAACGTTGCCGGGATATTATACCGTTCCAGAATTGGCCAGGCATTAAGAAAATTATCCTCGTAGCCATCATCAAAGGTTATGGCGACCTCTTTGCAACCTAAAGAACGCTGCTTAAGATTTTCACCCATATCCTTCACCCTGACAGGCCGGCCGTATTTCTTGATCACCTTCATGTGTGCTTCAAAATTCTTAGGCGATACGCACAATTGCCTGGGGTCAAAATCAAGGTCAAGGACCCGGTGATACATCAGGATAATACCACGCTGATTTAATTGTGCTAATGCTTTCTGGAGGCGCCAAGCGCCACGGATCTTCATGGGAGGTACTTCTTTAAATTATTGTTCAATTCATCAAGCAGTATTTTTCCCTGCTTAATGTCATATTCTGAAAAAACCATTTTAGGATATAATATCAATGTGCTAAGCTCTTTGGCAGAAGCTTCAAATTTCCGCACAAAGCTAAGCGGATTCAGGTGCTCTTCGTAATACTTGATCACGTTCTGCCTCATCTCGCTAATCTCAGCAGCGCTCATACTGAGGACCTCATTGACCTTACGCACCAGGTCATCAGTCCCTGAAAATACGATCGCGTTTTTACCATGTTCCAATGACGGAGTGAACCAATCGTGATAAGCAATAATAGGTATGGTCCCAACAGCCATAGACTCAATCGCGTTATGGCACATAGGAAAATCCGTCCCAGAGAAGCAGAGGAAAAAATCGCTATGTGAAATTGTTTCCAGCCATTTATGGACTAATACTTTCGAGGATGTTTTATTATTCCAATCAGCTCTCCAGATACGCCCTTCGCCAAGATATTTGTTACTGGTCATTATTTTCCTCAGATCCTTAATGGACTCTATATATTTAATACTCTGACAAGAGCTCATTAATGCTCCCAGGGCTTCTGTCCTGGTCAAATGCCCTTGCAGTTTCATTATAGGGTTGCTGTAGACTGCCGGGGATGTATTCCCCCCGAAGAATATCCTGAGTTTTCTTTCATTGCCGCGGAGAGCCGGAAGGCGCCGGTGTTTACTTAAATAATACATTACCGGATGCATAATAAAAGGAATCGCCATAAGTTCACCAACCTGGCAGAACGATGGCTTCATTATATTTACATACGTTAGTTTTTTCCATTGTTGCGACAATAATTCTTTATTAACGCTATCAAAGGCAAATATGATCTCTTTAGTTTTCGCCGGGATCTTCGATATGACCTTTACATTCTTAATAGTATATATATAGCGGCCGTACCTGCCTAAACGGGTGAACGCAAGAAAGTTAACTTTCTTATAAACAAAGATAGAATATCCAGCTTCGCTAAAATTCCTTATGGTAAGATACGCATAACGGCCATCGTCATACAGCTTTTTATCGTCCAGAACAAACAGAATATTTTTACTGCTTTTTGGCAATGTTTTAAACATATGATATAGGTTAATTAATATGTATAGAGGCAATAAGGCCAATTTACTGATTATTTTTGATATATTAGTCATATTATCTAAATCCCTTATTTTCTATAACTTTCGCGTATTTTCTTTCCAGTTCATTGATCTCGATCTTTATATTATGATATTTCTCAACAAATTCCCTGCCTATGCGCCCCATCTGCTCCCAAAGTTTTTGATTTTCCAGCATATAGATCATATTTTTAGCCAGGGCATAAATATCTTTTTCTTTTGATAGCAAAGCGCTCTTGCCGGGCACTACGATATTGGGTATATCTGCATGTTCGGTTGAAATAACCGGCATACCTCCCGCTTGCGCTTCCAGAATTGAGGTCGGCGCCCCGCCTTCACTATCTCCATTCTCGGCAGTTACGCTGGGATGGACAAAAATATCAGCTTGCTTCATCTCCCGGATATACTCCGGATAATTACGAAAACCCAGCAAAGTTACATAGCCTTCTAATTTATTAGCTTTTATGTATTCCTCGATTTGCGGCCTTAAGGGGCCGTCCCCGATTATCCTGAATTCAAAATTATTATGAGCTTCTCTTACTTTATTAACTGCCTGCAGAGCATATATTAATCCCTTCTTCTCAACAAACCGGCCAGCAAAGATAAAAACTACCTTTTCACCTTTATTTTTTGGTTTCCTGGGGATGTAGGTTATCTTATCCAACGGGATCGCAATGCGTTGGATCTTAGCTTTGTTTTCGGGACATCCAAGCTCGACCAGCTTAGAACGCATGAATTCACCTTCAACCAAGAAAAGATCACCGGCATCAAATAATTGTTTATACTTCTCTACCCATTCCGGTTGTCTTGCCAATTCCGATATATCGTACCCATAAAAATTAGTTATTATCGGAATGCCTGTTTTTCCTCTTAACTTTAGCGCGAAATATCCTTGCGGGCCAAAATGAGCGTGGATGAGCTTTACTCCCCGTTCCTTCAAGACTATTTCCTCATTGGAGATGTTATTACCTAAATACTTCCTTGATATCCCATACTTCAACCATCGCCAGGTATAGCGCCTTGGGTAAGAACACGGTACGTTGTATCTATCTTTTTCCGATATAGGGAACAGGTCAAGATTGTCAAATTCCCTGGCTAAGTAGATCGGGTGGTAATTTTTCAAATTGGAAACATAGTTATAGATAAATGTTTCTTCCTTAAAATAAAAAACATCATTGTAATGACCAACTACTTTATGAATAAAAGCCATTTTAAATATCTTTCCTCGGGACCATTCGTTTTTTCATCTTATACTGTATCCGGCCAATTAATTCATCCACCCTGATGTATTTCCTGAAAGCTCCAGACTCTATTTCATATACGGGGCAATTCAAGCATCTTGTACCAAAACTTTCTTTAAAAGCGATTACCCCCTTATGTCCGCCACTAGGATTGAAATCAAACCATGAATATCCTTGGGAGCATGAATCCATTATTATCTCATGCATTAACAGATTTGCCGGCCGATAATCAAAATAGCTAGCTAATGTAGCCCCATGCCAATACACTACATGCCTCTTTGAATAAAAACATAATGCCCCTGAAATTATTTTATCCTGATAAACAGCGAGCCAAAGTTTAACATCAGGGGAATTTCTTTTAAATATTTCATTAAATAATTCCCAGCCATACCTGGAAGAAGCTTTTTCTCCCCAGCGTGAAAGGGAATCTTCATAGATCGTAAAATATTCCTGCCAATCGCCAATTGTTGAAGCTATTCTAACAGTTACTCCATGTCTTTGCGCCTTATGCAGCGAGCTAATATTACCTCTAGAAAAGCCTTTGATTATTCTCCCGGAGCCTAATGATAAATCGAGCACATGGGTAAAATCCATTAAAGGTTCTACTTCGGTCTTGACTAGGTTTGGGTCATACGGATTTACCCTCCAGTAAAGGTTCCCGCATTTATTAAGCATATAATTGGACAATAATAAAGCATGCTCATTACCAAGATTGTCTTCGCTTATCCAGCCGCCATAAGTCCAAACCGGGGAAGAAATATAATCCTTGATCAATCCCTTACAGTGCTTCCCATGATAGGAAAGAGGGATTATGGCCTTCCTACCATCGGAGAATGAAATTAATTTAGGGACGGGATAATAGCTCCCCTTTTTATAGACATTCCATATTTCGGCCCATTCCCTGGAATGAAAATAGGTAGCATATAGACAATTCGCCCAAATTTGATCCCACTCCTTGGAAGACGCCCTTTTAACTTTATTAATTTTGATTTTCATTCAGATTTACCCGTTTTAAGTAGCCATTCTTTACCGTAAATATCTTTGAAATAGCTCTTATCCTTAAACAGGAAGTAGACAAACAATCTGCGTACCCGTATCCTCCTGATCTCCTTGAAGCCCACAATAGAATATATCCACCGGGCCGGCTTGTTTTCATTATGAACATAGCCATAATTTCTTTGATACCCAAGTTTCTTAGCTAAAAAAAACGCCTGAGACAGGAATTCCAGCGCGATTCTCGCATTTCTATGTTTTGAGGAGACAAATAAATCAAACCCAAATGTATCCGTAGGGGTCATTTTAACTTGGTGGGTGTAAAAACCATATCCTTGACGATCAAAATCAAAATTGGTTTTACTATCCCCCCACCATATATAGCCAATAAACTCTCCGTTTATTTCCGCTGAATAGCCATAGAATCCATTATCCAAATAAGCTGTTAAAGCAAGTAATGGGTCTTCTCCTCCAAGTCCTTCTTTCTTGCGGAATAATGCTATCCTCTGAAGACTTGCTCTATTAATCAAAGAAACCTTTAATCCACGGGCTGAGGATATATTTTCCACTTCCGTAAAGTCCTTAACCAGTAATATTTCTTCATGCGAGACATATAGTAATCTCTGCATTACTCTTCTTAAGCCTATTTTTTTTGTCAATACCTCTATATCTTTTATGTATTTTAATAAATTATTAGCTACCATAAATCACGTCTGCCCCATTTTTTCCAATTATCTTAAAATACTCTTTACACTTGCGATAACATCTTTTATATCCTTATCACTGAGCTTTGCGGACAATGGAAGCGAAACTGTCCTCTCCGAGATCCATTCCGCGTTGGGAAAATCGCCCTTTTTGTAGCCGAAGGTTTTCCGGTAATACGGATGCAGGTGCAAGGCAATATAATGAACCCCGATCCCAATATTCTTTTTAGTCATCCTATCCATAAATTGGTCACGAGTGATATTCAGATTATCAATATCCAACAATAGGGTATATAAATGTAAGGCATGTCGGGTATTTGTTTCCGGCAGGGCAGGAGTAAATACCGGCAGGTTGGCAAATGAGGTGTTATACTGATCCCAGATTTCTTTTCTCCGTTGCCAATATTTATCTATCCTGGGCAGTTGATGAATACCGATAGCTGCCTGTATATCCATCATGTTGTATTTAAATCCTGCATATACTACCTGGTAATGTTTATATCCCTGGTCTCCAAAACGTCTCCAGGCATCTTTACTTAAACCATGCAAACCCAATACTTTGATCTTATCGGTATATTCCTTCTTATTGGTTATGACCATCCCGCCTTCACCGGTCACGATGTTCTTGGTGACATAGAAACTAAAGCAACCCAATTCCCCGAATGTTCCCACCTTTTTTCTATGATATTCACTTTCAATAGCATGCGCGCAGTCTTCGATCACTTTTAGTCTATATTTCCTGGCCAGACGCATGATTTCATCCATATTGCATGGGCGGCCGGCAAAATGGACAGGAATGATGGCTTTAGTGTACTTGGTGATTTTTTTTTCAATATCGGCGGGATCGATGTTCATGGTTGCCCGTTCGCAATCGGCGAAAACCGGCTTGCCTCCGGCATGGATAACCGCGTTAGCCGTGGCGGCAAAGGTCATCGTAGGGACAATTATTTCATCTCCTGGTTTAATCCCTATGGCCAGCATCGCCAAATGCAGTCCGGCAGTGCAAGAATTCAGCGCCATAGCATATTTGGCGCCTTTATAGCCGGCGAACATCTCCTCAAACCGCTTAACCTTGGGGCCTGTTCCCAGCCACCCGGTCTTCATTGAGGCAACAACTTCGTTAATTTCAGGTTGTTCGATTAAAGGACTGCCAAAAACAAGGAATTTATTACGCATACCAACCTCTTTTATGCACTATACTTTTTTACAACTAAGCATGAATTATTACCGCCGAAGGCAAAGCCATTATTTAAGGCTATCCCCACACGTTGTTTTCTTGCAACATTAGGGACACAATCTATATCACATTCGAGGTCAGGAGTTTCATAATTAATTGTTGGCGGTATTATATCGTTTTGCACCGCGAGGCAACAGGTAATTGCTTCCAGGGCAGAGGCTGCCCCCATAGTATGGCCGAGCATTGATTTAATTGAGCTTATAGCGATCTTGGGGTCGCCAATGACTTTTTTGATAGCCGCACATTCGGTACGATCATTATGTTTCGTCCCGGTGCCATGCGCGCTGATATAATCCACGTCTTCGGGATTAATGGCTGCTTCACGCAACGCATTCGACATACATTCAGCGACCCCTTCTACCTGGGGGTTAGTCATATGATGCGCATCGCAGCTTAGGCCATAACCTAATATCTCCGCGTACACCTGCGCATTCCTACGGAGAGCGCTTTCCAGTGTCTCAAGTATCAATATACCCGCGCCTTCTCCTGGGATCATCCCTTGGCGATTCTGATCGAACGGCTGGCATTTTTCAGGGGCAGTTGCGCCTAACTTATTAAAACCTGTGAATATGATCCAGGAGAACGGCTCTGAACCTCCCGCAATTACCAGATCTACCTCACCGGATCTAAGCAAGTCAAAACCATACCCTATGCCATAATTGCCCGCAGCGCAGGCTGTAGTGAATATCCTGTTCCTGCCTTTCAGATTAAACTCCAGTGCTACATTGGTGGGTATCCGGTATACGGGCGATTCAAATAACGCCGATATATCGATTTGATCATAACCTTCTTTTATCCAAGCGTGATTGGCCTTTTCAAATGATTGTATTTCTCCCATAGTCGTTCCCAGGGAAACACAGGTCCTTAGCTGGCTAACGGCCGACAAGTCTAATTTCGCGTCTTCCAAAGCTAAACGGGTCGCGGCTATTGCCAACTGTGACGCCCTGCCGGTGCCTTTCATCCCTTTTTTAGAGATGAAATCAGCGGGATTGAAGTCCTTTACTTCCCCTCCCACGTGTGTTTTGTGCCCGGTGGTGTCAAAAGCTGTGATTGGGGATATCCCTGATTTCCCTTTTATTAAATTATCCCAAAATATTTCGCGGCCGACCCCGATGGAGCTCACCACTCCTAAACCGGTAACGACTATTCGTTGACTCATTACTTCCTCCTGACAAAAACCAGTTCGCCTTCAGAGACTTTACCGTCTTTGACCGTGGCGAGGACCTTTACCACCGCGTTATCTTTAGTGACCCTGACTGCTTCTACCAGTATCTGTAGTTGGTCGCCGGGAAGAACCGATCTTAAAAATCTGATATCCTTAACAATAGCCAGGTAAAAATCTAATTTTTGCTCTGTTTGATCCGGAACATAAAAAAGGAACATTGATGCTTGCGCCATCGCCTCAACGATCAGCACACCGGGCATAATAGGATCAGCAGGAAAATGGCCCTGGAAGAAATGCTCATTTATAGAAACATTCTTCTCCGCTACCACCCGCTTCCCGGGGTCCAGATCAATCACCCTGTCGACCATAAGAAAAGGGTATCTTTGGGGTATGCAGCTCATTATTTGATTGATATCTAAATTGATCATTTTTATCTCCTATTGGTATCTGCCCACGATCAGGACCGTGCTTGCCCCGCTCGGACTGAAGGCGTTTATCATCGCGCTATTAACTTTGCTTCCTCGCGCCTTATTCGGCACATAATCCAGATCGTCTTCGGGGTCACCTTCCAGGAAATTAATGGTAGGCGGGATAAAATCTTTCTGCAGGCTCCCCAAGGCGGCTACTGTCGCCAATCCCCCGGCCGCGCTCAAGGTCTCGCCCAGCATAGATTTTATCGCTGAAACAGGAATGTTTTTAGCGCGGGAATTGAACACTTCTTTAATGGCTTTCGTTTCGGTGCTATCAAGAAATTTCGTAGAATTAGCGCTGGCAAATATACAGTCGATGTTTTGCATGCCCAGGGTAGCATCCTTTAAAGCTAATGTCATAGCTTCGCCGCCGCCCTTACCAAAATTTGATCCCATCCCCAATATTTCGGCATAGATAGGAGCCCGGCGTTCCCGGGCAGTATCCAGTTCTTCTATGATAATTACTGACGCGCCTTCGGAATATATAATGCCGTTTCTTCTTTGGTCAAAAGGACAGGATATGGGTTCTTTACCATCAAGACCGGAGAGATAGCGCAGCTTGTGAAATCCCAGGAAAGTCTCGATACACATCTCCTCTACGGCACCTACGATCATTCTCCGGGCCCGGCCGGAGTTTATGGTATTAACCGCGTAATCGATCGCGTCCAGTCCGGAGCAAAATCCCGTGGATACAGTCGCATTGGGGCCCTTAACGGCGTAGCGGATGGCATTCCTGCTAGCAGGAGAATTAATTACTAAATTGGGGAAACGGGAGGGATTAACAAAATTGGGGCCTTCTTCAATCGATTGTCGGTCGAATACGGAAAGACTGTGTAGACTGCCGAATGTCGTTCCAACGGAAATACCGGTAACGGGGTCATTGATGCCAGTGATATCGAGTTGGCTGTCATCCAGGGCCAGTTTGGTGGCTGATAAGAGCAACCGGGTGGCCCTGTCCAGATCTACCAGTCCTTTACTGCCGATAAAATTTTCCGCCGCGAACTCGGTTATTTCTCCGCCTATCTTAGTGGTAAAATTACCAGTATCAAAGAGGGTGATGTTTTTAAATCCCTGCTTTCCTCTGTTAAGACTCTCCCAATAGGCGTCTTTCCCGATACCGATCGGTGAGATTACTCCAATTCCGGTAATCACGACTCTTTTTTTGTTCATGCCCGCTTCCCTTCTTAGATCATTGCCAAGCCACCATCAATTACAATTGTTTGCCCGGTGATATATTGAGCGGCGTCGCTAATGAGGAATCCAACTACTTTGGCTACTTCTTCTGGCCGACCAAACCTCGCCAAAGGAACTTGCTTGGCCAGTCGGACCTTATATTCTTCTTTTAGGTCTTTAAGCATTTCTGTCTCTATAAATCCCGGCGCCACCGCGTTAACCCTGACATTGTAGGGCGCCACTTCCATGGCTAAAGATTTGGTGAACCCGATCATGCCGGCTTTCGACGCGGCATAATTGGTCTGCCGGGCAATTCCCGTAATGCCGCTTACGGAGCTTATATTAACGATATTCCCGGCTTTTTTCTTGACCATAGTAATGATAGCAGCCCGGGATAAATGAATAGTGCCGTATAAATTCGTATCGATCACTTCTCGCCAGTCCTCGGGAGCCATGAGAGCCAAGGCCTTGTCTTTTATTATCCCGGCATTATTAACAACGATATCCAACCCGCCAAAGATCTTTTTTGTCTCCTCAACCCAAAGCTGGACCGCTGGAAAATCCTTAATATCAATTTGATACGCTTTAGCCCGTACGCCTAAACCTACTAATTCCTTCTCCAGCGTCTCCGCCTCGGCACTGCTTTTAAAATAATTAAAACTTATGTTAACCCCCGACCGCCCCAGCTCAATAGCTATGGCTCGGCCTATGCCCCTGGTAGCCCCGCTAATCATCGCCGTTCTGCCCTGTTGCGCCATAAACTTAAGCTTTCTCAGTTAATAATTTTTGCAGTATGGTGACAGCATCGCTGACTTTCCTGATAGTTACCATCTCCGCATCACTAATACTCACTTTGAATGTTTTTTCAATTTCCGTGGCGATCTCGATTATCTTAAGAGAATCTATTTCCAGGTCATTAACCAGGTCTGTCTCCAGGGTAATCTTATCAACACTGGTATCCGTGATCTTCGCTAGCATGTTCTTCACTTCTTGTTCAACATTAATAGCCATTTGCTCCCCCCTTGGTTTAGATTAAAATTATTTCCATTTCCATTCAGCGGGCATATATACCAAACCCCGTCTTTCATTGATGTTTCCCGAAGATGGTTCAACGATGAAATCATATAATTTTTCATGGACATCATGCGGCAAATGACCGGCAAAGTCCCAAATCGCAACGGTTACTGAATAATGCCCCAATGCCAAAGGCAAGGAGTCAATTGAATATTCCAGCTCGCCCTTACCAGTAACTGTTTCCCGGGTCACTTTGTGGTCCTTGGTGTTCGGCTGGGATACCAGGGTGCCGTTATCCGTAAAGAATTTGATAACGAATTCCGGAGCGCGAACGTCTTTATGTGCATGGTAAGCGATATTTACTTTGAAAGGTTCTCCACGTTTAAATATTTGTTTTGATTCATTATTCTTATCCCGGAACTCCACTTTCAGTATCTCTATTTCCCGGGTCCCGTACCGTACTTCATGGGTTTTATTGGAATTTACCCGCATATCTTCAACCACGTCTTTCTTGTATTGCTCAATAATATCAGCCACTTCACCATATCCCCTGGTCTTGCCACCGGATAAATACAGTGCTTTCTTGCAGATGCGGGCTACGGAATTCAGATCATGGGACACATATATCTTGGTAGTGCCTTGCCGTCCAAGCTCTTCCATTCTGTCAATGCATTTAGCCTGGAAATTCATATCTCCCACAGCTAATATTTCATCTACCAGCAATATATCCGGCTCACAATGCACAGCAACGGCGAACCCTAACCTCACGAACATGCCGCTGGAATAATGCTTAACCGGCGAATCAAGGAAATCGCCGATATCAGCGAAAGCAATTATGGAATCGAATTTCCTGTCCACTTCGCTTTTATTCATACCCAGAATCGCGCCGTTAATATATATATTTTCCCTACCGGTCAATAATGGATGGAATCCCGCGCCTACCGAGATCAATGCCCCCATCCTGCCTCTCATGCTGATCTTGCCTTTGTCCGGCCAAAATATGCCGTTAAGCATTTTTAGCATGGTGGTCTTGCCAGAACCGTTTGGACCGATCAAAGCCAGTGATTCACCCTGCTTGAGCTCAAAAGACACATCATCCATCGCCCAAAACTCACCACTTCTTAACCTTTCTGAGTGTGAGCTTAACCCTAGCATATTTTTCGCGATATCAGTTACGCCGTATACCATAGACTTTTTCAGGGACCGGCAGAATTTCTTCGACACTTTGTCAACGCTCATGATAATATCATTATTCATGTCAAATCCTCTCGGCAATTCTGGTTTCAGTCAGGTGGAAACCTATAATGGAGGCGGTAAATAATATTATGGACACAATTACCGATAAGATAAATCCGTTCACTTCGATGATGGTTCCTTTTAAAGCCAGATCACGACCAGCCGAGATCAGGTAATACATGGGATTGTAACGGGTGATTTCCAGTAGCAGACCCTTCATGGGTTTTGAATATAATACCGGTGTGGCATACATCATCAAGGACATGGCCAAGGCTAAAAAATTACCCGTATCTTTGACTATGGCGCTCAATAGAGCCATCACAAAACCAATACCGAGGGTAAGCAAAATAATAGGGATCAATACTAGTGGAGCGAGTAGGACGGTTTTAGCGGGAACAATGCGGTAAAACACGAATAACACAGTGATCAGGATCAATTGGATGAAAAAGGAAATGAGCGGCTTGCCGATGCTGGATAAAACCAATGATTTACGGGAAAAATTGATCCTGGTGATCATATCCCCAGACGCGGTCAGGGAGTTTCCGCCTGAAGTCACACCGGTAGCAAATAATTGCCAGAAAGTCATGCCCAGCAGGGCATA
>JAQTPL010000054.1 GCA_028712895.1 bacterium | reverse complement strand
AGATTTCTTCCCAGGAATTGGCAATGGGGATCTTAAATTCTTCCTGGGGATGCGCGGCCGCGAATTTAACCAGGGTTCCCCTGGTGCGTTCCAGGTAATCCCAGGCAGTGTTGTCTTCATAATGCCCGATCCAGACGCCAAAATTATGGTTGATCCAGCTGCCGGCGAAGAGGTTGAAAAGATTATATTGCGGCGGGTTTTGTTCAAGATATTCGCTGAAAGTGACGGTCCTGAAGTCCGGGTCTGCCGAGAGTTCACGGCACAGCGCCCGCAGAAAATGCTCCCCATCATCAGGATAAAATTCCCAGGCATTTTCCCCGTCTAAGATAATGCTGAGCAAATGCGGTCCGGGCATTTTGCTGGTATTGTCCCGGATATGGCGCAACGTACCCATTAAATTATTTATTGCATCGCGGGTAGACATATGCGAATACGTGAAGCCGATCAAGTCAGACAAAGTTTTATCCCGGAAAACAATATTAACTTCTTTGTCCTGGTTCTTGGCCCGGTATCCTTTATATAAGGCGTCGCTATGCACATCATTGATGTTAAAATCTTTGCGTAAAACTATTTTCAGGGTATTGGCCAGAATGTCTTCATCCGTCGCTATCCATTTTATCCCGGCATCGGCTACGAGCGGGATAATGTCTTCGCTGACACTGCCTTCAGACGGCCACATGCCGCGGGGTTTGCGGCCGAAACATTTTTCATAGTAATCAACTGCTCTTTGTATTTGGATGCGGGCGTCTTCGGGGTGGCGGAAACCATTCTTGGGCAGGATTATTTCCGGAGTGGCGATCTTGGCCGAATCAGTATTGCATAAGAGCGGCAATATCGGGTGGTAAAAAGGCGTAGTCGTGATCTCGATCTGCCCCCTGTCCTGCATCTCTTTATACTTACCGATCACCTGGGCCATGATCTCGCGGTGTTTCTGGACCACGTAAAGTTTATCGTCTTCGGTAAAATTCTTTCCCTTATCAATGATCTGCTGTAGTTTCTGGTCGCGTTTGCGCCAGAAGGGATCGATCCAAACCAGGTTAAATAAAACCTGCAGGTCCAGGTAATCCTGGGTATTAAAATAACGCTTGATCCGGTCCAGTTCGTTAGCCGCGGAGTAACGGCCCCTTTTATCCAGTAGCTCCGCGTAACGGGCGAACGAATAAACCATCGTGCTCCAGTTCGCCATAAAGAAGTTTGCCAGGATAAAGTCTTTATCGATTTCGGTAAGCTTGGCTGCGGGGATCAGTGTTTTATCCAAGAACTCGTCGGAAGCATTATTCTTGACATAATCTTCGATCTGGACCAATAAGGAAGGCACGAGGTTAAATGTTTGGTGGACCTGGGGAAATTCATCCAGGATCGCGGGCATATCATAATAATCTTTAGTGCAGTGCAGCCGTACCCAGGGCAAACTATATTTACCGGTGAGATCATTCTTATAATAAGGCTGGTGCATGTGCCATAAAATGGCTACATGAAGCGGTTTGTTTTCCAAGGGTCCTGTCTCCTAAATCTTTTTATATTTGAAAGTCATATTTTAGTCGAATTCCAGGAACGACGACGAAGTCGTACTCCTGCGGTACGTCGAGGAGGAGTGACACAGAAGTCGGCCAAAGATGACTTTCCCGAAGGGCTGGGGTCTTTTGCCCATATACTGCGTTGCTCGTCACTTGCGTACCGCTTAGGGTACGCGGCACTCCTCGCGCCTTGTCTCTGGCCAAAATCCCTCCAGCAAATTTAAAAGGGATTTAGGAGACAGGACCCTCACTCTTTCATCCTGACCAGATTATAGGCGTTCTCTTGCATTGTCTTGAAATCCTTAGCCGTTAGGTGAGCCGCGGCCAAAGTACTTTTGACCAGGGTTTCATTCATCAGGTCCTCCGGCGTATGAGTATCTGTATTAAAGACCAGCTTTGCCCCGTAAATATGGGCCAGTCTGGCGACATGTTTATTGGTTTTATTATGGCCTCTTCTCGTCGTTATTTCCAGGTGCACCTTATTAGCCCGGGCTAGTTTGACATCATCCTTGGAAATATTTCCCGGGTGAGCCAGGATATCAACCTTGGCTTCTATTGCCGCGCGATTGGTGCCTTTTGGCACTGGTTCAACAGTAGTCTCCCCGTGGACCAGGACTATCTCCGCGCCCAGGTTTTTCGCCATCCTGAAAGCCTGCGCGATCATCCGGGGCGGGACATAAGTTAGCTCTGCTCCGGCGATAACCTTGATTTTATATTCCCTGGTCAATATCTTGCTAACTTTGACCATCCGCGGGATAGTAATATCAATATTAGAAAAATCAACATGATCGGAAAGGCAGATAGTCTTGTACCCGGCCGCCGCCGCCCGGCAGACCAGTTCCGACGGTATTAATACCCCGTCGCTAAAAAAAGTGTGGCTGTGCAGATCGATCATATAAACTCCAGTCGCGAGTCGCGGATTTGCGAGTCTTGAATTGATTTAGCTACCAACTATCAACTACAAGCTCCGATGAATATCGGAGCGGACTATGAACGGTTTTTGTATTTAAAAGCGCCCCCGACAGGAGTCGAACCTGTGATCTTCGGTTTAGGAAACCGCCGCTCTATCCAACTGAGCTACGGGGGCGTCGTTTCGCTCGCTAAAAATTCTCCAGCCGCTGCTGTCGAGTAGCTCGCTTCACTCCACAAGGGGAAACCAATGGTTTCCCCGTTTCATCGTCGCTCACCACACAGAACGGGTTCGCTGAACCCCTTCCTTTAATTGAATCGGCAAAAAACACTTTTTGCCTAGCTCTAATAATTAGTATAAACAAAGTAAATATAACAAATATTTCCGACGATGTCAATAATAAAAGCTAGTTCAATAATTTTTTCGATAAAGTATGTAATTCCGTATCTGCTAAGGCTGAGACTTTCTTTTTGACTACCCGCGAAAAGTATTCTTTTTCAGTCTTAGTCAAAGCTCCCTTATTCAGCTTTTTTAGGAATAATTCTTTTTGCTTGGCTGAAAATATCTGATCCATGTACCTATCCAGGTCAGTAGTTTCATTTTTTAAGCCCTTACGCTTTTTCTTTGTACGGAAATAAGCATTCCTATACTTTTTCCTGCTAAAAAGCCGGAAAATACTGATAGCTATGTTTTCTAAAAAGCATCTAATGTCCATTGGGTACCTTTATTGTATTAATTTATACAATTATTGTATGAATACATACAAATTCAATTGCATTTAACAATAAAAATAGGAGACAATTTATGTCCCCTACCTAATTAATCGCGAGTCCCGAGTCTTCGGATCTTGAATATAAAAGAGCTACCTAAAACTTGATTATCGAATAGATGTCAAAACCTTTAAGTTTATCCCGGCCATGCAAGAAAGAAAGTTCTATTACAAATCCTATACCGGCTACTTTGCCGCCCAGTTTCTTCACCAGATTAGTGCAAGCTTGTACGGTACCGCCGGTAGCCAGTAAATCATCAATTATAAGGACCCTGGCTCCTTTTTTAAAGGCATCAATATGCATTTCGAGTGTGTCTGTGCCATATTCCAGGGCATAGGTCTCTTTCGTAGTTTTATAAGGCAGCTTGCCTGGTTTCCTGACCGGCACGATCCCGATCCCTAATTTATAGGACAGGGCTGAGGCAAAAATAAAACCACGGGATTCAACGCAGAGTATCTTGTCTATTTTCTTACTCTGGTATTTTTTGGCTAAAAGATTAATCACTGTTTGAAATGCCAGCGGATCTCCGATCAAAGGAGTGATGTCTTTAAAAATAATCCCCTTCTTCGGAAAATCAGGTATATCCCGGATAAATTTTTCCAGTTTCAGCATAATTAATTCACCATTTTGATTTTATATTTGTCCCTGGTCATAAATTTACGTAATTTGCCCAGGGCCTTCTTTTCTATTTGTCGGATTCTTTCCCGGGAAACTCCCAGTTTTTTGCCGATCTGGTCAAGGGTCATCGGTTCTGCGCCACCCAGTCCATAACGGTATTTAATGATCTTTACTTCTTTAGTGTCCAGGTATTTTAGGCAGCAAGCGATAGTTTGCGGGATCTTCACGTTTTCGTCATATTGCTTTTCCGGATCAACAATAGATGTATCATTAATGACATCACCCAGGGTAATATCTGATTCCTCATCGATCGGCGTATCCAATGAGGTGGTCCCCAGGGAAAGAGCGTGAGTTTCAATGATATCCTGTAATTTTTCCGCTGGGATCTGCAGATGGCGGCCAAGGTCAGCCAAAGAAGGATTCTTGCCTAGTTTCTGCGTCAGCTTTTTATTCATTTTCAGCATGCGCTGGATCTCTTCGATCTTATGGATAGGAATACGGATCGTTTTGGTCTGGCTGGAAAGTGCCCGGGCAATTGCTTGTTTGATCCAATAGCTGGCGTAGGAGAAGAAATATCCTTTGCGGTAATTAAATTTTTCTACGGCTTTCATGAGACCGATATTGCCTTCTTCGATCAGGTCCGGGAAAGACAAACCCTGGTCCCGGTATTTCTTGGCAATACTGATCACCAGCCGCAAATTGCCTTCGATCATCCGGCGGCGCGCATCCATGTCCCCTTTTTTCAGACGGTTAGCCAATTTCTTAAGCTCTTCATTGCTGATCAAGGGAAGCTTGCGGACCTGCTTCAAATAGATCTTTAGAGTATTGTCATTTACTACTGGCATTTTCTCCCCTATATGGCCAAAATGAAACTTACTCATTTTATCTTAATTATCGTCTTTATGCAAGTAAAAAATAAATAGAAACGATTACACAGATTAAAAAAGATGATTATCCGCCAATAAAACGAGGCGGACGCGGCACAGATTAATATTAAAGAGAAATAACAAAATCTTTATATTTGTTCTGGTACGCTGACCATTCGATCTTAAGATCAGCGACATATTCAGCCATCTTATTATTGCGCAGATCATGGATCAGGGATTGTAATCCTTCCTTGCTCCCTTCAGCTTCTATCTCTACATCCCCATTAGCCAGGTTTTTCACAAAACCAGACAAGCCCAGTGTGCTGGCCAGCTGGCGCGTATAATAACGGAACCCTACACCTTGTACCGTGCCTTTGACAATGATATGCACTGCTTTTAATTCGTTGACCATGGCCATTTCTCAAGTAGCGGCTTAAACAGGAGTTCCGAGAAGTTTAAGCCAAAAGTGAAATTATCAAAATTCAGTTTTTTATAGTTTTGCAGGTTGATCAGGCCGAATTCCAGCCGGATCTTAGGAGAAAGCATGAGCCGGTATCCCAGATTATAAGTTCCGCCGGCTTTATCAAAGATAAATTGGGTCCGGGCAGTGGTTTTAGAAACGCCGCAAATTATACGCCACCGGCCGTTCTCTTGCAATTTCAGGCCGGCAGTAGCATAGATATTATAAAAATTAACCAGGAGTTTGTCAAAGGAAAGATAAAGATCTTTATCATAAAAACCAAAACTACCTGAGAGCGGATGCTGGCTGGGGGCTAAAAAATTGAATTTTCCGTGCGGGATCACCCGATGTTCATGTTCCAGTTCAGTATGATATTGTTCGGCGTTTACGCGTATTCCCAGCTCCAATCCCGGCAGGAGACCGACATTGCCTTTGAAAAGATATTTATGGGCAGCCAGGGTATAGTAACCATTATCCAGTACGGTCGCGGCCGGGATAGTCAACAATCCCGTCGGCCCATCGATTGTCGCTGAACGGTAAAAAGAAGTATCAGGCAGATCGGTGCAGTAGAGGAAAGCGGGCCAGGATAAAAAGAAGAAAAATAAAAAGCAGGAAATTATTTTGCGCAAGTCAGCTCCGCTTAAATAAATTAATCGTGCCAAATTCCCCGTCAAAGCCGGGATTGATATCGACTTCCCCTTTTCTCATCTTGTTGATCCCCGCCGTTATTTTTTCTGAAGTATGGTTGCTGATCTCATCAATGCTGATATTCATGAGGATACTGAATTCATTGCCGAAATAGTTGATCAGTTTTAAATATTCTTTTTGCACTTTTTGTGAATTCCTGCCTACGTCCAACGCTTCCGCGATGATCTCTTCCAGCGGGATGAGGTGTTTAAAAGGGACACTTTGAGCCGGCTTAATGTTCAAAGCGCGGTCAGCCAGTTTTTCTACGCGGTGTAAAACTCCGACGGTTACTGGTTTTTTGCAGGTGGGACAGAGGAGATTTTGGGCGATAGTTTCCTGGGGATGGGCCCGGTAAGCGCACAGCCGGTGGCCGTCATAATGATACTTCCCTTCTTCCGGGAAGAACTCGATCGTGTAGAGGAATTTTGCCAGGTCCTTTGTTTTAATTGCGGTGGTGATATCCATGTAGATATGCTCAGAATCAGGAAAATCAAAAACATTTGCTTCCCGCCCAAGCTTGCGTAACGAATGGGCGTCAGAGTTGGAAATAAGGCTGATCCGGTCAAGAATGGAAAGACGCCAGTTCATAGTTGGGTCGCTGGACAATCCGGTTTCAATAGCATAGATATTTTCTGTTTGCGCGCCAAAGCATTCCTTTAAACTGTCAAATCCCGAGGCTGAGCCGAAGACGCCGAAATGCGGGGTCCAGGCATGCGCAGGGATCACCATACAGTCAGCAGAAGCGGCGAGCACCATTTCGACCAGTTTTTCCGGATCCAGTCCCAGTATCGGCCGACCGTCGGAAGCCAGTTTGCCATAACCGGAGATCTGTTTTATGATCTTCTCCACTGCTGCAAAATCAGGAGCCAGGATGATGTTATGGACCTTGAAGCATTCTCCCTGCCGGTAAAAAATATTGGAAACTTCTGCCGTCAGGATAAATTTAATTCCTTCATGTTCAAACGTGCCGGGACCCACCGGTTGCAATGTGCTTTTTAATTCTTTGAGCCATTCTGGATGGGTAAAATCTCCTGTGCCCATGACATTGATACCTTTGATCTTAGCCCATTTGGCTATACCCGGGATATTCATATCCGGGCTGGTAGCCCGTGAATACCGTGAATGTATGTGCAAGTCGGCAATGAGTGCCATTTATATTAAACCCTTCTCTTTAAAACTAAAATAGCTATTTTTAGACACGATTACGTGGTCGATCACCTCAATACCCATTATCTTGCCTGCCTCGACAAGACGCTGGGAAATATGAATATCTTCTGTCGAAGGATTAGTATCGCCTGATGGATGATTGTGGGCGATAATGATCTGCGCGGCGGTGTTCCTGACCGCTGGTTCAAATACTTCTCGGGGATGCACCAGGCTGGCATTGAGAGAACCGATGGAAATGATCTCCTTCTTTATTTCCTGATTCCGTGTATCCAGGTAGAGGATCACAAAATGTTCTTTCTTGTTATCACGGATATCTTTTAGCTGCCCAAAAACATCTTCCGGCTTCAGGTATAATTCTGCTTTTTTATCTTTCAGCAGTCTCTTGCCCAGTTCAAAGCAGGCTACGATCTCGCAGGCTTTAGCCGGGCCAAGGCCTTGGCATTCCTGTAAGTCCTGGTAGGATGTGTGCGGTAGCTTATCTTTGCCATATTTTTTTACTATTTTGTTCGCCAGCTCGACAACGTTCTCGCCTTTTTTCCCGGAGCGCAGCAGGATAGCCAGGAGTTCGGTAATGGAGAGTTTTTCAGGCCCGTAGTGGATCAATTTTTCACGCGGACGTTCTATGGAAGGAACTTCATTCATTTTCATAATATATATTGCTCAATATCCTGCTCAACGTCTTTAAAATCGGGGTGCCCGGAGTCGAACCGGGAACCTCACGGACCCGAACCGTGCGTCCGCCTAGGAACCAAAGCGCCGCGTCCGCCGTGCTTTAGTGGCGGAGACTACACCCATGATGAGTTGAGTTTTTATCTCGGGGTGCCCGGAGTCGAACCGGGAACCTCACGGACCCGAACCGTGCGCGCTAGCCAATTGCGCTACACCCCGGGATAAAAACTCAACTCTTTAAAGATGTTGAGCTAATAAGATTTTAAAAGATATAATGTTAATTGGCGGACACCGCGCCGCGCCCGCCTACGTTCCCTGGCGGGCTCCGCCCCGATATAAATACTTAATCCGATTTTCATCCCCCTACAAACTTGCTAAATATACCAATAAATCCCATACAAGTCAAGAGAACAATTATCCCCGCACTCACTACTCCCAGAAATACGCTGGGTAAAGCATGCCGGAATTTAATGCCAAATAAATAGGCAGCTATACAGCCGCTCCACGCTCCGGTCATGGGCAAGGGAATAGCCACAAAAATGGCCAATCCGATAGCTCCGTATTTTTCCACTGCATCGCTATGTTTGCGAGTACGCGCAAAAAGCCAGGTGAAAAACCGGTTAAATATATTCCAGCGCATCAGGAATTTACTGGCTGAATCCAAGAGGAGCAAGGTAGGAATTATGATCACACTGTTACCCAGCACCGCCAACCAGAAAGCTTTAGCGTAAGAGAATCCGAAGGATAAAGCCAGCGGGATGCCTCCTCTCAATTCACTGATCGGCAACGCCGAAACGATCAAGACCACTGCTTCTTGCGAAAAAGTGCGTTTCAAAAATTCAATGATCTGTGCCGTCACTTATTCTCCTTTTCATCGTTCCAGCCGAATTCTCCTATTAAAGGGACGAAAACCACTTTTCCATAATTAAATATTTTTAATTCCCCTTTATGCTTTTCACCGACGACAAGGTCTTGACCGAAGTTTGAACCCAGGGGAATGACAATTTTACCGTTTTCCTTAAGCTGGTCTATGAGCGGCTGCGGTATGTTTGGC
>JAQTPL010000015.1 GCA_028712895.1 bacterium | reverse complement strand
TGAGCATGGGAAATCCAGACCTGCCGACCCCGCAACATGTGATCGACCGGCTGGTGGATACTGTGACGAATCATCCTAATAAGCATCGCTATCCGCAGGCTAAAGGCATGCCGAAATTCCGGCAGGCGGTTTGCCAATTCTATCAGAACAGGTTTGGTCTCACTTTCGATCCAGAGACTGAGGCTTTAGCGCTGGTCGGTTCCAAAGAAGGCGTGGGCCATTTAGCCGCGGCGATACTTGATGCCGGGGATATTGCCCTGGTGCCGGGACCTTCTTACCCGGTGCATTATAACGGCGTGATCCTGGCTGGCGGGCAAGTGCATTTGATGCCTTTGCTGGAAGAAAATAATTATCTGCCGGACCTGACCAAGATCCCGGAAGATGTGGCACGTAAGGCTAAGTTGATGTTTATCAACTATCCTAATAATCCGACGGCAGCAGTGGTGGAAGACCTGAAATTCTATGAAGAAGTTGTGGCTTTTGCCAAGAAGTACGATATTATCGTGGGCAGTGACCTAGCCTATTCGGAAATTTGTTTTGACGGCTATAAAGCGCCGAGTTTCCTGCAGGTGCCTGGTGCCAGGGATATAGCCATTGAATTCGGTTCTTTTTCCAAAACCTATAACATGGCTGGCTGGCGCATGGGTTTCGCGGTAGGCAATGCCCGGATACTGGGTTACCTGGAAAAGTTTAAAAGTTATATGGATTATGGCGTCTTTACCGCCCTGCAATTGGCTGGCGTAGCAGCCTTGACCGGCCCGCAGGATTGCATTACGGAAACCTGCAAGATTTACCAGCGGCGGCGCGATATTATGGTGGAAGGATTGAATAAAATAGGCTGGAAAGTGAACAAGCCTAAAGCTACTATGTATTTGTGGGTGCCTATACCGGAGAAATTCAAGCAGATGAAATCGCTGGAATTCTGTGAATTCCTGCTGAAAGAAACCGGAGTAGCGGTGGCCCCGGGAAATGGCTTTGGCGAAAATGGCGAAGGGTATGTGCGCATTGCCCTGGTGACCCATGATAACCGGTTCCATGACGCTCTATTACGCCTAAAAAAATTGTTGAAATAAATTTGAGGTGAAACATGATTAATATAGGTATGATCGGCTGCGGCATCGTCGGCCAAGGTGTTTTGAAGGTAATGGAAAAACACCAGGCCTCTATTGAAAGAAGGGTCGGGGCCTCGGTCAATATCGTGAAAATATGTGATCTTAATCCGCGGATAGCTGAAAAAGTTTCTCCCCGGTACCGGGATATTTTTTGTAAAAATCCTGATGAGATCATCCATGACCCGGAGATTGACTTGGTAGTGGAGCTGGTCGGCGGAGTTGATTTTGCCCGTAAAATAATACTGCAGGCTTTTCAGCAAGGCAAGCATGTAGTCACTGCTAATAAGGCTCTCCTATCCCAGTATTGGGATGAGATCTTTGTCCAGGCCAGGAAATACGGGGTCTTGATCTATTTCGAAGCCAGTGTAGGCGGTGGTATACCTATCATTGAATCATTGAATGAAGGATTAGCGGCGAATAAGATCGAATCTATCCTGGGAATCTTGAATGGCACCACTAATTTTATCCTGACTAAAATGAGCGAAGAAAAAATGGATTTTGACAAAGCCTTGCGACAGGCGCAAAAACTTGGTTTTGCCGAGCGTAATCCATCCTTGGATATTAAAGGTATTGATTCCCGGCATAAGATCTCGATCCTCGCTTCCATTGCGTTTGGTTCCTGGATAAAACCAGAAGATATTTATTGCCAGGGCATAGAAAAAATATCATTACAGGATGTGGTCAATGCCGATGAGGAATTTGGCTATGCCCTGAAACTGCTGGCTATTGCCAAAGATGACCATGGAGCGATCCAGATCCGTGTTCATCCAACCCTGATCTCAAAGGAGCATCTGTTGACCTCGGTGGACAACCAGTACAATGCCATTTATATCAGCGGCGATGCCTCTGGCGATACCATGTATTACGGGCAGGGTGCAGGCCAGATGCCTGCGGCCAGCGCTGTGGTCAGTGATATTATCGATTTGTCACGCGGTATTTATTATAAGACTGCCGGTACCATGCCCTATGTGCATTATGATCCGGATAAAAAATTAAAGATCAGGAATATTGCCGAGTTGGAAACTAAGTATTACATGCGTTTTACTACTAAGGATAAACCTGGCGTGCTGTCCAAGATATCCGGTATCCTGGGCAGAAACAAGGTCAGCATTGAATCATGTTTCCAAAAAGGTTATGGCCGTCGTAACCGGGTGCCGATCATTATGATCACTCATAAAGCTTTGGAAAAGAATGTGATGAAAGCTTTAGCTGAGATCAACCGGCTGCCGGTAGTGCAGTCTGATACCGTGTATATAAGGATTGAAGAATAAGATAGTTCATAGTTGATAGTTGATTGTTGATAGAAAAAATGAAAGAGGAAAAGATGAGTTACCAAGGTTTGATTGAAAAATACAGGGAATATTTGCCGGTATCAGCTAAAACTCCGGTAGTTTCCTTACTGGAAGGCAATACCCCGCTTATTCCCGCTAAGAACCTGAGCCGGATCCTGGGTGGCAAAATGGAAATATACCTGAAGTATGAAGGTTTGAACCCGACTGGTTCATTTAAGGACCGGGGCATGACCATGGCAATCTCTAAAGCTATGGAAGAAGGAAGCAAGGCAGTTATTTGCGCATCCACTGGCAATACTTCTGCTTCTGCTGCTGCCTATGCCGCTAGAGCCGGCATAAAATGCATTGTTCTTATTCCTAACGGAGCCATTGCCTTGGGCAAATTATCCCAGGCTATGATCCATGGTGCGCAGGTACTGCAAGTCCAAGGCAATTTTGACGAAGCTCTGGAGCTGGTCAAAGAGATCAGCCAGAAGTATCCCATCACCCTGGTGAATTCGCTTAATCCATATCGTATTGAGGGCCAGAAATCAGGGGCTTTTGAAATTGTTGAAGTATTGGGCAATGCACCCGATTACCAGTTCATGCCGGTCGGCAATGCTGGTAATATTACTGCTTACTGGAAAGGGTATAAGGAATATAAAGAAAGAGGCAAAGCTAAAAATACACCTAAGATGATGGGTTTCCAGGCTGCAGGATCAGCGCCGATTGTGTTAGGTCATCCGGTCAAGGATCCAAAAACCTTGGCTACCGCGATCAAAATAGGAAATCCCGCTTCCTGGAAACAGGCTGAAGCTGCCCGCGATGAATCAGGCGGCGTGATCGACATGGTCACTGATGATGAAATTGTACAGGCTTATCAGATGCTGGCTAAATCTGAAGGAGTTTTCTGCGAACCAGCCAGCGCCTCTGGTGTCGCTGGATTGAAAAAGTATATCGAAAAAGGATATTTTCAGCGGTCAGCGGACAGCGGTCAGCGGACAGTCAAGGTAGTATGTATTTTAACTGGTCACGGTTTAAAAGATCCGGATAACGCGATTAAAGTAGCTACCCAGCCTAAAGTTGTGGCAGCGAACATCGATATAATCAAGCAAGAAATTGGTTTATAATAAGTTTGTGTTTTACTGTACGCTGTACGCTGACCGCTGAAAGGTGAAAAGATGAAGTACGCGATTTTGATCGGTGACGGTATGGCGGATTATCCTATCCCTGAATTGGGTTTTAAATCCATTCTGGAAGCAGCCAATACCGAAAATATGGATAAGCTCTGCACCATCGGGCAAGAGGGGCTTACCCGTAATATTCCTGATCATTTGCCGGCTGGCAGTGACGTCGCGGCTTTATCTCTGATGGGCTATGACCCGGAAAAATATTATACCGGCCGCGGCCCCCTGGAAGCAGCCAATATGGGCGTGCTCCTGGAAGGCGAAGAAAACGCGTTCCGCTGCAATCTTGTTTATATTGAAAATGGCATCATGACAGATTACAGCGCTGGTCACATCACAACTGAAGACGCCAATGTCCTGATTGAATACCTGCAGGGAAAAATGGGCTCGGACAAGGTGCGTTTTTACCCAGGTATGAGCTATCGTCACTTGACTGTTATTAAGGGTGGGTTTGACAGTTTAAAGACGACGCCGCCACATGATATCACGAATCAAAAGATCGGGTCTCATCTTCCTGCCGGAAAAGGGCAAGAGTTTATACAGGAACTGATGTTTAATTCAGTTCCTCTACTGGAGAAACACCTGGTCAATACACGCCGGGCCAATGCCGGGAAAAAACCAGGCAATATGATCTGGTTATGGGGACAAGGACGCCGGCCGCAACTGCCGACCTTCCAGTCAAAGTTTAATTTAACCGGGTCTGTGATCTCAGCCGTGAACCTGATCAAGGGCTTGGGCAGGTATGCGGGCTTGAACGTGATCGATGTCCCTGGAGCTACCGGGTATATTGATACCAATTACCGCGGCAAAGCAGAATACGCTTTGCGGTCATTGGAGAAAAATGATTTTGTCTTTGTCCATGTAGAAGCGCCTGATGAAGCCGGACATAACGGTGATATAGAGATGAAAAAGAAAGCAGTGGAAGATTTTGATTTTGAAGTAGTTGGCAGGATAGCTGAAGGGATCAAGAAATTCAGTGATTACCGTATTTTAGTATTGCCTGACCACCCGACTCCGGTTTCCCTGCGGACCCATACCAGGGAAGCAGTGCCATTTGTGGTAGCTGGTTCTGATATCGAGCCCAGCGGTGTTGGCAAATTTGATGAATTAACCGTGAAACAAAGTAAAAATATTTATAACCAGGGATATAAACTTATTGAAAAGTTTTTGAGCAAAGAGAAGTTTGTAATATAATGAATAGTGATAAAGTGGTAGGAGTACAGCAGGTAAAGGCTCTACCACTGTTTCAGGAGGTCTAAATTGGGTTTAGTGGTGATGAAATTTGGCGGGTCCAGCGTAGCAGACGCGGATAAAATTAAAAATGTTGCCCGGCGGGTCATGGAGACCAGGGATGCGGGAAATAAGGTTGTAGTTGTAGTTTCCGCGCCTGGGGATACTACCGATGACCTGATCACCTGGGCAGAAAAGATCACTGCTGATCCGGATGAACGGGAAATGGATATGCTGCTTTCGACCGGCGAACAAATGTCTATTGCCTTATTAGCTATGGCGATCAAGGACAAAGGGTATAAAGCGATATCCTTGACTGGCGCTCAGGTCGGCATCTTGACCGACAAAGTCCATAATATGGCCAAGATCGTGCATATTCCCACGAAGAAGATCAGGAAAGAACTGAGAAAAGGGAATATTGTAGTAGTGGCAGGGTTCCAGGGTATTACTGAGGATGAAGATATTACCACCCTGGGCCGCGGCGGTTCAGACCTGACCGCGGTAGCTCTGGCTTCGGTACTAAAAGCTGATATCTGCGAGATTTTCACCGATGTACAGGGGGTTTATACCACTGATCCGCATATTGTGCACGAAGCCCGGAAGCTGGATATTATTTCCTACGATGAAATGCTGGAAATGGCTGGCCTGGGAGCGCAAGTAATGCAAGCCCGCTCGATCGAAGTCGCGAAAAAGTTTAATATCGATATCCATGTGCGTTCCACTTTTTCTCACGAAAAAGGAACGATCATTACCAGGGAGGTCAGCAAAATGGAAGATGTAGTCGTCAGAGGCATTGCCAGTGACAAAAACCAGGCCAAGATATCGATCATTGATCTGCCTGATAAGCCTGGTGTAGCTGCCAGCATGTTTACCGAGCTGGCGTCTAAAGGCATTAACGTGGATATGATCATCCAGTCCAGCGCCGCTGATGGCCGGAATGATATTTCTTTTACGGTCAGCCACAAGGACCTGCTCAAGACCCTGGAGGTAATGGATAAGATAAAAAGGGAATTAGGGGCGACGGAAGTGATCCATGACCGGAATGTAGCCAAAATTTCCATTGTTGGTGTTGGTATGCGTTCGCATGTGGGCATTGCCAGCAAGATGTTCAGCGCCCTGGCGCGGGCCGGCATTAATATTGAAATGATCTCCACCAGCGAGATCAAGATCTCCTGTGTGATCAAAAATGTGCATGTGGAAAAAGCCGTGAAAGTTATCCATAAAGCTTTTAACCTGGATAAGAAAAAAAACTAGAGGTTTAAAATGAGAAAGATATATCTATACGATACAACATTACGGGATGGGGCACAGACTGAGGGAATCAGTTATTCGCTCGAAGACAAAATGGCGATCACCCAGAAACTGGATGAGTTGGGCATCGATTATGTCGAAGGCGGCTGGCCCGGATCCAATCCCAAAGATATACTCTATTTCCAGAAAGCTAAAAAACTGAAACTGAAACATGCTAAAGTGGCTGCTTTTGGCAGTACCAGGCATGCTAAAAATAAAGCTGAAAAAGACCCGAATTTAAAGGCCCTGATCGCTGCCGGTACCCCGGTAGTGACGATCTTCGGAAAATCCTGGGACTTGCATGTTAAGTATGCCTTGCGGGTATCGATGGAAGACAACCTGGCTATGATCTATGACTCGGTGAAATATTTGAAGAAAAAAGGCAAGGAAGTTATTTATGACGCCGAGCATTTCTTCGATGGATTCAAAGATAATCCTGAATATGCCATCAAGACATTGCAAATGGCTGAAGAAGCAGGAGCAGATTGCCTGGTTTTGTGCGATACTAATGGCGGGTCATTACCGTTTGAAGTCGAAGAGATAGTGGCTAACGTAGTCAGGATCGTCAAGTCGCCGCTGGGTATTCACGCGCATAATGACGCTGATACAGCGGTGGCTAACTCAGTGTCAGCAGTCAAAGCCGGGGCGATGCATGTCCAGGGGACAATAAACGGTCTGGGTGAACGTTGCGGCAATGGTAATCTTTGTTCGATCATCCCAGCCTTGAACCTTAAAATGGGCCTGGATGCTCTTAACCAAAAACAATTAGCAAAATTAACCGCTGTATCCCGCTATATCAGCGAAGTAGCGAATATGGTCCCGAATGACCACCAGCCATATGTCGGCTTAAGCGCTTTTACCCATAAAGCCGGCATCCATGTCAGCGCGGTGGAGAGAAAAAGCGAGACCTATGAACATATCGCGCCGGAAGTGGTCGGTAATCACCGCCGGGTATTGGTTTCTGAACTATCCGGTAAAAGCAATATTCTTTTCCTGGCCCAGAAACTGGGTTTGGAATTGGATCCCAATAAACCAGAGACCAAAGAGATATTACAGACAGTCAAGGAGCTGGAGCATGAGGGATACCAGTTTGAAGCAGCCGAAGCTTCTTTGGAGATCCTGATCAAGAAGGCGACCGGGCATCATAAAAGATTCTTTGAATTAAAAGGATTTAAGGTGATCGTGGAAAGAAGGAACGAAGAATTGGTTTCCGAAGCGACCATCAAGTTAATTGTCGGCGGCGAACTGGTGCATGTCGCGGCAGAGGGCGATGGTCCGGTCAATGCCCTGGATAGCGCTTTGCGCAAAGGGCTCGGGAAATTCTATCCGCAATTAAAAGAGATGCACCTGGTGGATTATAAAGTCAGGGTCCTAAACACCGGCGCTGCTACCGCGGCGAAAGTGCGGGTACTGATCGAATCGCAGGATCAGGACAAAATATGGGCGACTGTTGGCGTCAGTGAAAATATCATTGAAGCCAGCTGGAAAGCTTTAGTTGATAGTATTGAGTATAAACTTTTGAAAAAATAACAGGATGTGTAATCGTAGTTGAAATGGAGGCATTGTTATGCGCAGTGACGCAATGAAAAAAGGTTTAGAGAAAGCCCCGCACCGTTCATTATTTAAAGCCATGGGATACACGAATGAAGAACTGGCGCTGCCGATCATCGGTATTGCTAATTCCGCGAACGAGATCGTTCCCGGGCATATTCATTTGGATAAGATTTGTGAAGCAGTTAAAGCTGGCGTCAGGATGGCTGGCGGTACACCTATGGAATTCAGGACCATCGGTATTTGTGATGGTATTGCTATGAATCATGGCGGCATGAAATATTCCCTGCCTAGCCGCGAAGTTATTGCCGACTCAGTGGAGATCACCGGCAAAGCCATGCCTTTTGACGGCCTGGTGCTGATTCCCAATTGTGATAAAGTCATCCCTGGCATGGTTATGGCTGCGGCACGTCTTAACATTCCAAGCATTGTCATCAGCGGCGGCCCGATGCTGGCTGGTAAGGATGCGGAAGGCAAAGCCTGCGACCTGGTGCAGAGCATGTTTGAAGGTGTCGGCCGCGTGGCTGCCAAGAAAATGACGGAAAAAGAACTGGCTGACCTGGAAGATGTGGCTTGCCCCGGCGCGGGTTCCTGCTCAGGTATGTACACTGCTAATTCCATGAACTGCCTTTGTGAAGCGTTAGGTATTGCCCTGCCTGGTAACGGCACGATACCGGCGGTGTTTGCCGCCCGTTACCGGCTGGCCAAACATGCCGGCATGCGCATAATCGATTTGGTGAAGCGCAATATCCGTCCGCGCGATATCATGACCAAGAATGCTTTTTATAATGCTTTTTGTGTGGATATGGCTTTTGGCGGTTCATCCAATACAGCCTTGCATCTGCCAGCCATTGCCAAGGAAGCGCAGGTTGAATTTGACCTGAATATGATCAATGAAGTGAGCGCCAAGATCCCGCATATCTGCAATATGGCTCCGGCCGGGCCGTACCATCTGCAGGACCTGGATAATGCCGGCGGCGTCATGGCGATTATGAAGGAATTAAGCAAGAAAAAACTTATTAAAACCACACCCATTACCGTGACTGGTAAAACAGTGGAAGATAATATTAAGGCGGTGGAAGTGAAAAATAAGGAAGTGATCCGCCCCTTGAACAAACCGTGGCATGCAACAGGAGGACTCGCCGTGCTGAAGGGGAATCTAGCCCCCAACGGCGCGATCGTAAAACAGATCGGTGTGGTCGCGGATATGCTAACCCATGTCGGGCCAGCCAGGGTTTTTGAAAGCGAAGAAGAAGCAGTGGCGGCTATTATGGGCAATAAGATCAAGAAAAATGATGTCATTGTTATTCGCTATGAAGGCCCTAAAGGCGGTCCCGGTATGCGGGAAATGCTGACCCCAACCAGTGCTTTGTGCGGTTTGGGAGTCGACAAATATGTTGCCTTGATCACTGATGGCAGGTTTTCCGGCGGGACCCGCGGCTGTGCTATTGGCCATGTCTCCCCAGAGGCAGCAGAAGGCGGCCCGATCGCTATTATTAAGGACGGCGATATGATCCAGATCGATATTCCCAAGAAAAAACTGGATATACGCCTAACTGAAATGGAGATCAAAACCCGATTGGCCAGATGGAAAGCGCCAAATGCCAAGGCCCGCGAAGGAGTACTGGGGCGTTACGCGAAACTGGTCACCAGCGCGAGCACGGGAGCAGTACTTAAATAAAGCAGCTCATAGCTCATAGCTGGTAGCTGATAGGAAAATAATATATAAAAATATCCATAGACTACGAGCTAAGAGCTTCGAGCTATGAACTTACTTTGGAGGAAGTTTGATGAAGAAGACAGGTGCACAAATATTAATTGAATCACTATTAAAGGAAAAAGTGGAGGTTGTGTTCGGCATTCCGGGTGGGGTGTTCTTGCCTACGTTCGATGTGCTGTACGATTCTCCGATAAGGTTTATCTTAACCAGGCATGAACAGGGAGCAGCCCATATGGCTGAAGGTTTTTCCCGGGCATCAGGCAAGGTGGGCGTTTGTTTTGCCACCAGCGGCCCTGGCGCCACCAATCTGGTGACAGGATTGGCCAATGCTAATATGGATTCGATTCCCATGATCGCGATCACTGCCCAGGTGGCTACTAACCTGATCGGCAATGACGCATTCCAGGAAGCGGATATTACCGGCATTACCAGACCAGTGACCAAGCATAATTATTTAGTGAAAGATGTGCGTGACTTGGCGCGGATCGTTAAAGAGGCTTTTTATATTGCCCAGACCGGGCGTCCCGGACCAGTGTTGATCGATTTGCCGGTTGACGTGCAGAAAGCAGAGTGTGATTTTTCTTATCCTGCGCAAGTGGATATCAGGAGTTACCGTCCCAATTACCAGGGGCATCCCGGCCAGATCAAAAAAGCCGCGGAAATGATTAATCATGCCCAAAAACCAGTGCTCTATATCGGCGGCGGGGTTATTACTTCCGGTGCGCATAAGGAGATCCTGGCCCTGGCGGAGAAAGCGCAACTGCCGGTTATCTGGACCCTCATGGGTATTGGCGCTTTCCCGAGTGTCCATGACCTATCTTTAGGTATGGTGGGAATGCATGGGACATATAGCGCAAATCATGCTACGCAGAAATCAGATCTGATCATTGCCGTGGGAGCGCGGTTTGATGACCGCGTGACCGGGAGACTGGATAAATTTGCTCCCGGAGCCAAAGTTATTCATATTGACATTGATCCGACCAGTATTTCCAAGAACATCAAGGTGGATGTGCCGATCGTGGGAGATGCCCGGGTCATTGTTGAAGAAATGGTCAAGTATGTGGCGAAGAAAACCAAGATGACTGATTGGCACAAGCAAATAGAGATCTGGAAAAAAGATTTTCCGCTGACCTATAAAAAGGACAATAAATTGCGGGCCCAGTATGTCATTGAACAGATCAGTGAGATCACTAAGGGCAATGGCATTATCACCACGGAAGTGGGCCAGAACCAGATGTGGTCCACGCAATTTATTAACAGCAAAACGCCGCGAACTTTTATTTCCAGTGGCGGGTTGGGGACAATGGGTTATGGTTTCCCGGCAGCGATCGGAGCCAAAGTTGCCTGTCCGGATAAAGTTGTGTTTGATATTGCCGGTGACGGCAGTATCCAGATGAACATTCAAGAGCTGGCAACTGCGGTCCAGAATAAAATTCCAGTGAAAGTGGCGATCCTGAATAATGGTTATTTGGGAATGGTCCGGCAGTGGCAGCAACTTTTCTATAAAAAACGGTATTCCGGCACAGTACTTTCTGGTAATCCTGATTTTGTCAAAGTGGCAGAAGCTTATGGGGCTGTCGGTATTCGTGTGGAAAAGAAAAGTGACGTGAAAGCTGCTCTCCAGAAAGCCATCAAGATAGATAAGCCGGTGTTTCTTGATTTCAGGATCGAGCCGGAAGAAAACGTGTTTCCGATGGTGCCGGCAGGTGCAGCACTGGATGAAATATTACAGGGAGTGGCATAATAAAGCAGCTCGAAGCTGATAGCTCATAGCTGATAGGTAAAGGTATTTTACCATTGGCCTACGAGCTATGAACTAAGAGCTATGAGCTATTTTCATTGGAGGCAATATGAGACATGCAATAAGTGTTTTGGTTGAGAACAAAGCCGGGGTCCTGGCGCGTATAGCCAACCTGTTCAGTGCCCGTGGTTATAATATTGATAGTTTAGCTGTCGGAGAAACTGAGGATCCCAGCATTTCCCGCATGACTATTATTGTGCGCGGTGATGAAAGGATCCTGGAGCAGATCGAAAAACAGCTCAATAAGCTGGTCGATGTCATCAGGGTGAGTGATTTTCTTGAAACCGAGCACCTGGAGCGTGATTTGACCCTGATCAAGGTTGCGGCGGATAAAAATACCCGGTTGGAGATCATGCAGATCGTGGATATTTTCCGGGCTAAGATCGTTGATGTCGGTTCAAGTTCGCTGATCATCGAAATGACCGGTAATGAAGAAAAGATCAAAGCTTTTGTAGAAATTATTAGGCCATTTGGCATCAAGGAAATGGTGCGCACCGGTGTGGTAGCAATGGCCAGAGGGAATAAATAAAAAATAGCGGAAAGCGGGTAGCGTTAAGCGTATAGAAAAACAAAAACTATACGCTATACGCCATACGCTATACGCTAAAAAAAGGAGGAACAAAGCAATGGCAGTGAAAATGTACTATGACAAAGACGCGGACCTGAAATTATTAAAAGGGAAAGTGGTCGGAATTATCGGTTACGGCAGCCAGGGCCATGCCCAGGCACAGAACCTAAGAGACAGCGGTGTGGAAGTGATCGTATCGGAATTAAAAGGCACGCCTAATTATGAATTGGCGGTTAAAAATGGATTTAAGCCGTTGAGCGCCGCAGAATTGGCAGCTAAGGCTGATATTATACAGATGTTGGCGCCGGACCAGACACAGGCCAAGATTTACCGCGAAGCAGTAGAGCCAAACCTGAAGGCTGGAAAAGCA
The DNA here is from genome assembly GCA_028712895.1 of bacterium. Lineage (GTDB taxonomy): Bacteria > CAYTYR01 > UBA6262 > UBA6262 > UBA6262 > UBA6262. Next base: position 27,209 of record JAQTPL010000015.1, on the reverse strand, counting down.
TTGGTGTTTTCGCACGGATTTAATATTCACTTTGGCCAGATCGTGCCGCCAAAAAATGTGGATGTGTTCATGGTCGCGCCTAAAGGGCCCGGCCATTTAGTGAGACGCGTATTTACCGAAGGCAGCGGTGTGCCGAACCTGATCGCAATTTACCAGGATGCGACTGGCAAAGCGAAGAAATATGCTTTAGCCTATGCCAAAGGTATTGGCGGCACCAGGGCTGGCGTCATTGAAACTACTTTTGCCGAAGAAACCGAGACTGACTTGTTCGGCGAACAGGTTGTGTTGTGCGGCGGCGTGACTGAGCTCGTTAATGCCGGTTTCGAAACCTTGGTGGCAGCTGGTTACCAGCCGGAGATCGCTTATTTTGAATGTATGCATGAATTGAAACTGATCGTTGACCTGTTCTATGAAGGCGGCATCAGCCGGATGAGATATTCAGTCAGCGATACCGCTGAATTTGGCGACTTGACCCGCGGCAAGAGAATAATCACTGAAGATACCCGCAAAGAAATGGTTAAAATTCTCGAAGAGATCCGCAGCGGCAGGTTTGCTACTGAGTGGCTCTTGGAGAACCAGGCTGGTCGTCCGACGTTTAATGCTTTGCGTAAACGCACCGATGATATGCTGATCGAAAAAGTCGGAGCGAAACTCCGTAGCATGATGAGCTGGCTGAAGAAAAAATAGCGTGTAGCTTATAGCGGATAGCGTATAGTGAAAAACAATAAAATTATAAGAATAATTAATTGCTTGATAATAATCTTTTTGCTTCCAAGTATCTGCTGTGCCGCGGAGCAATGGGATAAGCACCGTGTAGCCTTCTCAGCTACGATTGGCGGCTTGAGCGGCGGAGTAGTGGGCGCCGTAGCTGGCTATGGGGCTAGTTATTTTCTGGATCTGGACCAAGAACAAACCGACCAGGCAGGTATGCTGGTGGGATTCCCGATCGGCTATGCGGTTGGCTGCTACATCGGGGCTAAGTCGCAGGTCGATCGGTTGCATTTCCCTGATGAGATCAGTGCTGGCAGGGTGACAGCCTACAGTGTAGCTGGTGGAATGGCTGGATACCTTTGGTGGCGCTGGATCGTTAAAAAGTTTGGCTATAAAAAAGGTTTTTGGCAATTCTGGAGCATTATACCCCTAGCCTTGATCGGTGCGCGCATCGGCACGAACAATATCTATATACCAGTAACGTATATAAGTTTCTGATTCAAAGGGATTAACCAATGGGAATTAATAAAGCAGGGTTTAATTTGATCAAAATATTCCTGATCCTCTCCATAGCTGGATACATATTAAGCTATTGGGTGGAATTCTTTGGCCGGTTAAGCATATTTTTTGTTCTTATCACTATTTTCCTGGTATATTTTTTCCGTGACCCTAACCGGAAAACCGAGGAAAATGATGCTATAGTCTATTCCCCGGCAGACGGGGAAGTGATCGAGATCAAGGAAGTCACTGAAGACAAATTCCTTAAAACGCAAGCTATGGTCATTAAAATCTTCATGACTCCTTTGGATGTGCATGTCCAGCGAGCTCCGATCAAGGGGCGTGTCGAGTACCTGGAATATAAAAAGGGCAAATTCATGCCTGCCAATCTGGATAAAGCCAGCGCAGAGAATGAGCAGAACCTCATCGGCATAGAAAACAATAGAGTTAAAGTACTGGTCAAACAGATCGCCGGGATACTCGCCAGGCGTATTGTGTGGTGGGTAAATATGCAGCAAGGAATATCCCAGGGAGAGCGCCTTGGCATGATCAAGCTTGGCTCACAAGTAGATATTTATATCCCAATGAATATAGATATAAAAGTAAAAGTTAAAGAAAAAGTTAAAGCTGGATTAACTGTCCTAGGAGAAGTTAAATGAAAAAAGGACTATATTTACTGCCCAGTCTTTTTACGCTCGGCAATATGGGCGCTGGCGTTTATAGTATTATCCTCAGCATTAATGGGCGCTATCCCAAGGCAGCTTTTGCCATCCTGGCTGGAATTGTCTGTGATATTTTGGATGGGCGGATCGCGCGTATTACCAAAACCGAGAGCAAGTTCGGGATTGAGCTGGATTCCCTGGCAGACCTGTCCAGCTTTGGTATCGCTCCGGCCTTACTGGTGTATCAGGTAGTACTGCATCATTACGGGAACTTGGGTGGAGTGATTACGTTCCTGTTCATTATTGCGGCTGCTTTGCGTTTAGCTCGTTTTAATGTAAAAGTAGATGGCGGTACGCCTGCGGCATTTTTCACCGGCTTACCTGTCCCGGGTGCGGCGGGTATATTAGCGGCTTTTGTTTTAAGTTATAATGCATTTATTCAAGATGTCACCATTAGAACCATCCCGATGGTAGTTAAGAATATGCCATTAATGCTGCGATTCATGCCGGTATTAATGGTTATTTTAGCCTATTTAATGATCTCTAATATACGCTATACCAGCTTTAAACGATTGAAATTCGGCAAACGCAAACCGATCCAGTATTTTGTGTTTATAATCCTGTTCGCCGCGCTGGTTTGGTTGTATCCGGAAAACATGATCCTGATCATGTTCATCGCGTATATTTTAAGCGGACTATTCGATGTATTTTATCGATTGAATAACTGGAGCAAGTTAAAAAGAGCAGGAAATAATAATCCATCTAATTTAAGAAGAGCGGGAGATAAAAAATGAAAAATAATGATAAAAATAAAATAATAATATTTGATACTACGCTGCGCGATGGTGAGCAATCGCCGGGCGCCAGCCTGAATACAGCGCAAAAGATCGAGATTGGCCGGCAACTAGCCAAAATGAAAGTAGATGTGATCGAAGCCGGTTTCCCGATTTGTTCACCCGGCGATTTCGAAGCTGTAAAACTAATTGCCCAGGAAGTAAAAGGTCCGCAGATCTGCGGCCTGTCCAGAGCTATAGAGAAAGATATTGACGCCTGCTGGAACGCGGTGAAATACAGCAAGAGGCCGCGGATCCATATATTCCTGGCCACTAGTGATATACACCTGAAGCATAAGCTGAAAATGTCCCGCGAAGAAGCACTGGCCCGCGCGGTAAGCGCCGTGAAATACGCGCGCCGTTTCTGCGATAATGTGGAGTTCAGCGCTGAAGACGCGGTACGTTCCAACCAGGAATTCCTGTGGCAGGTAGTAGAAGCAGTCATTAAAGCCGGTGCGGCTACGGTCAATATCCCGGATACAGTTGGTTACAGTATTCCGGCTGAATTCGCTGTGATGCTCATGAATATTTTCAATAAGGTCCCTAATGTGGATAAAGCAGTCATCAGCGTGCATTGCCACAATGATCTTGGCCTGTCTGTAGCTAATTCACTGGCAGCTGTTGCTGCCGGGGTGCGCCAGGTAGAATGCACCATTAACGGCCTGGGAGAGAGAGCCGGCAATGCCAGCCTGGAAGAGATCGTCATGGCGATCAAGACCAGGAAAGATCTGTTCAATGTGCATACCGATATTGAGACCAAAGAGATTTACAAAACCTCACGGATGGTGAGTACGCTGACCGGCATACCGGTTCAGCCGAACAAGGCTATTGTCGGAGCTAATGCTTTCGCGCATGAGGCTGGCATTCACCAGCACGGGGTCATGGCTGAGAAAAGTACCTACGAGATCATGGATGCCAAGAGTATCGGCTGGCAGGGTTCAGGACTGGTACTGGGCAAACATTCCGGCCGGCATGCCCTGAAGCAGCGGCTTAATTCCCTGGGCTATACGTTCAAGGAGAAAGACCTAGATAAGATATCCGAGAGATTTAAGGTCCTGGCAGATAAGAAAAAAGAGATCTTTGATGAGGACCTCGTAGCAATCGTCGAGGATGAGATCTCCCAGGTGATCCCGGTCTATAAGCTGGACTATATCCACACCGTCAGCGGCAGCCAGACCATACCGACCGCAACTATCCGCCTGCGTAAAGGCGATAAAGTTATCCAGGAAGCTTCTTCCGGTGATGGTCCTGTTGATGCGACCTACAAAGCTATTGACCGCATTACCGGACTGAAGTGCAAACTGCTGGAATACGGGATTCGCGCGGTCAGCGGCGGGCAGGATGCGCAGGGCGAAGTGATCGTCAGGATTGCGGATGCCAAGGGGCATGTAGTGACTGGACAAGGCGCTTCCACTGATATTATTGAAGCCAGTGCTAAGGCATATCTTAATGCGGTGAACCGTCTGCTGAGCCCAAAGGCAGTAAAAAGTAAATAAATAGAAATTATCAGGAAACTGTCAATATTTGTTCGCTCCAGTGTCGGTTTCCATATCCGCCCTTGGCGGATCCTGCGCCAAAGATCTTTCGTCTTTTCGGTGGCTCCGGAACTCGCTACACCGGCGGAGCGGTGTCGCTCAAACATCCTCGCCACCCTTTTTCGGTTGCGGGTATTCCGAAAAGGACTCAAGCGTGCTTTGGCTGAAACCGACAAGCTCGCTCAAAATAATGACGAGTTCCCTGATTTATACAGTTTAGAATAGGCGAGCGCGGCCGCTGATGCCAGTGAAGAAAACGTTCGGAGCTTGAGTTGGCATGGACTCTTCATCCCCGTACTTTGGGGAACTCAAGCGAGAATTGAGCGCGTTTTCCTCGCAGGGGAAAACGACGCGCTTTTCGAAACGGCGCAGCGAGACAGCGAGCCAATTAGTTTAAAAACAATAATAATTCTAAAGGAGTATGTTGAAAATGGGAATGACAATCACCGAGAAGATACTGGCAGCGCATTGCGGCAAAGAAGAAGTGCATGCCGGTGAGCTGATACAGGCCAAAGTGGACATTGCCCTCGGCAATGACGTCACCGCGCCTATAGCTATCAGCGAATTCAAAAAAGCCAAAGCCAAGAGAGTATTTGACAAGGATAAGGTAGTGCTTGTCCCTGACCATTTTACTCCCTGCAAAGATATTAAATCAGCCGAACAGGTAAAGATCCTGCGCGAATTCGCCAAAGAGCAAAAGCTGAAATACTATTTTGAAGTCGGCGAAATGGGCGTAGAGCACGCGCTCCTGCCGGAACAGGGCATTGTCCTTCCCGGACAGGTGATCATCGGCGCAGATTCACATACCTGCACCTATGGCGCTATGGGTGCATTTTCTACCGGAGTCGGCAGTACTGACTTGGCAGCAGTGATGATCACAGGTGAGTGCTGGTTCAAAGTGCCTGAAGCTATGAAATTCATTTACCGCGGCAAACTGCCGAAGTGGGTCGGCGGCAAAGACCTCATCCTGCACACTATCGGGGATATCGGAGTAGATGGCGCGCTCTATCGCTCGATGGAATTCTGCGGTGATACTATTGATGGCCTGCCCATGTCAGACAGGTTCACTATGTGCAACATGGCTATAGAGGCCGGCGGCAAGAATGGCATCATGGGTGTCGATGAAACGACGCTTAAATATGTAGAGAAAAGAGCTAAAGAGCCATATGAAACTTATGAAAGCGACAAAACTGCCAAATATGTAGAGACTAAAGAATATGATGTCACGAAACTGGAGCCAATGGTGGCTTTCCCGCACCTGCCGAGCAACGTGAAGCCGATATCCAAAGTCGGCAAAGTTATGATTGACCAGGTGGTGATCGGTTCTTGCACCAATGGCCGTATAGAGGATCTCCAACTGGCAGCTGAAGTCATCAAAGGACAGAAAGTACATAAATATATTCGGCTCATCGTTATCCCGGCGACGCAGGAAGTGTGGCGGCAGGCGATGGATGAAGGGCTGTTTAAGATATTCATGGATGCTGGCGCAGCTATTTCCACGCCGACGTGCGGGCCGTGCCTGGGCGGGCATATGGGCATACTGGCTAAGGGTGAGAGGGCGCTGGCGACGACTAATAGGAATTTTGTGGGCAGGATGGGGGATCCGCAGAGTGAAGTGTATCTGTCGAATCCTGCAGTTGCCGCGGCGAGTGCGGTGCTAGGAAGGATCGCGAGCCCCGAGGAGTTATAAGGTTCTTTTTCAGGAAACTGTCACTATTTGTTCGCTCCGGTGTCGCTTTCCATATCCGCCCTTGGCGAATCCTGCGCCAAAGTTCTTTTGACAACTCGGTGCCTCCGCAACTCGCCCTAAAGGGCGTCAGACATGCTCGGCATCCAGCAACCAAAAGATACCCTCGTTGTCTGCAAGCGTGCTTTGGCTGAAATCGACAAGCTCGCTCAAAATAATGATCAGTTCCCTGAAAACATATGTCATCACCGAGTTCATTTTCACCTGTATAGTTTAAGAATAGACGATAATCTAAATAGTGAATAGGTATCATATATGAGAAGGTTTTAAAAATGAATGATAAATTGCTTTACACATATTCGTTAATAAGAGCTATCTATGAACAAAAAAAAGATTATATTGATACCTTTTGCCCTCTTGTTATTAGTGTTTTACCAAGCAATAGAAGTTTTTGTGATTTAAGTAATATTCAATTAAAAATTAAAGAATTATTTTGTCTGCCTATTCCTAGGCACACATTAGAAACCATTATTAATAGAGCAAAAAGAAATGGTTATATAGAAAAAGAAGGGAATCGATTCAGGCTTTCAGAAAAAGGAGTAATATATAAGGAAGGATTTGTAAAAGATTCTGATATTAATAGAGAAATAAATGCTTTACTTGAGGATATCCGTATTTTCTTGAATGAAATGCAGTTGCCTTTGGATGATATATATAATATTCTTTTAGATTTTATAAATAAGAACATTGAACCAATAGTAGAGTTTTTTAATCCGGACAATAAAGGTCACTTGGTTGTTCATGAGTCTAAATTGAAAGGTTATGAAAACAAACTGGTAGTTTATTTTGATGTTGCTAGTAAGCAAAAACCAATTTACTGGAAAACGCTACAGGAATTGGTGTATGGCTCTATAATTACCACATCGTTGTTTTTGCCAAACATAGCCGAAGTAAATAAAAAATTTAGAGAAATACAACTTTTCTTGGATTCTAATTTTGTATTTAGTCTTTTTGGATTCAATTTACCAGAAATGAATCAAGCGGCAAAAGAACTATTTCATTTGCTTAATAAAAATGGATTTGATTTAAAGATATTTGATTTTACAATTGAGGAAATGGTAAATTTCCTAATAAATTATCAAAAAGAAGAATATATATATGTAGCTGATGTAAGAGTTCATCATATTTTCAGCAGTTTAAAGTCTTTAGGCTATACATCTATTAGCATAATGGAATTTATACAAAATATTGAGCAAAAAATCGTTGAGCTTGGAATAAAGATCGAGCCTACAAATATTACTTTAAGTAATTATCTCCCGGCCCAGCAAGAGCACGTTGAAGGAATCATAAAATATAAACCGTTGCAATCGTACCAAACTGAAAGAAGTAGGTATCATGACTTAGCAGCAATAGAAAAAATCAAAGAGATACGAGGCACTACTAAGAGAGAAATAGAAAGTTCTAAGGCAATTTTTCTTACATCTGATATTAAGTTGGCAAGATTTAATTTTATTGGGATGAAACATAGGGAAAAAGTTACGATATGTGAAGTTATTAGTGATAGATTATTAACAAACATATTATGGATAAAAAATCCTTCTCTTGATAAAGAAATACCCTTAAAATCAATAATTGCTGTCCATTCTCATGAAATAGCCATAGATAACAAAATATGGAAAAAGTTTTATGAGATATTAAGCGCTTTAAAAAAAGCTGGAGATATTGAAGACAAAGATATATCAATGTTGTTTTATAATCATCATATTATTGACATATTGATTGAATATGATGAGTCAGAAGTAGATCAAATAACCTCGAGCTTAATTTTTGGGGAAATAAAAAATGTACGTGGCAAAATTGATATGGAAACTCAACAGAAGCTTGAGGAACAAAAAAGATTGTTTGGAATAGCGCTTAATAATACAGAACTTGCAGCTCAAAACCAGTATTTAGGTAAAATGGATGAGATTAAATTGGTAATAAAAGGAAAATGTAAAAGTAGGGCAAGTAAAACTGTAAATATAGGTTCATATTTTATTGCTATCTTAATAGCCTTAGTCATGTACTATATAGTTCCTAAAATTGCAAATGTATATGGCTTGCAAAAGGCTTGGAATATAATTCTAACAAATGTATTACCTGTTTTATCCTTTTTTGGAATAAAACTATCAATTAAAAGTGCCAAATATAAATTACGTACTAGATTGTTTAATGATTATTATATTAAAGAAATCAAAGAACTAAAATTAGAAAAAGAAGACCTGTCTGTTAAAAGCCAGGAAAAAGTCAATGTGGTAAAAATAGGAACCCCACATAAATACGGTTATGTAAAATCAGAGATATTAAAGAAAATATCTATTTGGATTGGTATTTTAGCGGGTATAGGGACATTATTCTTCGGAATGGAAAATATATTATCAAAAAAGCGTACAACAGAACAAATGATATACGCCCCCGGAAAAGATTCTGGAGTTACGCAAACTCAAAATACAATTAGTGGGGATAATGTAGTAAATGGTGATTTAATTAAAGATAATAAAATAGATATCAAAAACAATATAATTCAAGTTAAGAATGGTAATGAAATAGCCAATAAAGAAATGATCAAGATAAAAGTAAAAAGGGAAATTACTAATAGCAGTTTAAATTTGGATGAAATATTAAGAGAGGGTGAAAAAGAAGTGGCGCAAGCTAGGGAACTCGCTTTTCAAAGAGGTCAGGGTGGTCATATAGAGTTAAATTCATTTGAAAAAGTTGATGAAATAGCGCGAAAAATAGATAAAGAAGTACTAAGAATGAATCAATCCATAGAAGATATAATAATGGTTATAGGTCAAACAGATATCGGGAAGATTAGTTACTTAACCTCAGAAAACGAATTCAAAAGAAGCGTAGAAAAGAAAGCTGTTGATTTGAAAAACAAGGCATATAAGGAAAATAAGGATGCGTTATCCCACTCGGGAATAAAATTATTGGAGCATTAAAAGCGATATAATTATGGAAATCCAGGGACACAATACTAATTAAAAGGGAATCTGTATATGAAAGAAATTATTGCGGATAAAGAGTTAGTGGCGTATTGCGGGTTGTATTGAATTAACCGAACCTCAACCTACCCGGTTGAGGAAGTGGAAAATGGTAATATGAGGAAATATATTGAAAACTAAGAACGTATATATAATTGCCGGGCCGAATGGATCAGGTAAGACTACATTCGCAGATAAATTTCTTCCTGATTATGTTGATTGTCCGAATTTTGTAAATGCTGATATTATAGCAAAAAAGCTAGCTCCTTCTAATCCTCACAATGTAGCTATTAAAGCTGGCAGGCTTGTGTTACAGCAACTTGATGAATATGCCAAACAAGGTATTGATTTTGGTTTTGAAACGACATTGGCGGGTAGGTCTTACGCTGACCGTCTCCGCTCTTTAAAAGTTAAAGGATATGGGTTATATTTATTCTTTCTCTGGGTGCCTAGTTCAGAATTATCAATCGCTCGTATCAAGGAGCGGGTAATTGAAGGTGGGCATAATATTCCGGTAGAAGATGTCCGCAGGCGTTTTACGCGCAGTATTTATAATTTTTTTAATTTATATTGTCCTTTGCTGGATTCTTGGATATTATTTGATAATTCAAAGATGAAACCTGTGGTTATAGCAAAAGGGAAAAATGAAAGCATAGAAGTATTTAATAAAGAGTTATTCGAAATGATCAAAAGAACTGTGAGGTAAAGATGAAAAAACGAATGACTTTAGAGAAGAAAGCGGAAGAAGCTATGAAGAAAGCAGTAAAAGAAGTCGTTGAACGCCATAAAGAATCTGGTCGTCCCTTAGCCGTATGGGAAAATGGCAGAGTAGTACATAAAAAGATATAAGCTAAAGGAAAAATTATGAAAGAAATCATTGCGGATAAGGAATTGGTAGCGCGACCGTAGGGAGTCCGCCAACGCTTTTGTGGCGGATGCGGGAATAAACCAACTGTCAACCGCGTAGGTTGACACCTGGTTGGTATTTGGAAGAGGATAATATGAAGTCAGCCGTTAAGAAGAAAGAGATACATAAAAAGCCTAAGACAAAAAGAAATAAGAGGATGTCAATTCAAGATAAAGCGGTTTTAGCCATGAAAGCGGCAGTTAGAGGAGTCATAAAACAACATAGAGAGACAGGCCGGCCTTTGGCGATCTGGAAAGATGGTAGGGTTGTTTGGATTTCTCCCTATACTTTAAAAGAAGTGTAATCCATAAAGATACAATCAATGAAGGAAATGACGATGACAAAATTGGAAAGAATTGAGAAAATACTAAAAAGGCAAAAGCCTATCCTTAAGAAAAAATATAAGATCAAGGAATTAGGTATATTCGGCTCTTATATTAGAGGAGATTATAAAAAGGGGAGTGATCTGGATTTACTGGTAGATTTTAGTGAAATCCCCGGACTTTTTAAGTTCGTTGAAATAGGAGACTATCTATCAGAAATTGCCGGGGTAAAAGTGGACTTGGTTATGAGAGATGCCTTAAAACCTAGCCTAAAGAGATATATCATTAAAGAGGTTAAGTATATATGACCAAGAGAGACTATAAGCTGTATCTGCAAGATATCCTGGAAAATATGGAGATGGCGGAAAAGTTTCTGAAGGGATGTACTTTTGACAAGTTTTCTAAAGATAAAAAAACAGTATATGCAGTTATAAGAAGCTTGGAAATTATTGGAGAGGCTTCAAAACATATCCCAGTTGTTATTAGAAACAGATATCCAGACGTTCCTTGGAGACAGATGGCTGGAATGAGAGATGTTCTTGTTCATGAATATTTCGGTATTGTTATAAAAGTAGTTTGGCGGGCTGTAAAAGAGGAAATTCCAAAAGCGAAACCGCAGCTTGCTAAAATCGTAAAAGAATTATTATAAAAGGATTGAATGATGAAAGAAATTGTTGTGGATAAAGAGCTGGTGGCATATTGTGGACTTTACTGTGGAGCTTGCGAGAAGTATTTGAAAGAGAAGTGTCCCGGATGCCACAAAAATGAGAAGGCCTCATGGTGCAATGTGCGGTTGTGCGCCATACAGAATAATTATAGCAGTTGCGCTGATTGCAAAATGTTCGGCGATATCATGGAATGCGGCAAATTCAATAATTTCTTTTCGAAAATGTTCAAGGTTTTGTTTAAATCTGACCGGAATGCCTGCATTCAAATGATCAAGGTTAAAGGTTATGATGAATTTGCCAAAGATATGGCTGCTCACAAGGCCATGACTCTGAAAACAAAATAATAGATCGTCGTTCTACCTCGGATGCGGAACATGGTTATAATGAGAATCCCTACTTGCAAGTAGAAAAAGTAAAAAGGCCATAATTTATGTATACTTTTTATTCCGCAAATGATTTTGATAATATGTCTAAGACAGTATTTGATTTTTTAGTTAAAGAGTATGGTTATAAACTTGAAAAAACAGAAAAAGTTGGGTTTGGATATTACTCTAGATTTATTAATGAAACAAGCAAAACAAAGGTGGAAATCTGGTTTGATATTAGGGATCGTTGGCAAGACTGTACTATTAGTCACTATTTCACTAATACAAATGAATATATGGATACAATTCGTTTTTATAAATTGCAAGCTTTAATAGCTCCTAATGCGAAAGTTAATTATGGTTCTGCAAACGAGGAAGAAGCCTATCTTCAATTTGCTGATGTGCTAAAAAAGTACGGGCAAGATGTATTAAGAGGTGATTTTTCGCAATTACACAAGTGATAGATTATAGCTAGACTATGATATAGGAAGAGATTATGAAAAGATTATACCGGTCAGAGACAGATAGGAAGATCGCTGGGGTATGCGGCGGGATAGCAGAATACTTCACTATCGATCCGGCCATCGTGAGAATAATATTTGTTGCTTTGATTTTGCTGTGGGGTTGGGGATTGATCCTTTATAGCATTTGCTGGATCGCAGTCCCGAATAAAAGCGCATTACCACCAAACATATAAAATTTAAATTCGAGACATTCGCTATAATTCGAGTAATTAGCAATCAAAAGGAGTAGTGCATGAAGCTTAAGGGTAAAGTATGGAAATTCAAGGACAATATTAATACTGACGAGATTATCCCGGCGAGATACCTAAATACTTTTGATGAAAAAGAGCTGGCCAAGCACTGTATGGAAGACGCGGACAAGGATTTCCCGAAAAAGGTTAAAGCCGGGGATATTCTTGTGGCAGGCAAGAATTTTGGCTGCGGTTCTTCGCGCGAACACGCCCCGATCTGTCTGAAAGGCGCCGGAGTATCCTGCGTGATCGCGGAAACCTTTGCCAGGATCTTCTACCGCAATGCTATTAATATCGGCCTGCCTATCCTGGAAAGCGTGGAAGCCAGCAAGGGTATTGAAGAAGGCGATACGATCGAAGTGGACCTGGAAAAAGGCAAGATCAAGAATATTACTACCAATAAAATATATAATGCCACTGCTTTCCCGCCGTTCATGCAAGAGCTGATCAATGCCGGCGGTTTAATGGAATACGTCAAAAAGAAGATCTAAAAGAAAGTGTTGGGCCAATGAAACAATTTAAAATGGAAGAAAATATTATTGGGTTGCTCTTCGCGCTGATCTTTGCCTTGATCCATTATTTTTTTGTAGTGAGAGCGATGTATTTTCCGCCGGTGAAAGGTTTGCCTCTGGATTTTGGGGTATATCCTTTTGACGCGCCATTGATCCTGGTTTATAATTTGTTCATTAAAAAAGCGTCATTAAGTTTTTATCGCGGGTTTTTTACCCTGTTCGGCACTCTGATGTACCTGGCTATCGGTGCCTTTATCGGTTCTTTGTTCGACCGGTTGCTTAAAAAGATCAAAGAAGAAGAAGAAAAAGAAAAGGAGGAAATACGCTTGTGAAAAGCTTAAAAGTAATAGCGCTTATGTTGCTTTTGGCGATAGTGCCGTTAGCGGTCACGGCTGATGTTGGGCCCCCGATACCAGAGCCTAAAGTAGATATTAGTATTGCCATAAAATTAGCAACCAATGCTTTTAAAAAGGAAATATCCAAGGAAACCAATCCTTATGTTAAATTTAATAATTTTATCCTGGTCTCGGTAATGTATACAAATGCTTTTAAAGAAAGGGACACATCTGTTTGGGCCTGGAAAGTTACTTTTGTGCATACCAGGAACAGTGATTTCAAATACATCTATAAAGTAGATAATCCCAAAACGGCAGTTTTAATTGATACTACCGAATAAATTGAGGGGGAGATCCGATGAAGCTGAAGATCAGGGAAAATATATTTCGCATTGCCTTTGGCTTGATTTTTAGCCTTTTCCATTTCCGATTTGTCGTTGAGTCCCTGTATTTTTACCCACTTGAAGGGCTGCCTGATAATTTTGGCGTGGTGACCTATGATGCTCCGCTCTTTTTCCTCTGGGATATGCTCAAACTGCAGGCACCCAAATGGTTATATAATTTATTTTTTGCCATCGGTGGTTCAGTTATGTATATAGTGCTGGGGTGGATCATTGGCACCATGATCGATACTTTGATCAGCCGCAAGAATTGAAGAAAGAAAAAGTTTAACTTAGGCACTAAAGCAGCATTTCTCCGTAAGTATGATTATGCCGTAACCTGGTTACGGCATAATTTATTATGTTTACAGATTCCTTTTTTTGTGTTAAAATCACTAACTTAAAGTATTTTAAAGGAGGAGCAGTAACGTGAGTAAAACGTATAAGATCGGGGTAATGGGCGGAGATGGGACCGGCCCGGAAGTACTAAAGGAAGGCTTAAAGGTATTGGATGCGGTCGGCAAAAAATATGGCTTAAAATACGACTTGGTCAATTATGACCTGGGCGGAGAAAGATATAAGAAGACCGGCGAAACTGTGCCAGATTCAGTTATCCCGGAGTTAAAAAAACTGGATGCCATCTACCTGGGCGCCATTGGGCACCCGGATGTCAAACCAGGCATTTTAGAGCTGGGTATCCTGCTGCGCATCCGTTTTGAACTGGACCAATATATCAACCTGCGTCCGGTTAAATTGTATCCTAATGTTGCCACACCGGTAAAGGATAAGGGGCCGGCAGAGATCGATTTTGTGGTAGTGCGGGAGAACACGGGCGGCATCTATACAGGACATGGCGGAGCTACCCGGGTGGGCACACCGGATGAGATTGCCTCGCAGGTGATGATCTATGACCGGCGCACCGTGGATCGCTGCATCAAATATGCTTATGAACTTAAAGCTAAGAGGAACCAACAGAATCCAAAATACGCCGAAAAACCGATCCACCTTGTACATAAGAGGAATGTGCTGACTTATTGCGGTGACCTTTGGTACCGCGCTTTTGAAGAAATGGGTGAGAAGCAATACAAGAACCTCAAGCGGGACTATGCGCACGTTGATGCGACTACAATGTGGTTTGTGAAAAATCCAGAGTGGTTTGACGTGATCGTGACCGAGAATCTGTTCGGCGATATCATCACTGACCTGGGTGCGATGATCCAGGGCGGTATGGGTATTGCTGCCGGCGGCAATATTAATCCTGAAGGGGTCAGCATGTTTGAGCCGATCGGCGGCTCAGCTCCCAAATATACCGGCAAGAACGTCATTAACCCGCTGGCGGCGATCTGCGCCGGAGGCATGATGCTGGAAACATTAGGAGAAACTAAAGCCGGACAAGCCATAGAGCAAGCAGTGTTCAAAGCTCTGGAGAGCGGCAAGATCAAGAGTCTGGCTGCCGGGAAAATGGGCCTGGGCACCACGGAAATGGGTGACCTGATCGCCAGCTTGATTTAAAAACAGTTTTAAATTATAAGTTATAAGTTTTGAGTTTAGGTGAAAAGCTTTTTACCTTAATTCAAAACTCAAAATTCAAAACTCATAACTGATTCTGGAGGAATAGGAAAAGAGATGAAGAAGTATAATGTAGCGGTGGTTGGTGCCACTGGAGCAGTAGGAAATGAAATGATCAAAATGCTGGAGGAACGGGATTTCCCCGTGGCCAATTTGCGTCTATTGGCCAGCTCACGTTCCGCCGGCAAGAAATTAAAATATAAGGGCCAGGATGTCCCGGTGGAAGAATTGAATAAGGATTCTTTCAAGGGCATGGAGATCGCCCTGTTTTCCGCGGGCGCGTCTATTTCCAAGGAATATGCGCCTGTGGCCGCGAGAGAAGGTGTATTTGTTATTGATAATTCCAGTGCCTGGCGCATGGATAAAGATGTTCCTTTGGTGGTACCGGAAGTCAATCCGCACCATTTGAAAAAGGACAAAAAGATAATTGCTAATCCGAATTGTTCTACCATCCAGATGGTTGTAGTGCTCAAGCCGATCCACGATGCTGCCAGGATCAAGAGAGTAGTAGTGTCCACTTACCAGGCAGTAAGCGGCGCTGGTCATAAGGCTATGGTTGAATTGGCAGAGCAGGTGAAGTCATTGGCTGACGGTAAGCCGGCAGAGTGCAAAGTATTCCCTTATCAGATCGCCTATAATGTCATTCCGCACATTGATATCTTCCTGGAAAATGATTATACCAAGGAAGAAATGAAAATGGTCCATGAGACTAAGAAGATCATGGGTGATGATTCGATCCAGTTAACTGCCACCACTGTGCGCGTGCCGGTAATGCGCGGGCATTCTGAATCAGTGAATATCGAGACTGAAAAGCATCTCAGCGCGGCTGACGCCAGGAAAATGCTGGCCCAGGCGCCGGGTGTGATCTTGGTAGATGATCCGGCTAATAAAAAGTACCCTTTAGCGATCGATTGCGAAGGCAAGATCGATACTTTCGTCGGCCGGGTACGCCAGGACGAATCCATCAGTAATGGTTTGAATGTATGGATCGTAAGTGATAACCTGCTCAAGGGAGCAGCCTGGAATGCCGTGCAGATCGCGGAAGAGCTGATTAAACAAAAAATCGTTTAAAGACAACAGGATTAGTTGGAAACCTATGCGCAATATTCCCGACATAGTAGGGCAATATAGTGAAGGTGATTCCTTTATCCACCACCTCGACCCCAGAACTAAAATTATCAGTTTGTTAATTTTATCTGGGGTTATTTTTTTTCTTAACAGTTGGCAGGAATATGCGGCTTTGGCAGGGATATGTGCCCTCTTACTGCTCTTGGGAAAAGTACCGGTTAGGCGTTGGTTTAGTACCGTCCGGCCGCTGGCCTGGTTCCTGGGGCTGATCCTAGTGATGCATCTGGGTTCAGCCGGAGGATGGCGGGTCGGAGCAGCGGTAGTAGCCCGTTTTATTTTGTTGCTGTCTTTAGCCGCGCTCTTAACCTCTACGACGCCTATCTTCAGCCTGGCTATGGGACTGCAGAAGATATTGGGTTCCAGTATTGCTTTCATGGTTACCATGGCTATCCGGTTCATTCCTCTGGCTCTGCTGGAAAATCAAAAAATCATGGAGGCACAGCAGGTGCGGGGAGTGCGGTATTCACCAAAGAATATTCCCTTGCTGGCATATGCCTTGCTTGTCAATATCATGAAAAAAGCTGATGAACTGGCGCGGGGTATTGAAGCTCGGGGCTTCCATCTTGGTCCGCATCGCACCAGTCTGTATCAATTAAAATTTACCGTCCGCGACGCTGTAGCGCTCGCTGCCGTCGTGGCGTTCAGCGCTTCAATAGCCGGGAACCTATGGAGCCTCCCTTGAAAACCGGGATCAGTTATATTCTAACCAGGGACGTATCCCAGGCCAAACAGGATCTGGCAGAGATCGCTACGTGCTGTGATTTTGTAGTGCATACATTCAGTGAAACAGATCTCTATTATCATCGCCAGAATATGCAGGAGATAATGAGGCTGAGCCGCGAGTGCGGTCTGGCCACATATCTTGACCCGTGGGGAGTAGGAGGTGTTTTTGGCGGCGAAACTTTTTCCCTTTTTGTCGCTGAAAATCCTGATGCCTGCCTGAAGAAAAAAGGGCGGCCTTTACCGCTGGCCGATATTAGCCATAAGAAATTTAAAAAATTCATGAAAGAGTGGCTGGCGATAGCGCTGGCGATGAAACCGGATGTGATTTTCTGGGATGAGCCGCACCAGACAGGATTCAAGTATAACCAGGAAGAAGTCGGTAAGATTATTGATTTTTTAGGGGAAATGACCGGGCTGGTTAAACAGCAGGGAATTAAAAACGCGATTTGTGTTTACCCGCAAGATGATGCCAGGTCCGCGGCAATATGGAGAAAAATACTAAGGCTTGAGACTATTGATATTTTTGGGACGGATCCATATTGGCTGCTATGGAATAAAAAACTTGAATTTGTTGAAGATTTTGCGAAAAAAGTTTATAATCTTTGTCAGGAACATCATAAAGAAGCACAGCTTTGGATCCAGGCGTTTAAAATACCCGCGGGTAAAGAACCGGAAATCAGCCAGGCTGTAGAGATTGCTGCCAGGGCTGGCATTGCCAATATTGCCGCCTGGAGTTATGATAGTGGCAGTTTAGTGGACCAGTTGAACTCAGCGGATCCAAAGCTGGTGTGGCAAACGTTGAAACATGCGTTTAAGACAGTAAAAAATAGTGATAAGGTGATAAAGGGTTAAACCCGCGGTACAAAATTCATTAAACTCTACCACTTTATTACTGATAACTGTATTTAAGGATTTATTATGACTACGAAAAAGTTTGACATACTTTGGGCGCCCTGGAGGATGGCTTATATTAAGAAAGTCAATGAACCTGGTTGCGTTTTTTGTAAAAAACTAAAAAAGAAAGACAGTCTGAAAAATCTGGTGCTTTACCGGGGCCAGAGAGCGTTTGTCATGTTAAATCTTTATCCCTATACCAACGGCCATCTCATGGTCGCTCCGCTCAAACATATCAAGGACCTGGAAAAACTGGATACTGCCACTCTTACTGAGATGATGCAATTGACCCAGAAAATGATCAAAGTCTTAAAGAAAATAATGCGACCGGAAGGCTTTAATGTGGGTATCAACATCGGTAAAGTTGGCGGAGCCGGTGTTCTTGGCCATGTACATATCCATATTGTACCACGCTGGCACGGCGATCATAATTTTATGCCGGTGATCGGCGCCACCAGGGTCATGCCCCAAACACTCGCTGAAGTCTATAAGATATTGAAGAAAGAAATTAGCAAATGAATATTGATTGTTTTATTCGAGCCATTCGCTGTCATTCGAGTAATTAGAGGCTTTACATGGTTGATAACAAGATTACTGAATTCAATCTGCCGACAAAGATAATCGCCGGCTTGGGCAGCGTTAATGATCTTGCCGCCCATATCCGCGGATTTGGGGATAATGTACTGCTGATTACCGGGAAAAATAGCGTCCGGCAAAGCGGTTTGCTGGACCGGATCGTGAAAAATGTTTCAACCACTGCTGAGATCCGGCTCACGGTTTTTGACCAGGTGGATCCTGAACCAACCTGTGACAATGTCAATCAAGCCATCGCTGTAGCCAGGGAAAAAGGTTGTGATCTCGTAGTTGGTATTGGCGGCGGAAGTGTGCTCGATGTCGCCAAGGCCGCCGCAGCTTTGGCTAATAAAGGGAACCCGGTAGAAGAGTTCATGACTGGCCGGGAACTATTATCCCCCGGCATCCCTTGTGTTGCTATTCCTACTACGGCTGGCACCGGTGCTGAAGTTACGCCTAACTCTGTATTGATTGACCGAAAACGGCAAGTTAAAGAAAGCTTGCGCCATTCTTTTCTCTATCCGAAAATAGCCATCATTGATGCAGAATTAACCGTGAGCTTACCGCCTAAATTGACGGCTTATGCCGGGATTGATGCTCTTTGCCAATCTATTGAATCGTATGTTTCCACCGGGGCTAATATATTAACCGATGCTATTGCTTTGCAGTCGATCCGCATGGTTAGCATGAATCTCCGGGTAGCGTACAAGAATGGTGCTAATATACAAGCCCGACAGAATATGTTGTATGCCGCTTTACTAAGCGGTATTGCCTTGTCTAACGCGCGTATGGGTGCGGTGCATGGCCTGGCCCATCCTATAGGACTGAAATATAATCTGCCGCATGGTTTAGTTTGCGGTATCTTATTGCCTTATGTGATCGAATTTAATCTTAATTTTGCCACCTCTAAATATTCAACTATTGCCGGAGTAATGGGCGGTTTATTGCGGGGATTGGATAAAGAGCGCGCGGCTAAGATCTGCATCGATAAAACAAAACAACTTCTGACAGAAGTCGGGTTTCCCTGGCGTTTACGGGAGCTTGGGGTCAAACCAGAGGATTTTCCCCAACTGGCTAAGGATAGTATGCCTTCTGGTTCCCTGAAAGCTAATCCACGGGTGGTCACGGAAGCTGACGTGGTCAGTATACTAAAGAAAGCCTATTAATAGCGTTAAGCGTATGGCGTAGAGCGGATAGGAAAACAAGATCTATACGCTAAACGCTACCCGCTATACGCTAGTAAATGAGGTTCTCATGGCTGACGATAAAAAGACAGTATTGGTCGTTGATGATGATCCCTTCATTAATAACATCATTTGTGAAGCGCTTATTAGCGACGGTTATAAAATCGAAAAGGCAGTCGATGGAGAAGAGGCTTTAGCCAAAATAGAGCGATTGGTCCCGGATCTGGTCATTATGGATTATATGATGCCCAAAATGGACGGGCCGGAGGTTTGCCGCAAGGTTAAGGAAAATGACAAGATCAAGCATGTCCCCATCATCATGGTAACAGCCGTGGCTGATGTGAAAGAAAAAGTTCAGCTGCTGGAAGCAGGAGCTGAAGATTATATCGTCAAGCCTTTTGACCTGGAAGAACTATTGGTCAGGGTCAAAGTAGTATTGCGGCGCGCTAACCAGCTACGTACTGATGTAAACGGTATTACCAAATTGCCCGGCAATACTGCTATTGCCAAGGAAGTTGACCTGCGTATCAAAAGCGGTGAAAAGTTTGCTTTTTGTTATGCTGACCTGGGAAATTTCAAGGCGTTCAATGACCGCTATGGTTTTGAATCCGGCAACCGGGTGATCAATGAATTAGCCAAACTGATGCGGCGGGTAGTGGAAGATGCTGATATCCAGAATTGTTTTCTGGGGCATATCGGGGGAGATGATTTTATCGCGGTCATGCCGGCCGGATATGCCGAGCATTTTTGTATCGAGCTGATCAGTCGTTTTGATATTTTTATTGGCACCATGTATGATCCGGTGGATAGCAAAAAAGGGTATATCCTGGCTAAGAATCGGCAAGGTGAGCTGATGCGTTTCCCGATCATGCGCCTGCGGATCGCTGTCGTCAGTAACCAGAAGAGGAACCTGGTATCTCTGGGCCAGATCTCCAGTATCGCCGCTGAATTGAAAGAAAAAGCCAAACTGAAAGATATGAGTAATTATGTTAAAGATGAAAGACGTGACTAAAAAAATAAGTGAGTCCACTTTTGTGTTTTTTGATGTGGAAACTACAGGGATGAGCCCGGCCTGCGGGCACCGTATCTGCGAATTAGCCCTGGTGCAGTGGCAGGGGGGCAAAGTTGTGGCTACCTTTCATTCCTTGATCAACCCCGGCCGCCCCATCTCGCCGGCAGCCAGCGCTATTAACTGTATTACTGACAGCATGGTAGCACAGGCGCCTTATTTTCACGAAGTAGCCGGGGATATATTGCGTTTTATCAGGGAGACCATTATCGTCGGTCATAATGTCAGCTTTGATTTGAGCTTCCTGAATTCTCATTTACGCAATATCGACCTGCCGGAAGTAGATAATACCGTGCTTGATACCCTGGCTTTGGCCAGGCGCTGCTATAATTTCCCGTCCAATAGCCTGGGCAATATAGCCAAGGCCTTAACCTTGCCGATCCAGGCCCAGCACCGCGCTCTTGACGATGCCCTCTTGACCAAGGATATATTCACCAGGTTTATGCAGGATTTCCAGGGTAAAAATATCAGTGAGATAGGCCAGCTTATTGAGTTGCAAGGCGGGGAGATCACGGTCCCGTCACTGTATAAACCAGTATTGCCGACTGCTCTTAGTGAGGCTTTAAAAAATAAAACGCCGGTATTTGTCAGGTATAAAAATGAATATGACGAGGAGATCCAGCGTATTGTTGAACCGCTGCAGGTTAAAATTGAAGGGCAGGATATTTACCTGGTCGCTACCTGCCAGTTCCGGGAAATGGAACTGGTGATCAGGCTGGACCAGATTATGGAAATGAAAATCCTGCCGGTAGCTCCGGTACAGGAACTAGCATGAGAGATGAAGATAAATCAAAAGAAGAGTTGATCCAGGAACTCATCGAAGCCCGTACCCAGGTATTGGAATTAAGGATCCTGGAGAATGAGCATAAAAAGGCCCAGACTGTCCTGCAGAATGCCAAGAATGAGTTAGAGCTTCATGCCCGGGAAATTGCCTTATTGAGTGAGATGAGTGAATTATTGCAGACCTGCCTGACCCTGAATGAAGCCTATACCGTCGTTGATCATACCGTACAGCAATTGTTCGACCAGGAATCAGGAGCGTTATGCGTCCTGGATCAGGATAAAAACCTCGTGGACACGGTAGTGGCCTGGGGTGAGGGGAATACCGGCGAACGGGTTTTCGCTCCGGGAGATTGCTGGGCGTTGCGCCGCGGGCAATTGTTCAGTGTTGGTGATGCCACTACCGGGATAATTTGCAAGCATGTAGGGCCGCCCGCCGCCATGAGTTATATCTGTGTCCCGATGATCGCCCAGGGAGAAACCTTGGGGATTTTGCATATTCGCAGTAATCCCTGGGGGGACAGTGAAATACTGGACCAGCCTATTCGCACTGCTGAGTCGAAATGGCAGCTGGCTTTAACCGTATCCGAGAATATTGGCCTGGCTTTAGCCAATTTAAAATTGCGTGAATCTCTGCGCAGCCAGGCTATCCGCGATCCCCTGACCGGTCTTTTTAACCGCCGGTATATGGAAGAGTCTTTGGAACGGGAACTAAGACGGTCCGCGCGCAAAGGAGTACCCCTGGGGATCATCATGATGGATATTGACCATTTCAAGCATTTCAATGATAGTTTCGGGCATGCTGCCGGTGATTATTTATTACGCGAGCTGGGTGTATTTTTAAGGACGCTGGTACGCGGGGAAGACATTGCTTCCCGTTATGGCGGAGAAGAGTTTATTATTGTTTTCCCGGAAACATCACTGGAAGAAACAGTGCAGCGTGCCGAACATATATGCCAGGATGTAAAAAACCTGAAACTGGGGGAGCAATTTCCCAAGACTGAAGGCGTTACCTTATCCCTGGGAGTAGCGGTTTTCCCCCAGCATGGTTCAAATTATGAGCAGCTCTTAAAAAATGTAGATACTGCCCTTTATCAAGCTAAACGAGATGGCCGCGACCGCGTAGCCGTGGCCCAAGGAGGAATGTGAATATGAAAAAAAGAAGTATTGCCTTAATGACTGATTTCGGTTATAAAGATGGGTTTGTCGGGACCATGAAAGGGGTTATCCTGTCGATCAATCCCCATGCTGTATTAGTGGACCTGACTCATACGATCAGCCCGCATAACACTCTCGAGGCATCCATTGTCCTGCGCACCAGCTATCATTTTTTCCCTAAAGGGACTATTTTCCTGGTCGTGATCGATCCAGGCGTAGGTAGTACCCGCCGGTCTATCCTGGTAGAAACAGAGAAATATTTCTTTATCGGCCCGGACAACGGGGCCCTCAGTATCGCCCTGGAAAATGAAAAGATTAAAAAAATAGTGGAGCTGACCAATAAAAAATATTTTTTGCAGGATGTCAGCAATACTTTTCATGGCCGGGATATTTTTGCGCCGGTGGCAGCGCAATTATCCAAAGGCGTGCCGATCAGCCGGTTTGGCGAACTGACTAAAGAATACAAAAAATTCACGATCTTAAGCCCGCGTATCCACCGTCACGGGGTATCAGGCAAGGTCATATACATTGACCATTTTGGCAACCTGGTGACTAATATCAGCGGTGGGATGGTACAAAAATTGTCGCTCCGTAAAATGGTCATTAAGATCAAAGATCATAAGATCGAGAAATTAAGCGCCAATTATACTGATAGTGAACCGGGGCAAATCCTGGCTGTTGTTGGCTCTAATGACTGTTTGGAAATAGCTATAAACCAGGGGAATGCCAGCCAGGTTATGAAAGCCAAGGAAGGCACGGAAATAGAAATAACAGTCGGCTAAAACAGTTGATCGTTGATAGTCCGCTCCGATTTAGCATCGGAGCTCGTAGTTGGTAGAAAATACTATAAGCTTTTTCTATCAACTATCAACAATGAACTATCAACTTTTTTGGAGGAATTATGCTACTCGATCTATCCAAATGGTATCGGACTTTGGCGCCGCGCACTACTGTGCTGGTTTCAACTATTGATAAAAAAGGGAATTCTAACGCCGCGCCTTTCAGCTTTGTCATGCCTGTATCAACCAATCCCCCGGTTATTGCTATGGCCATGGTTTCTACCAGGCATACCCTGGCCAATATCAGGGAAACAGGTGATTTTGTGGTCAATATTCCCGGCGAAAAAATACTGGCCCAACTCTGGGCCTGCGGGAAACCCTTACCAAAAGGAGTCAGTGAAATAAAGGAATCCGGCTTGACTGAAGAAAGAGCCAAAAAAGTGTCCAGTCCACGAATCAAAGAAGCCATCGCCTGGTACGAATGCAAACTGCGCGCGGAGCTCGAAGGCGGGGACCATTTGATTATCCTGGGAGATATTGTCTTAGCGGAAAGCGATGAACAGAAAGATGAGAAGCCCCTGCTCCACATTGGCGGCGCTGACTTTTGCTTGCCGGGGAAAAACCTCAAAACAGAATAATCAGCTGTAAATCCATCATAAACAATCTAACTTATATTTGCCGAGATTAAAAATGCTGAATTTAGAAAAAAAGAATATTTTTAATTTTCTCCTGGTGGTGCTTGCCGGGGCCTGGTTTTTTTATATAGTCAGGTCTTTTTACCAGCTATCAGATTTGACCTCAGTATATCAGTTTTCTAACGAGGCCTTGGTTTTGTCAGCGCTCTGGAAGCATCCAACTGTTTTCCTTGGCTATGCCAGTTCCTTTTTCTATTTAGCTGTTATCTTAATTTGTAGTATGGTCACTGGCACATTTTTATTGGCCCAGATCAGGATCGCCGCCCAGGCCGTTTTGGAGCGAGTAGTGATCAGCTGCGGCCTTGGTTTAGCAGCACTTAGTTACCTGATGTTTGCGCTGGGAATGATCGGCTGGCTCAATCCGGTTTTTATTAAGGTCCTTCTTCTCCTATGGTTTGTTTTATGTTCCTGGTATTACTGGCCGCAATTAAAAAGCTGGAAAATTATTTCTTTTAGCAGCATATTACCTTCAAGCTTGGCCGCTAAAATTGCTTTAGTATTAATAGGTATTGCGGCGATAGTGAATCTATTTGGTGTTTTAGCCCCGGAAATCTATTACGATGCCATGGTTTATCACCTGGCGCTTCCCAATATGTATATATATAATGGGCGGATAATTAATTTCCCGCCGCTGGGATTTTCCTATTTCCCTCAAAACATGGAGATGTTGTATACTTTATCCCTGCTTGTTTCCGGAGATTTGCTGGCGCGTTTGCTTCATTTTAGCGCTGGTTTAGGCTGCGTGCTGGTAATCTTTGTCTTGGGCCGGAAATATTTTTCCCGTTCAGTCGCCTGGCTAAGCAGCGCTATTTTTTACCTGATGCCGTTAGTAGCCCTGGAAAGCTGGGCCGCCTTAAATGATCTTGGTTTATCTTTCTATGTGTTATTAACGATCCTTTGTGTTATTAATTGGTTGAAAAAAGGGAGTACCTCCGAGTTTTTCTTAGCTGCTGCATTTTGCGGTTTTGCCCTTGGTATCAAGTATGTAAGTGTACCGGTATTAATAGGAGCTTTACTTATTATCGGCTATGTCCAAGCTAAGAAAAAATTACCCTGGCGACAGGTGGTGGTGCCGGGTTTTATTTTTATAGCTATTGTTTTTTTGTTAGTATCTCCCTGGCTGTTGAAGAATACTTTAACCGCAGGTTCTCCTTTGGCGCCGTTTTATACTGGCAAAAACAGTATTGACCTGGATTGGCGAGGCAGTATTTATGAGCGCGAATGTGAGAAACCCGGCCAAACCAGCTTAACTATCTGGCCAACAGAGATATTAAGACGTTGGCAGAGCGTGTTTCAGGAAAATTCACAAAATTCATTTATCGGTCCCTTGTTCTTGTTCTCTTTACCCTTTATCTTAATCAGCTTAATAAGATCAAGGGGTGACCCTGTCGTTATTGCCCTGGCTGTTTTTTTAGGAGTATACATCTTTGTCTGGTGGACCCAGACTGAAATTATGCGTTTCCTGTTGCCGATCTTCCCGCTCGCCGGGTTGCTATTGAGCTCTTTGGCTTATAGCCAAAAAGTTATCAGGTATCAGCGGATTCTGCTCCAAATAACTGTATTGATAATCTTATTCTGCAATCTGGGCATGACCTTGTCTGCTTTGGTCCTGAAACAGCCTTTTGCCGTAGTGGCTGGGGAGGAAACAAAAACTGATTATCTTTCCCGGAATCATCCCTGGTATCCAGCTCCTTCCTATCCGGCGATCGAGTATATCAATAAAAATTTAGGGCAAGATAGTAAAATTTTATTTATAGGAGAAGAAAGAAGCTATTATGCACAACGGCAAGTTATTGCCAATTCTGCTTTTGATGTGCCAACGTTCCAGAAATATTTTAAGAGTGCCAAAACAGCGGCTGAATTAGTAACCAGGTTGCGGCAAGACGGCATTAACTATATATTATTAAACGAAAAGGAACTAAGGCGGTTGCAGATACAATATAAAATTTATGATTTTAGCTCGAGGGATCTGCAACTGCTGTCTGAGTTCTGGTCTAAACACAGCCGCAAATTATATTATAAAGATGATGTAGGGATTTACCAGGTCATTTAAAGAATTTTCCCTTGACAAATAGTATTTTGCTGCTATTTTTATAACATCCGGTAAATAACTGTAGCAGCAAGATATGAATACTGATCAGAAAGAGACCTGTATGCGGAAGACAAAGGATGTAGTTCTCATTATTTTCTTATTAATGTATGGCCTGGGCTGTACCAAGGCCCAAAGACTTGCTGATCTAGAAAAATATGGCGAGTTAAAGGGGACCATAATCCCAGCAACCCAAGTCGCGCTTACATTATTACAAGAGCAAAAAGGTATACAACAAATTGATTCCATCCCCCAGAATGGCGCTTTCTTTATCCCTGCGCTTACCCCAGGTTCTTATAAAATACTGGTGGAAGCTCCTAATTTTCAAACGTTCAGTCAGGAATTGACTATCACCGCCGATCAGGTTAATGAAGTAAATATAATCCTTACGCCGGTTTCACCTCCAGAATCACCAGGAACAAAAGAATTACCGGAATCCCCGCCGTTAGTGCCGATAGAACCGCCGAATTACTCACAGAATTATCAAGAATTAATCACTGATTTAATCGTTTCCAAGGATTATTATTCTCAAGGTGAGAAAATTACCTTGACCCTGACTTTGACCAATCCTAAAGACTTCCCCTTGACTATTGGATTCCCTTACGGCAATTGGCATCCTTATTTTATTTTGACCGACAGCACTGGCCAGGAAGTTTGGTTTTCCCTTCACCATATGGGTTTTATCTGTATGGTGGGACACGATGTTCTTGACCCTGGAGAAACCTGGACCCATACTGAGACCTGGGATGGACGGGATAATCAAGGCAATATTGTTGCTCATGGTACGTACTCACTTACGGCTATAGGGCTGGGCTATGAACTGCATCCCGAGTTAGGCGTGTTTACTAAAAGTGCGGCAAAACAGTTAATGATCAGGCCGAGCGATCTTAGCGGATTTACCGGCAAAATCTTAATTAAATTCAAAGATGAAGTGAGCATGCAGGAAGCGCGCAGTATCCTGGAGGGTCAGGGTCTTTCCAATCTTGATTTTTCGTGGTTTTCGGATACAATTATGAAATTTGTGCGTACAGTTGTTTCGGAAACTGAAAAAGCCGCGATTATACAGAAACTCTTACAGATTCCAGAGATAGTTGATGTTTGTACGGTAAGCGATAGGGAAGCATAATTCCGTATAATATCGTATATATTAAATTATTAATACATTGACAAAGCTTAAATTTCCTGCTATATAATTATGTAGACTGACTAATCTAATAACTGAATAGCAGCAAAATTAGTATTAGGAAGGTTTATATATGCGTAATACCGTTTTGTATGACTCATATATAGCTCTTCAAAATCGATAAATTTTGATACCCGAGATTGCCTAACGGCAGCCCTCGGGTCTTTTTGTCTATAAGGGGCACACCAA
>JAQTPL010000053.1 GCA_028712895.1 bacterium | reverse complement strand
CTTTGATAGAAAATAGCGTCATTTGAGTAATTCGTGGAAAATAAAAACCCTATGCCGTATAAAGCATAGGGTTATTTATTTTATATAAATTATTAGAATTTCAAGGAGAGCGAACCGCGTATGGCATCGCCAAGATCGCCATAAGGCGCCCAGGCAAAATCAAATCCGAACATCTGATAGCTAATACCAATACCCGCACCCAAACCGCTCATGCCGCCGGAATCTACGCCTGTTTTATAACCGGTCCGCAGAGCCAGTGCCCCGCCAGTACCAAATTTCAAAGCATATTCCACCCCGCCGCCAAACATTATATCATTATCATTAGGATAAATGACATCTGCGGCTAATGTCAGGGCATCATTCAAAACTTTGTACCCTGCTCCCAGCTTGATCGTCATCGGCAAAGGATCTCCCTCATCGATAAACTTGTATTCTCCGCCAAGATTAGTGACAGCGAACCCGACATTTAATCCCTGGACGCCGGTTTTCATCAACGCGCCAAGATCTACGGCCATGCCGCTGGCGCTTTCATCATCTATTTTAGAGCTCAACATTTTAAGACTGCCGCCAACCATCAGGTTTTCGGTTACACTGGTGCCATAAGCGAAAGCTATGGCCATATCCTGCGCTTTAAATGTTCCTTCTGGATCTGGTGTATCACCTGATCTTTTTTCCAGGTCATCCATCCCCAGCATCGTGACACCCAGGCCAAAAACGCCGAACTCTGTCGGTACAGCACCCCCGACAAAGTGGTGCGTAATATCCTGGAACCACTTGTTGTAGGTATAGATCACTTCTGTCGATTTTATTCCGCCTAATCCACCGGGATTCCAATAGAGCGCGCTAACATCATCAGCCACCCCGGTATACACGCCACCCATAGCTGTAGCTCTTGCGCCTACCCCGACTTTTAAAAATTGGGCCCCGGTAGTACCGACTTTACTGGAGGCAAAAGCTGAAACAGAAATTAAACTCATTACTAAAAGCATGAATATGACCAGTACCCGTTTATTTCTCATGTAATTCGGCCCCTTAATAATTTATTAATTTCCGTAATTTAAACAAAAACAATTCTTCTTCCTTTATATAGAAATATCACTTGCTATCGGTAATGTCAAGAATTATTTCCAGAGTTTTTCTAGTTCGGTGGTAATGTCATCGCCGTCTATGCTATTTATTTTATGCTCGACATTTCCTTTTGCCGTTTGCCGGCTGAATTTGACAGGGTTAAGCAAACGCACCAACTCCTCCACTTGCAGCAGTTTGGCTTTATATGCTCTGACATTATTACCAATCTTGTTATCGTTGGTGACGACCTTGATCTGCTGATGTTGGTACTGCCGCCTGACCTCATCAATGATCAGGTCATCAGCTTCCTGGCCAGAATCAGCAAAAAGCAAACAGATTCCTTTGACTATTTGCTGCCGGGCCAGAGCCTGGTTGCCTTTGCGGGCGTCAAAGATGATCTTGATTTCACAGTCCTGCCCTAAACAGCTGCGCCGGGAAGCAAGATATTCAACTAAAGCTTCCCGCGCCCGTTGCAGCTCCTTGGGGAAAAAACGCTTTAGCTCCGGGATCTTATTGATCACATTATACCCGTCAAACAAATAGAGTTGCTTATTTTTTCCCAAGACAGCTCCTGATCCCTTTTTTTTGCAGGTACCAGCAGAAAAAACAATGATCTTTAGTTGGTCTTAATTTTTCTGCGGGATGACAGCGCACATAGATATCCCTTAAAGCCAGTAGTCCCTGGTTGTAAACAGTCCTGATAAACCGGTCTGACCTTGCTTCCTTGATAATTTCTTTAGCCCTTTGCCGGTATATATTGCCGATCGTCATCTCCGGTAAGTCTGAAGCAAAACCACAGCAGGGCTTCACATTTCCGTTTGGATCCACATAAAGCACTTGCCCAGGTCCCTGGCAATAATCTTCCCTGAACCACTGTGTCCCCCAAGGGACAGCTAACGTCCCAGCCTGGCCAATTGGACACAAGTTTATCCTGGTGATCTTGGCACTTAATCCCGGGAAATTAAAGCTTGGCGGCACAACCAATCTTTGCCTTCTGTTTACCTTACCAGATAAGACACGGGCTAATTCCCTTAATTTATATAAAGAATTGACATAAACCAAAGATACGCCAGCCACTCTTCCTGTCAGTTTTACCGCAGTGACCATAAACCGGGCAATTTTGGCAACCGGCACTTTATGGAAATCATCTACACTGATACAAAATGTGCCATTGAAGCCGGCGTTTATTATTTGCCGTAAAGCTGTTTCCAGATCTCTCTGGCCTTTAAACCAGCCGGCATTGGTCATAATACGGTCAAACGTGTAGCCCAGTTTAACCGCATTTTCAGAAACAGCGCTCAAGAATTCAAGATATAAAAATGGTTCCCCGCCGGTAAAACCCAATTCACGGATTCCCAGCTGCCGGCACTGCTTTAAAAATTTAAGGCCCTGGGAGACAGGCAACCGGACCTTGCTCTGGGGAACACAACAATGAGCACAATGAAGGTTACATTGATATGTTGGAGCAAATTGGACTTGTGTGGGATTAAAACCTCTATTCATAGTTTCATTATACCTTAACTTTGTATTTTTAACAATTGCTAAGTATAAAATCAGACCCGTTTCCAGGGGAACTTTCCTGGGAACGCAGTGTCCTAATAACTGAAAGTAACTAATTTTTGGGGTAATACCCCGCAAGGAGGATACAATGGAAGCAAGAAAGCTGATCCCAACATTGTTCGCCCTAGCCATAGTGACCGCCGTAAGCATAGGCCAGACTGCCTTGGCAGCCACGCAGCCGTTTAATTTCCGGTGCCGCACTAAGATCATCCGTGACGGAAACGTGCGGTACGAAAACAGGCCTTATAACTATAGTTTCCTGGTACAGCTACTCAGTGATAATGATGGACACAAAATAGAATCATCTCTTAATCGCCGTCCCTTTGTCTCTGCCGAACCTGGCGAAAAATACGCTATTGTCTTGCATAATCCATTACCGATAAGGGTAGCGGTTAATTTGACCATAGACGGCATTAATTCCATCAATGGTAAACCCTGCCGGCCAGCCGAGGGATCAAAATGGATCATTGAACCATATAGCCTTATCACTATCCGCGGCTGGCAGGTCAACGGCCATGATGCGCGGCGTTTCTTTTTCACCAGCAAAAAAGACTCTTATGCCAAGTGGCGTTCCAACAGCTGGGGCCAAGACCTCTCGGCAAATTGCGGCGTGATCGGAGCAGCTTACTTCTGGGATATACGCGAATTAGAACAATATTATGAACAAAACCCGGTATATGAATATACCCGCCGTACCCATCCGTTCAATGAAATGCTTGGTTGTATTAAAGATGATGCCAAGGGGTTACCTGCGCCATCTGCCCAGGATAGCTGCCGGGAAAAGAAAATGCAGGCTGGCACAGGTATGGGAGAGCGCGAATCTAATCCGGTCCAGCAAGTCTACTTTAATTATAATACCGGGATGTATAAGCCAAATCAGGCGGTCATCATCTATTATGATTTTGCCCAGAAACCGACTCCGCCGCAACCTTTCTTGAGCATGAACTTTGCCCCGGAACAGTGGTAGAAACAGTTTCTAGTCGCTAGTTTCTGGTCGCTAGTAAAAACAAAAAGCACCAATCAGAAAAACGATTGGTGCTTGATCTTTAACTAGTCACCAGCGACTAGCTACTAGCGACTGTATTTATATTATATTGACCAGCTTAAATTCGCCCTCATATTCAAAAACCGTAATAAAGATAGTGCCGCTACGGCATTCTTCAGCTACGCTCAATTCAAATTCTCTCTTGATCTGTTTCAGGTCTCCCTCGTCAACACCTTCACCAAAATTCACCCACATTTTGTAAATATATTTATCCATATTGGGATCAGACAAAGCTTTCAGTGATAAGCCGCTGTCAAAATTTTTATACATCTGGTTAGATACTTGGTTCAGCATATCCATGATCTTTTGTTTGATTTTATTCATGTCGGGTTCTTTAACAATAAGCATATAATTCGTTTCCAGAGCCATAGCTACCTCTCATGATATATTTAACAAGCATATAATATCTTATAATTTGCCAGTTGGTCAAGTGAAAAAAGAATGAATGACTAATAATCTATGGTCCAGAATAGATCAGCGCCAGCGGAATTCGTTTGCGATATTTCGCTTTCAATATTCCACCTCCGGCCCAATTTGTATTCTAAACGCAGTTTATCTTCAGCTTCGGCTGAAAAACCGAAAGTATAAGAAACAAAAAGCCGGTGGCCGATATATTTACCGACTGAAATGCGCCAATCTCGGTTATCCTCATCCTTCTTAATATCCAGTGTATCGATGGTCAGTTTATCACCCAAGATATCACGCACCTTAAGGACCGTAGATCTGCCGATGAAACTTAAAACCTGGCTTTCCACAGAAGAAGCTTCCTGGTTAGAAAGATTCTGTGATGACTTGCCAAAAAGCAGGTATGACAATATTTCCACGTCTTTCTGCGGCGGATCGCTGCGCAGCTGGATCAGTGGATTATTCAAATCGCCCCTGACTGTAGCCGTGATCACAATCTCACTCAATTCATCATATTCTCCATCGATATTCAATAAAGGATTGAATCCGGCAGTACCGGGGAATTGCAGTTCACCGTGAGTAATGATAAACCGGTTGCGCAAAAAATCATAATACCCCTGCTTAATCCTGACACTGCCCAGGTACGTAAGCTCACCCTTTAGTTGCTTTTGGATGCGTAAATCTCCTACTAATTCAGCTTTGGAAGTACCCAGTTTATACCAGACATCACCTTCACTATGGATATTAAAATCCATAGCTAAATGATCATAGAAAGATTCAGGCCCTTTTTCTTCTGGTTGCTGCTTATCTTCCGGCTGGTCAGAATCATCAATAAAAATAAGATCTGCCTGCTTTTCCTGTTCAGTAACCTCTATCTCGATAATTCCTTCCAGTGCGGTCACCTCAGCCTGCAAAGCATAGTCTGCCCCTTTTTTCTTGAAACTGCCATCCGCATTAACCGTGGCCGTAAATATACCAGGATAAAAAATAGGACCGTTAGTAATTTTTAAAGCAAAATCAAAAGAGGCTAATTGCAGTTTCTCTACCACTCCCGTGCCGGCCAGGTAAAACTGCCCGTTCTCAATGTCTGCCAAAAGGTAGGCTAATTCAAGTTTCTTGTTATGTATCCTGGCTTTAGTCTTGAGCGCAGTAAACGGCTCTGGTAAATCCCGAAATTTCAGGCTGCCCTCAGTAGTATTCGCCAAAATATCAATATGCGGATCACGCAAGCTTCCTTTAGCTTCAATGGTACTGCTGAGAAAGCCCTTTGCGCTGCTTATAGCAGGCACTATCGTCTGCATAAAATCAAGCGGTAATTTATCCAGCTTTACTTTTAAGTCTATATTACTGTCCCAGATATCCGGCAGCGGCCGGTCAAAATTAACCGGATATAGCCAGGTACCGGCTAAATCCAGGGACGAGTTGGCTTGACATATACCTAAGCCGCGCATTTCCCACTGCCCGTTTTGGTAATTTAGATCCATAGTATATTTTTCCAGGCAGACGGGTTTAATTTCAAGGTCACCCATTTCAACCCTGGCTTTCATAACTGGCTGGCCAGCAGTACCGGAAATAAAAATGAAACTATTGAGATTGCCGGTAATAATTTGGTCAGCACTGAAAGATTCGTTGAAATATCCCAACTGCAGGTTCTCTATACTCAATGAAAAATCAAAAGCTCCTTGCCAGTCCAATAGCCCCTGAGCTCTGATAACCTGTCCCCGGTTGCCCATGACCAAGTCATCTACTGCCAAATAATGGCGATCAGTTTGCAGGGTAAATATTTTCTCGTTCATCCAGATCTGGTCCAGGTATTGTATTCTTAACAGTTCGACATTTGTTTCTATCGGTGTTTTTTGAATATTGGTCAATCCTTTTAAACTCAAGGCCTGGTTAGGCCTTCCGGTGAGCGCCAGTTCATAATCAAATATTTTATCCTTGTAGTAACCCGCGCAGTTCAGGGTAGATAGAAAATATTTTTTAAACCTTAGTTTTTTAGCGCTCAATTGCCAATCTGCTTCCGGATTTTCAGTCCGGCCAGACACATGAACATTAAAATTGACCTGACCGGACACAGGATAGGACGGGAAAATGTTATCCGCCAGGCTCAGGTCCTTGGCCTCGACCCGGCAGTGAATATCAGTGGCTCCTTCTTTTTCATAATAACCATTTATTTCAGCGTCAGCCAGTTCGCTGGCCAGCTGGCCCTTTATTATATTTAATTTGCGGTTCGACCATTCTGCCTCTACATTCAGCCGGTCTATTTTGATCTTGGCCAGGCTGCTGCCAGCAATATCTAGGGTTGCGGACCATTGAGCCTTGGCCTGGTCTTGCCACTTAAGATCCTGGACGGCCAGATCGGCTCCACCGTTAAGATTGCTGCCCAGATATATGGATGGTATGAAAGGTTTAAGATTAAGCTGGTCGAACTTGAGAGACACGCTAGCCGCGGCGATCCCGGCAGATAGATCCGGGATAGCAAATTCCCCCTGCAGAACAAAATGGCCAAAATTAGTATTCAGCAAATTAGTAGCAGCAGTGAGCGTAGTACTGTTGAGCGAAAGCATAAATTCTGAAGGAAATACCTGGTATGGGCCAAAATAAGAATCCTGAAAATTCAAAGTCATCTGCATCTCCGGGGCCCACGGCTTATTACCCCGCCCTGTCCCCTGTAAAGTAATGTTCAAATCAGTACGGCCAAACTCAGCGACCTGGAATTCCGTCAGATTCAAGTGGGCTATTTCCCCGTTAAAGGTAAAACTATGTTTTTTTAGGCCTAGCGCATCTACGATCCCCCTTCCGGAAAAAGCAGTTTGCCCTGACTTAGCCCGGACCGCCCAGCGCAACATGGACAGGTCACCGCTGGCCACAATATCAAAAGAAAGAGGTTTGGTAAACACCGCCGCTGGCTTTTTCAGAACTGGCACATCGCTCATATTGAAACGGTCGGATTTACAATGCAAATATATCTTGGGTGCCTGGAAATCCTTAACTGCACCATCCAGATACACCGTTGATTTAGGCAGTTTGATCTGTAATCCAGATACCCGTAAGTCATACGGCGTAGAGACGATTTCTCCTTTTGATTTAACAATAGTTAGCGCTGGAGAATCACCGGTACAACTGAACCCGGTAATATCTAATTTCAGTGCCTTATTAATGAGAAGATAGAAGATCGAGGCGTTAATATTGACTTTGCTAAAAAGTACCGGCGGCGAGTTCTTGCGGCTATATTCTATTTCCGCCGAGTTCATACTGAATTTCCTGATTTGCAGATCCTTTAACCACGGATCTTGCCGTACAATATCTGCCGGAATATTTATTTTATAGTGATCGCAAAGAATCTTTGGTAATTCACCCTGTACGATTATCTCGGCATTTTTCTGTTTTATTGCATATTCAAGCCTGGACCTAATTTCATTTATAACTTCTCCGATCTGGACTTCTTCAAATAAATTTTCCTTTCTTTCGATACGCGAGATCTCAAGCAGGCCCTCAATAAGATCCTGCATCCTGCCGGCATTCGCCCGGATACGATCGATATAATTCCTACCCTCTTCGTCTAATTTATCTTTATAATCCTCTTTTATAAATTTAGAAAAGGCGTCGATACTCCTTAAGGGTTCTTTTAAATCATGCGAAACGATATAAGTAAAATCATCTAACTCCTTATTAGCCTTCTCGATCTGCCTGGTGTATTCTTGTAATGCTTTCTGTATTTTTTTACGTTCATTAATGTCTTCAACCATCTCAATAAAACCCTTCAATGCGCCATTCCGGTCAAAGAATGGAATGGCGCGATTGTGGACATAAAAATGGCTACCGTCATCCCGTACACCTTGCGTTTCGACTTCCTCGGTCTTTCCGGAAACCATAGCTCGCCTTCCCGGGCAATGCTCACAGATTCCCTTGCGTTTCTCAAATTCCATAAAACAATATTTACCCACAAAATCATCAGCGGGCTTTCCGAATAATCTGGCAAATGTTGAGTTTACCGTAATTATCTTATAATCGGTGTCTATCACGGCGATCCCAACGACATTATTTTCCATAAGTGCATGGTATCGTTCTCTGATTTCCCACAGGGCCTCTTCCGCCTTGTTACGCTCGGAAATTTCTTGGTTTAGTTCCTCCCGGGATACAGTATCCCGGGAGGGACCCTTGGCTATCTTATTAAAAAACCTAAACAACACGCCTATCACAATAACAAATAAGACAATAATGGATAAAACCAGTAATAAAATAAAGTTATTCGCCATGATTATACTTTTTTATTTTTCCTTTGTTTGTTACTAACACGATATTCTGAAGGCGTAAGGCCGGTGACTCTTTTAAACATCTTCATAAACGAATCGGGGTTCTGATATCCTACCTTATAGGCGACCTGGCTTATGGTATAATTAGTCTTTCTTAATAGCTGCTTGGCTGAAGTAATTTTTAATTGTAACTTATACTCATTGAAACTCTTGCCTATCCTTTGTTTGAAGAGCCGGCTGGAGTATTTATAACTTAAAAATATCTCTTTGGATATATCCTGCAGGGATAGGACCTTATGATAATTCCTCTCGATCAATCTTTGCGCATACTTGATCTTTCTTTCTGTATCGTTGGTATCTGCCCCATACGGGCTTCTATTCTCATTAAGTAACCGTTTGAATATCTCTTTTGTCTTCTCTATATCAAATGGCTTTTCTATGTAATCGTCTGCCTGAGAGCGTAACGCCTCGATAGCAACATCCTTTGTGCTGTATCCGGTCATAATCACGACCTTGTGCTCACTGTTAAGCTTCTTGATTTCCTTTAGTAATTCCAGGCCGTCTATCTCAGGCATCACTACAT
>JAQTPL010000014.1 GCA_028712895.1 bacterium | reverse complement strand
CTGACGGTAAAGAAAATCCACAGAATAACAAAAATAAGGCCGGGTAAAATTTATAAAGAGGAAACACTGACTAAAGGAATAGAAGACCTGGGGAAGTATTACCGGAAAAAAGGTTTTTATAATTTTAAGATGGAAGAGCCCCAGATAGCCTATAATGAAGACCATTCGCAGATGACGGTTACAATTAAATTAAGCGAAGGTTTACGTTACCGGATCGGCAAGATTACCTTTAGCGGGAATACGGTACTGAATGAAAAGGATTTCCGGAAAGATTTACCGGTTAAGGAAACCCGTTTATTCAACCAGGAAAATTTTGACCAGGCCACGGCTAATATCCAGGCTATGTATGCGGATAAGGGGTATGTCTTTGCCCGGATAAATCCACAAGTGACGACTCATGATGATGCCCTGGCTATGGATATTGAATATCAGATCGCGGAAGGGCCGATGGCTTATGTCGGGGAGGTAGAGATCGCTGGTAACGAGATCACGAAAGATTATGTGATCCAGCGGGAAATCTTGTTGCACCGGGGTGATCCACTAAGCATGACCAGGGTTCGCCGCAGCCAGGAACGTTTATATAACCTGGGATTCTTCGAAGATGTCAGCCTGGACACTAAGCCCAACCAGGAAAAACCGGAAGATCAACTGGATTTGATCTTTAATGTTAAAGAGAAATCGCAAGTGAATGTGCTCAGTTTAGGATTGGGATATAGCACTGTAGATAAGGTCGTAGGCAATATGCAAGTGCAGATCAATAACCTGCTGGGCCGGGGCCAGCGGATCAACGTGATGTATGAGATAGGCTCATTACGGCAAAGTTATGAAGTAGGTTTTTTTGAACCGTGGTTCCTCCGTTCTTTCTATTCGTTTGGAGCCAATGTTTTTGATACCCGCCGGGAAAGAACCTATTATTGGAACCAGACTATTGATGACCAGGGTGAGGCCATACCCGAAGACCAGCAGCCTACAAATCTTGATTACTATGCAGAAACTAAGGCTGGCGGCGGGATCAGTTTTGGCCGCCGGTTCGGAGAAATATATAATGCTTCTGCAGGATATTCCTATGAAGGGATCAGAATAGACGGTATTACTGAAGAAAGCAAGGTCAGTGAAACCATCAGGAACGAAATAGCCCGTGGGACCGTGGAAACCAGTATGCTTTCTTTAGGTTTTTCCAGGGATACCAGGGACAATGTTTTTGATACCACAACCGGCTCTAAACACAGCCTGCAATATAACGTCGCCGGCGGTTTATTGTCAGGGGATAATAATTTCCAAAAACTTTCCCTGGAAACAGCCTGGTTTTTTCCCAGTTTCTGGAAATTTGTCTGGGGCTTGCGCGGTATGTTTGGGGTAGTTAATAAATATGGCGATACCGCTACAGTGCCGATATATGAACGGTTTTACCTGGGTGGCGCGGAAACAGTGCGGGGCTATGAATACTCGGGAGAGATCGGGGAGCTCGGCGGCGGCAAGTTTGTCACTCTCCTGAACCTGGAATACAGTTTCCCTATTATCAGGGAAAAAAGACAAACCATCCTCCGGGGCGCATTTTTCTATGACGCCGGTAATACCTGGAGTACAACCAAACTGGGACATTATGATTACGCTTTAAAACAAGGAGTTGGATTTAGCCTGCGTTTTACCTTGCCGATGTTCCCGATCAGGTTTGACTGGGGCTACGGCTTGAATCATCGCGAAGGTGAACCGAAGTCACAATTTTATTTCAGCATCGGACCAGTATTCTAAATACAGTAGTTAGCTCGTGGCTCGTAGCTGCTAGGAGGAACTTAACAAAAGACTACGAGCTATGAACTATGAGCTACGAGCTAAATAAAGGAGAAAGCTGATGAAAAGACTTATTGCGGTAATTATAGTCGGAACAATACTAATTAGCGCCGGGATTGTCCTGGCGGCAGGACTAAAGATCGGGTATGTTGATGTAGCTTCTGTTTTTGACAAATATTCGGGAACCGCAGCAGCAAAATTGGTCCTGGAAAAAGAGATCAAAGCGAAACAGGATACGATACAGCAAATGAGCGAGGCGGTTAAAAAGCTGCGGGAAAGTCTGGACCAGACAGGAGGCACGCTCTCACTGGAAGACAAGAAGATTAAAGCCCTGGAAATAGACCGCCAAGCGTTGGAATTACAGAAATTTACGGAAGAATCAGAGAATGAACTCTCCAGGAAAGAAGCTAATTATACCCAGGATATCCTGGCTAAGATACATGCGGCAGTTCAAAAAGTGGGAAAAGAAAAAGGATTTTCCCTGGTCCTCGATAAAAACAGCGTAATTTTCGGCATTGATTCCTGGAATATTACTGAAAATGTCTTAAAAACTTTAGAGGGGGGCGTATTACCCCTGAGCAGTCCTACTACCGGCTATTTGCCTAATCCTGATCAAGAGCCGTTGCCGTCTAAGGGAGCTGATAGTTCGCCATATAATTTGAATATTAAGGAAGATTAGATTTAGGAGACAGGACACTATATGATAGAAAAAACATTGGCTGAGTTGGCTACACTGGTCGGCGGCAAGATACTGGGAGATCCTCAATTA
This sequence comes from bacterium, assembly GCA_028712895.1. GTDB lineage: Bacteria > CAYTYR01 > UBA6262 > UBA6262 > UBA6262 > UBA6262. Next base: position 37,034 of record JAQTPL010000014.1, on the reverse strand, counting down.
TTGATCAGGGGGGTGGCTGGAATCCGGGAAGCAAAAAGTGATGAAATTACTTTTTTATCTAATCCCCGTTATGCCAAAGAACTGGCGCAGACCGGCGCCGGGGCGATCATTGTTTCACCAGAATCACCGGTACATGACAAGGCGGCTATTATTTGCGATAATCCTTATCTGGCTTTTGCCAGGATCCTGGCTGTTTTCAACCCTGCTGAAATCGTGATACCGATCGGGATTCATGCTTCGGCTATTATTAGCCCACAGGCAAAATTAGGGAATAATGTAGCTATCGGGCCTTTTGTGATGGTGGAAGATGGCGCTATTATAGGTGATGAAACTGTAATTTATCCGGGAACCTATATCGGTAAAGGATCAAAGATCGGTAACGACTGCCTGTTATATGCCAATATTTCTATCCGGGAAAAAATAAAGATCGGTAATAAGGTCATTATCCATTCCGGGGCAGTCATTGGCAGTGATGGATTCGGATTTGTTCCTCATGCCGGGGAAAACATAAAAATACCGCAGGTTGGTTCAGTGATCATAGAAGATAATGTTGAAATCGGGGCCAATGTTTGTATTGCCCGGGGAACTCTCGGTGATACGATGATCGGTTCCGGCACCAAGATCGATAATTTAGTGCAGATCTCCCACAATGTAAAGATCAGGCGTAACTGCATTATTGTGGCCCAAGTCGGTATTTCCGGCAGTACCACAGTAGAAGATAATGTGACCATTGCCGGGCAGGCAGGTGTAATCGGCCATATCACAATCGGCAAAGGCAGTATTGTAGCTGCCCAGGCAGGTGTGACCAAAGATGTCCCTTCTAAGGAAATAGTGAGCGGATATCCGGCCCAACCCCATCAATTAGCTAAAAGGATCAATGCCGAAATGAACAGGTTGCCGCAATTGAACCAAAGAGTGAAGGAATTGGAAAAAAGGATCGCCGAACTCGAAAAAAATAATAAACCAGCGACTGGTGACTAACAACCAGCGACTGTATTTTGGAGGAATAATGGAGAAACAAAAGACTCTTAAAGAACCGGTTTCATTTTCAGGCGTGGGACTGCATACCGGCAGTACCACGACTATTACTTTTAAACCGGCGCCAGTCAATACCGGCATTAAATTTATCCGCGTCGACCAGCCTAATTCCGGCGAGATCGCTGCTGATATCAAAAACCTGATCGATGTTAAGCGGGGCACTAATATCGGTTTGGGCAACGTGAAAGTACATACTGTGGAGCATATCCTTTCGGCTCTTGCCGGCTTGGGTATTGACAATATTTACATCGAAATTAATGCTAATGAACCGCCGGTGGGAGACGGCAGCGCCTTGCCTTTTATCCAGACTTTGCAAAAAACCAGTATGGTAGAACAAGAGGCTCCCCGTAATTATTATGAACTGAAAGAACCAGTATATTATATACATGAGAATACCAGCATTATTGCACTGCCGGCTGATGATTTTAAAGTGAGTTTAACTATGGTTTACAACCATCCGCTGGTAAAATCCCAGCATGCCAGCTTCACCATTACTCCGGAAACTTTTATTAAGGAATTAGCCCCGGCCAGGACGTTTTGCTTTGATTTTGAAATAGAAACCTTGAAAAAACAGGGTTTGGCCAAAGGCGGCAACCTGACCAACGCAGTAGTGATCGGAGAGAAAGATATACATAATGAACTGCGTTTTCCGGATGAGTTTGTCCGGCATAAGATCTTGGACCTGATCGGTGATTTTTACCTGCTTGGCCAGCCATTAAAGGCCCATATTATTGCGGTTAAATGCGGGCATCCATCAAACGTGGCTTTTGTGCAAAAGCTGAGGGAATTGAAAGCAAAAGGAGCGGGGCTGGCAATAAAGGAAACTAAGATAACAGCCCAAAATAATGACCGCTATGCCGGTTTAGACCTGGATAAGCCATTAATGGATATTAATGAAGTGCAGAAAGTATTACCGCACCGGCCGCCCTTCCTGCTGGTGGACAAAATACTGAAGATCGAAGAAGATAAAAAAGCTATCGGCTTAAAGAATGTTACTATTAACGAGGATTTTTTCAGGGGCCATTTCCCCGGACATCCCGTCATGCCGGGAGTATTGCTGATCGAGTCTATGGCCCAGGTGGCCGGCGTATTATTGCTGAAGAAAAGTGAAAATGCCGGTAAACTGGCTTATTTCATGACTATCGACAAAGTGAAATTCCGTCAGACTGTTGTACCGGGAGATACCATATTCTTTGAAGCGGAATTATTAAAAGTAAAAAGCAAGACCGGTATAGTCAGCGGGAAAGCTTATATTAACAGCAAATTAGTAGCTGAAGCAGAGTTTATGTTCACGCTGGTAGATAGATAGAGTGCACGAAATTCGAATCTTTTCATTCGAGTAATTAGTTTTTTTTGGAGGGATTGGCATGAATCCCGCCCTTCCTGAAGAAAATTAGGCAGCAGGGTTCATAGTAAATTTACTTATTAGTTATTAAAGTCGAATAATTTCGAGGAGGAAGAGCGGGATGAAGGTTCATAAGACAGCTCTGGTACATCCTGATGCCATTATTGGCGAGAATGTAGAAGTAGGTCCTTTTGCGATCATTGGTAAAGATGTGAAGATCGGCAAGAATACAAAAATAGAAGCCAACGCCGTGATCGATGGCGACACAGAAATTGGCGAAGATTGCCATATTTTTACCGGGGCAGCTATCGGTACACCGCCGCAGGACCTGAAATACCGTGGTGAAAAAACTAAAGTGATCATCGGTAACCGCAATGTGATCCGAGAGTATGTGACTATTAACCGGGGAACAGTAGCTGTAGGCGAGACTAAGATCGGTGATAATAACCTGATCATGGCCTATGCCCATGTGGCTCATGATTGTGTGATCGGCAACTATGTGGTACTGGCTAATAATGCTACTCTGGCTGGCCATGTGGTGGTGGAGGATCGGGCAGTTATCGGCGGCATGACGCCAATTCATCAGTTCTGCCGGATCGGCACTTTTGCTATCCTGGGCGGCGGTTCACGCACGAATAAAGATATACCTCCATATTGCAAAGCTGCCGGCAGCCCGATCAGGATGTATGGGCTGAATACTATTGCTCTGGAAAGAAATAATTTTTCCCAGGAAGTGCGCAACCAGCTGAAAAAAGCGTATAAGATCTTTTTCCGTTCTAAAATGAATACTACCCAAGCCTTGGCCTGCCTGAAAAAGGAAACAAACTGGTGTGATGAAGTTAAATATTTTATCCAGTTCATTGCCGAGTCTGAACGAGGCATCACTAAAGAATAATAAAACAGTTGATAGTTGATTGTTGATAGTTCATTGAAAGAGCTTTTTCTATCAACTATGAACTAAATCAAGTTAGGTTGGCTAAATCTATGCCGGAAGATAAAAATATTGGTCTAATAGCCGGTAACGGTGATTATCCGCTGCACTTTGCCAAAGCTGCTAAGGCTCAGGGAAAGAGGATCATTACCGTCGCTCTGGAAGGGGAAACTGAGCCAGGGCTGAAAACGCTGGTGGATGGTTTCACCTGGGTGGGGCTGGGACAATTGAACAGGTTAATTGATATTTTCAAAAAAGAAAATATTACCCAGGTAGTGATGGCCGGGCAAGTAAAACATTTCCGTCTTTTTGACCTGCTAAAACTTGATCTCAGGGCTGCTGGCCTGTTGAAACGCCTGCCGAACAAAAAAGCAGATACGATCCTGGGCGGAGTGGCGGAGGAGTTGGGTAAAGAAGGCATTGCCTTGGTTGATTCCAGGATATTTTTAGAGAAGTTCATTCCGCCAGCCGGGATCCTGACCAAGGCAAAACCTAGTAAGGAGCAAGAAAAGGATATTGAATTTGGCTTGAAGATCGCCAAAGGTATAGCAGCTCTGGATGTCGGACAAACAATTGTAGTGAAAGACCGGGCAGTGCTGGCGGTCGAAGCGATGGAAGGAACGGACCAGACGATCTTACGCGGCGGTAAGATCGGTAAGGGTGATGTAGTAGTAGTGAAAGTATCCAAGCCGAACCAGGATTTCCGCTTCGATGTGCCGATCATCGGTGAAAACACTATTACTGTATTACACGAAGCCGGGGCCTGGGTTTTAGCTTTTTGCGCCGGAGAAACACTGATTTTAAATATTGACGCAGTGATCAAGCAAGCAGATACCTATAAGCTTTGTCTGGTAGCAATTAAGGGGGACTAATGACTGCCTTAAAAATGGGGGTCATAGGAATAGGACACCTGGGGGTGCATCATGCCAGGATCGTCAGCAGTTTACCGGAAGTTGAGCTTATCGGTATTTGTGATATCAATGAATCCCAGGTCAGGAAAATTGCCCGACAATATAAAACCACAGCGTATACTGATTACCGGCAGCTTCTGTCCAAGGTTGATGCGGTAAGTATTGCCGTTCCCACCCCGTGGCATTACCAGATCGCCAAAGATTTTATCAATGCCCGGGTGCATTGTTTGATTGAAAAACCGATTACGCCGGACCTGCCTGAAGCAGAAGAATTAGTGGACCTGGTAAAGCAGAAAAACCTGATTCTCCAGGTTGGCCATATTGAACGATTCAATCCTGCTGTCCTCGAAGCGCAAAAATATATCAATGAGCCAAAATTCATTGAAGCTAATCGCTTAGGGCCATATGATCCGCGCGTGGCCCATATCAGTGTCGTCCTGGACCTGATGATCCATGATATCGACATTGTGCTATACCTGGTACAAGACCAGATACTGTCCATAGATGCGGTCGGGGCTAAAGTGCTGAGCCATTTTGAAGATATCGCTAATGCCAGGATTCGCTTTGCCCATGGTTGTGTAGCCACTATTTCTGCCAGCCGGGTATCCTTAAAGAAATTCCGCAAGATCCGTATTTTCCAAAAAGATTCGTACCTTTCGCTGGATTATGCCAAGCCGGGTTTAAAAATATACCAGAAAAAGAAAGAAGACGTCACTAGCCTGAAAGATATAAAAGTCGTTTATCCGCGTTTAGTCAAGCTGGAGCCTTTAGCTGAAGAATTGAAACATTTTGTCAATTGTGTCCGGGAAGGCAGGAAACCCCAGGTAACTGGTGAACATGGCCGCGATGCCTTGGAGATTGCACTAGAAATCATGCGCAAAATTAAACAATAAATACGAAGCACTAAATCCGAAATACTAAACAATATCAAATGTTCAAAATACAAATATCAAAACGTTTAGAACTTTAAAAATTAGTGTTTAGAAATTGTTTAGGGTTTAGATATTAGGATTTAGAATTTTAAAATTAAAGGTATTTAATGAAGATCTTTATTGTAGCCGGTGAAGCCAGCGGGGATATCCATGGCGCTAATCTGGTAAAGGAATTAAGAAAATTGCAGCCCGATGCGGCTATTACCGGATTTGGCGGACAGAGAATGCAAACCGCGGGAATGAAGCTGCTCTATAACCTGGCTGACCATGCGGTTATTGGGTTTTTGGAAGTTATCAAAAATCTTGTTTTGATCAAACATCTATTGGCAATCACAAAACAATATTTCCGTGAAGAAAAACCGGATGTGGTGGTATTGATAGATTATCCGGGTTTTAATTTTAAAGTCGGGAAATTAGCTCATTCTTTAAACATTCCGGTGGTATATTATATAGCGCCGCAGATCTGGGCCTGGTGGCCGGGCCGGATCAAAGAGATCAAGGAATTTGCCAGTAAGGTACTTGTGGTTTTTCCCTTTGAAGAAGAAATCTATGCGCGTGCCGGTATCCCGGTCAAATGGGTTGGCCATCCGTTGCTGGAGCATATTCCCGCGGCAACAAGCATCGATATTTACGAAAAGTATAAGCTGGATCAGAAGAAGAGGCTGCTCGGGCTATTGCCAGGCAGCAGGCGCCAGGAAATAGAGCATTTGCTGCCAGTAATGTTAGCCGCTGCCGGCAAAGTATTGTCTGCCCAGCCTGATATTGAATTGGTCTTATTGCGTTCCTCGGTCATTGACCGCTCCTTGCTGGAAAAGATTATCCAGGCCTCTGGCCTGGCAGTTAAAGTCGTAGATGATGATTCTTACCAGGTCCGCAGGCAACTTACGTTAGCTTATGTAGCCAGCGGCACAGCAACCCTGGAAATGGCTTATTTGGGCATTCCTATGTTGATCATGTACCGGGTAAATGCCCTCAGCTATCAAATGGCCAAGCGCCTGGTAAAGATACCCTATATCGGTTTAGCTAACATTGTCAGCGGACAAAAAGTAGTACCGGAATTTGTCCAGAATGCGGTAGAGCCGTCAGGTATTGCGGCGCAGACTGAAAAATATTTACATAATCCTGCTGAATTAAAGGCGATCAAAAATAAATTACTGCAGATCAAAGATAAACTGGGGTCACCCGGTGCCTCGCTGCGAACGGCGCAGGAAATTCTGGCCCAGATAAGGTAACTATGGATAATAAAGCTATCTTCAAAAAACTTTGGTCATACGTCAAGCCTTACTATAGCCGGTTGCTATGGGCTGTAGCTTGCATGATCGGTGTGGCCTTATTTACTACGGCTTCGATGTGGATCCTGAAGTATGTGATTGACCGCATTTTTATTGAAAAAAATATTCGCATGCTTTTAATGATCGTCCTGGGGTTGCCGCTGATCTTTCTGTTGAAGGGGATCTGCTCATATGGGCAAGGCTATCTCATGTCGTATATTGGTCAAAAAATTGTCCTGGACTTGCGTAATGACTTGTTTGCACATTACCACCAAAAGCTTTCCCTGGATTATTTTGAGAACAAAAGGACTGGTTCAATAATTTCCCGCATCACCAATGATGTTGGTATCATCCAGAATGCGGTTTCCAGCGGCCTAGTCAGTTTGGTCAAGGATGGGTTGACTATTATTGGCTTGATCGCGCTAATGTTTTTCTTACACTGGCGTTTTGCCTTGTATACCTTAATTTTTAGTCCTTTTATTATCTATGTATTAGCAATATTTGGCAAAAAGCTACGCCGGGTCTCTACTGAATCACAGCAAAAAACCGCCGATATCTACTCTATACTTATAGAAACAATTTCCGGCATCAAGATCGTCAAAGCTTTTTGCTCTGAGGACCGCGAGATCAACCGCTTTGAAAGGGAGAATCGCGATTTCTTTAATATCACCATGCGCTCGATGCGGGTGATTTCCCTGTCGCCGCCGTTAATGGAATTTATCGGTGTCCTGGGCTCGACGATCTTTGTCTGGTACGGCGGTACGGAAGTGATTCGCGGTTATTGGACGGCAGGAGCATTTTTCTCTTTTGTGGGAGCAGCCTTGTCAACCTATACCCCGATCAAAAGTTTTTCCAATACTAATGCTGTTTTACAGCAGACCATTGCTGCCAGCGAACGGATTTTCAAAGTCCTGGCAACTGAACCGACGGTGATGGAAGCGCCGGATGCGATTGCCCTGCCGTTGCTGCAAAAAGACATCGTGTTTAAAAAAGTCAGTTTTACCTATGATACTGATGATACTGAACAAGTACTGAGCGATATTGACTTAGTAGTGAAAACCGGGGAAATTATCGCTATCGTTGGGCCGAGCGGTAGCGGCAAGACTACCCTGGTTAACTTAATACCCCGTTTTTATGATCCGACGGCGGGTACCCTGATGATGGATGGAAATGACCTGAAAAGAGTGACGTTAGCTTCCTTAAGAAATCAGATCGGTATTGTTACCCAGGAAACCATTCTCTTTAGCGATACAGTCAGGAATAATATCGCTTATGGCAGTCCGCAAGCCACGGACAAGGAAATTGTTAAGGCAGCCAAGGCCGCTAATGCGCACAGTTTTATAACTGCCATGGACCAGGGATATGAAACTCTGATCCGGGACCGGGGGATCAACCTGAGCGGGGGAGAACGCCAACGCATTGCTATGGCCCGGGCGATATTGAAAGATCCCCGGATCCTGATCCTTGATGAAGCTACCAGTGCCCTGGACAGCGAGAGCGAACAGATAGTACAAGAAGCCTTGGATCAATTAATGATGAGACGGACCACGTTCATCATTGCTCACCGTCTTTCCACTATTCGTAAGGCTGATAAGATAGTAGTGCTGGAAAAAGGCAGGATAGTAGACATAGGTAAGCACCAGGAACTGCTTAATCGCTGTGGTTTATATAAAAAACTGCATGAAATACAGTTTAGGGATTAAACCAGTCACGAGTCCTCGAGTCCCGGGTCGGCGAGTCTTGTTTACTAGGGGAGTTATTAGTGCTTAATAAGCTTCTGGCTTTTATAGGATATATCGCTATTTGGTTTATAGGTATTACCAGCCGCATTACCGTGATCAATAACGGGATCATCGAGAAATTTAAAAAAGAGGGGCAGAACTATATCTATGCCTTCTGGCACGGCCGGCAGTTATTCCTCGTATATTCCCACCGTTTCCGCAAAATTAATATTCTGATCAGCCAAAGCCGGGATGGCCAGCTTATCACCGATATTACCAGGTTATTCGGTTTTAAAGCGGTTCGCGGTTCAACTACCCGCGGTGGCATGCGGGCTTTAGTCGAATTAGTTCATGCCGCGGCTGCCGGCGATGTCCTGGCTTTTACTCCCGACGGGCCTAAAGGACCTTACCGGGAAATCCAACCCGGCGTGTTATATATTGCCCAGAAAACAGGATTACCTATAGTGCCGCTTAGTTTCAGCGCCCGCCGGAAAATCGTGCTGCATAATAACTGGGATAAATTTGTCATACCATATCCGTTTAATTCTATAATTGTGGCTAATGGTAACCCGCTATATATTCAAAAAACAGACGACCTGGAAGTGAAGAAAAAAGAACTGCAGGCGGCGCTTAACCTGCTGACTGATGAGACCGATAAGCTGGCCAGGGCCGGATAGGACCGGGGTTGATGTGGTTTTATAACTTAATTCTTATTTTAGCTTTACTGATCAGTTCCCCATACTGGTTGGTGAGGCTGCTATTTTCCCCTGCCTGGAGGGCTGGATTCAGGCAGCGTTTGGGATACGATTTGCCGGTACAGCGGCAACCGGTTATTTGGCTTCATGCCGCCAGCATTGGTGAAGTGAAGATCGCTGCCGCCCTGGTAAAAAAAATAAGACAGCTGAATGAGCCCAAACCCATCGTCGTGTCGATTATTACACCGGCCGGGTTCAGGCAGGCGAAAACGATCCTCTCCGGCCAGGCTGAAGTTATTTTTGCCCCCCTGGATCTCCCGTTTATCGTGAGTCGAACCGTCGCCAGGATCAATCCTGCCTTGTTGGGGATCATTGAAACAGAATTATGGCCTAATCTTATTACTGCTGCCTGGCAAAAGAAAGTTAAAATAATTCTCCTTAATGGGCGGTTGTCTGACCGGAGTTATCCTACCTATCAAAGATTTAAAATATTATTTAAAAAGATAATAAGCTGTTTTAATTACGCCTGTGTGCAAACAGAAGAGGATAAAGAAAAGTTTACGGCTTTGGGATTCCCCAGTGAACTGCTGGCTGTCAGTTCATCAGTGAAATATGATTTTGAGATCAAGCTGGATACCCCTGCTGCCAGTCTCCGCCAGAGATATTCTTTTACGCCGGAGGACCTGATTTGGGTGGCCGGTAGTACCCGTAATGGGGAAGAAATAATACTCATTGAAGCCTGGCAAGCGATACGGGAAAAAGTGCCAAATTTAAAATTAATACTGGCGCCCCGGCATTTGCACCGCCTTAAAGAGATTAAAAAATTGCTCGCTGGCCAGGCTAGGCCGTTTGCCTTAAGTTCGCAAGTGCATACAGGTACATCGTCTTTCGACTGCTTAGTGGTCGATACTATGGGCGAGCTCTTGCCAGCCTACAGTATAGCTGATGTCGTTTTTGTCGGCGGTAGCCTGGTTAAGTATGGTGGCCAGAATATATTAGAACCGGCAGCCTTGGCCAAGCCGGTAGTCTGCGGCCAGGATATGCGTAATTTTAAGGAAATAACCAGCTATCTATTGGCACAAAAAGCGATCATCCAGGTACACAACCCAGCCGAGTTAGTGGAAAATATTGTATTCTTATTGACTCATACTGAAGCTGCCCGGCAAATGGGAATCAGGGCCCAGCAAAGCTTGATGGCTAAAAAAGGGGCAGTAGATAAAAATGTTGAGGCCATAGAAAGGCTTTTAGCCAGATGACGCCAGGAATCAGGAATATTTTAGTAATACGGTTCAGCTCGCTGGGGGATGTGGTCCTGACCACGCCGGTATTGGCTAATTTACGCCAGGCCCTGCCAGAAGCCAAGTTATCCATGCTGACGAAACGCCAGTACCAGGATATTTTTTTTAATAACCCGAACATTGATGAGATCTTAACGCTGGAAAAACAGGAAAACCTGGCCAGCTTGATAAACCAGGTACGGAAAAATAAATATGACTTGATCATTGACCTGCATAATAATTTACGCAGCCAGATAGTGGGTTTTGCTTCCGGCACGAAAGTCATCCGTTACCATAAGCAATCGATAAACCGCTATGCTTTGCTGCATTTTAAGCAAAGTAATCCGGCTTTGCAGAAAACCGTAGTCCAGCGCTATTTAGACACCCTGGATTTCTTAGGGGCACATCCTTGGCACCTTGATACTAAAATTTATCTGACAGAAAAAGAAACCAGGAACGCCCAGGCTTTACTCGAACAGTCTGGCAGCGGTACGGGAGATTTGCTCATTGGCTTGAATCCTGGGGCTACATGGGAAACTAAGAAATGGCCCTTGCCGAACTGGCTGGATTTTATTAAATTATGCCGGGGCCAGAAAATGAAACTGCTGTTGTTCGGTGATTCCAGTGACCAGATTTTCATTAGTGCCCTGTTAAAAGAAGCAGGAGACATCAGAGAGACCGTAATAAATATGGCCGGGAAAACTGACCTGCGGCAGTTAAGCGCACTGATCAGGCAATGCCGGGTATTAGTCACGGGTGATTCCGGAGCGCTGCATATTGCCCAGGCTCTGGATGTCCCGGTTTTAGCGCTGCTTGGCCCTACTGTACCGGAATTCGGTTTTATCAGTGCCCGAAAAAATGATATAATATTGTTTAAGGAATTACCCTGCCGGCCCTGCAGTTTGCATGGTACCAATGATTGTAAAAGAGGGGATCGGCTTTGCCTAGCCGGGCTTTCAGCACAAGAAGTATTTGAATCACTGCAGGAGCAATTAAAGGCAGATAGCAGTTAGCAGATGACGGATGGCAGAAAAAGCATAAGGTGCAATTAATGGAAAAATTAAAAAGAATTTTGATCATCCAAACGGCATTTTTGGGAGACGTCGTTTTAACTATCCCTTTGATCATGGCGGTAAAAAAAGCTTTTCCCGATGCTTATCTTGGCGTTATGGTTATCCCTGCAGTCAAGGGAATACTAAAGAATAATCCTGATATAGACGAGATTATTGTTTATGACAAAAAGGGCAAAGACCAGTCTTGGGTAGCTTTCCGGGACTTAGTGGTGAAGATAAAGGCGCATCATTTCAATGTGGCAATACTGCCGCATCGTTCGCTGAAAAGCGCTTTGCTGTGTTTCCTGGCCCGGATCCCCCGCAGGATCGGTTTTGCTGTCGCGGCCGGGAGTTTCCTCTATACTGATAAAGTGCCGTATAGGCAAAGTCCAAAGATCCATGAGATCGACCGCAATCTTGACCTGCTCAAACCACTGGGCGTGAGAGACAGAAAGGCAAATATTTTCCTGGATCCCGGAAAAGAAGCGATTAATCATATTTTGGCCCTTTGCAATAAATATGAGATCAAGGCAGCGGATCTGGTGATCGGTATAAATCCCGGCAGCGTTTGGCCGACTAAACGTTATGCGACGGAAAATTTTGCCGCCCTGGCTGACCGACTAAGCCAGGAGATTAAGGCGACGATTATTATTATTGGCGGTCCGGCCGATGTGCAGGTGGCTGATAAAATGGCCCGTCAAATGCATGAAACTGCTCTTAACCTGGCTGGTCGGACGACTCTCCTGCAATTGACTGCCTTGATGAAGCGAATGAATTTGCTGGTCACTAATGACTCTGGCGCTATGCATATAGCGGTGGCCTTGGGAGTGCCGGTGGTGGCTATTTTTGGCCCGACCACCCAGTCTCTTGGTTTTTATCCGTACAGCGCTAAAGATATCGTGGTCGAAAAAGATCTGCCTTGCCGGCCCTGCGGAAAGCACGGGGGTAAGCGTTGCCCGAAGAAGAATTTTGCCTGCATGAAATTGATCACGGTCTCGGATGTTTTTGATGCAGTGAAAAGGCGGCTGGAAGAATAGAAGGGGCGATAGGCTCACTGTCTCGCTGCGCCATTACGAAAAGCGTGTCGTTTTCCCCTGCGAGGAAAACGCACTCAATTCTCGCTTGAGTTCCCCAAAGAACGGGGATAAAGAGTCCATGCCAACTCAAGCTCCGAACGTTTTCTTCATCGGCATCAGCGGCCGCGCTCGCCTATTCTAAAACGAATAGATCAGGGAACTCGTCATTATTTTGAGCGAGCTTGTCGTGTTTTAATCCGCGTAATCTGTATTTAAAATCCGCGTAATCGAAAAGGAACCTAAATGAACATACTGCAGTTGATCGATGAACCCTGGGATAGCGGCATTACTAATTATGCCCTGACAGTGTCGAAAGCCCTGACCGACCGCGGGCATAAGGTGATTGTCGGCGGTTGGCCGAATAAGCCGCCTATTAACCAGGCTAAAAAAATGGACTTGCCGATCCTGCCGGTGAATTTCACTGATGTGAATGTCTTTAACTTGAAAACAGCCATGACCAGGGAAAAAATAGACTTGGTCAACGCGCATGGCGGCCAGAGCCATTTCTGGGCTTATTTCTCACTGCGTACGACCTTCAGCCATATTCCCATCGTACGTACGCGCGGCGATATCCGTAATCCCTCGACTAATGCCGCGAGTAAACATTTATATGAAAAAAGCAGTCTGGTGATCTGCGCGGCAGATTTTATCCGCACCGCCTGTATTAAAAGCCTGGGCTTACCAGAAGACAAATTTGTCACTATTTACCAGGGCCTTGATACAACGGTTTTCAAACCGCAATATGCGGATGAGGGTGTGAAAAAAGAGTTAAAAGTTGAACCCGGCACAGCAATCATCGGGATAGTCGGGCGCCTGGATCCGATCAAAGGGCATAGTACGTTTGTGCAGGCGGCTAAAATGGTTAAGGATATTTATCCTAAAGTCAGGTTCCTGATCGTCGGCAAAGAAGAAAATGTCAAATGGAAAAGATTATCTGAGACGGTATATAGTCTTGGTTTACAGGATGAAATGTCTTATCTGGGGCGCACTGAAGATGTAGTCAGGTTCATGAATATCTGTGATATCGGGGTAGTAGCCTCTGTGGGCAGCGAGGCCATTTCCCGGGTGGTGATGGAATGGATGGGCTGCGGCAAGCCATTAGTAGCCACCAAAGTCGGCTGTATCCCGGAGATAATTCAGGATACGGAGAATGGCTACCTGATAGATGCTGGCGACCAGGAAGCTATGGCTCAAAGGATATATGACCTCCTGATCGACCAAAACATGGGCCGGCGCATGGGTGATAAAGCGCAACGGCATATAAAGGAGAAATACAGCCTCAAACAGTTTGCTATTAACACCGAGAATGCCTACCAAAAAGTGCTGGAAATGAAATAATTTAAAAGGCAGTTTTGAGTTTTGAGTGTTGAGTTTTGAATTATGGAGATAAATTACCTTAATTCATAACTCAAAATTTATAATTCAAAACTGTTCTTTTTTAGGGGGTTTTTTTTATTGCAAAAAAACAGTAATAAAGCTATAATAACTTAATTCCAAGCAGAGGAGTTCCAGGACTAAAAAATGCCAGATAAAGAGTTTTACCGTAATGCCAACGTACGTAAACGGATAGCCGAATATTGCGGGGGTGAAGCTCATGACCCCGACGGTTTTTCCGCCCAGTATCTGGTAGGATACGGGACAGCGCTGCAGGAAGAGGATATCCACGCGCGCAATTTTATTTCCACTTCCAAGGATAAGTTTGACTGGATCCTGGGAAAAGGATTGGATATCTTCCGTTCGGTAAGCGACCTGAATTATACGGTGGGCGTCCTGGATATTGAATATTTTAATATGGATTTCCCCGGTAAAGTGTATTTGCAGCCGGAAGAAGTTTTCACCAAAATGGAAGTGGTATATAAAGCCATCCTGAAAGTCTTTCAGCGTTTGGATATATTTCCTCTCGTCATTATGACCGGCCAGGGATATCATTTTGCGTTCCAGGTAAAAAGAGAATCTAAAGCCAATAAGACTTTGGAAAAAATAGGAAAATTAAGCGATAACCTGGCCTCGACCCGTGACTTGTCCCTGGCTAACCTGGAGGCCTTGCGTTTTAACCTGGCGCATGACGGCATGGGCCGGATTTTGGAATATATATCGCATTTAGTGATCAAGGAAGTGAGGCTGCATACAAAAATACCGGTGGTTTGTACGGATACAGCCGTGGGCAAAGGCGGGGAAGGGCGCGAGGCGATCAACCTCGACTTGTCCATGTATGGCGATCCGATGAATATCCGCGACGTGCGCTGTGCCTTCAGCTTATACCAAAAGCATAAAGTCCAGCAACAAAAATATACCAAGTTAGTGGCTGAATCAACCCCGATACAGATCACCTTGCCCAGGATCGACCTGAGCCTGAAAGAATTACTAGAATTACGCCAGGATTTTAATAAATCTGCTATCTACGCCGCGCAGGTAGAGACCACTATCCCGGATGTGACCCAGAAGTTAAACAAGCTGATCAATAGTTACAAACATTCACAGCTGTATAAGTTTCACCGGTATTATGACCGGGAATATTCGCATCCGCCGGAAGAATGGTCGCGCAGTTATGATTATTTCAATATTGATGTCCTGCCGGTTTGCGCGGCGCACGCTTTGCGCTATCCGAACAATAATTTATTGAAACCAACAAATATCCAGCTGATCGTCCGTACCCTGACCAAAATGAACTGGCATCCCAAACATATCGCCGGTCTGATCCGCTCGAAGTATGAACGGGATTTCCACTGGGGTAATTTTTGGTCTAAATATGACGCTTGTACCCGGGCGCAGTTTTATGTGCGCCTGTTTGCCGGATTAGTCGCTGACCATCTTGATGATGAACAGGATCTTAATTGTATTTCCCACCAGGAAAAGGGCTACTGTGTCAAACCCTGGTGTGGTTTTAATTTATCTCACTATAAGCTGTAAGGAGATCATGTGCAATTAGGTCTTTCTACGGGATTTTTTCACGACCATGATGTAATTCCGTATTTGCCAGTGATCAAGGACGCGGGCTTTGAAGTGATCGAGATCTGCCTGGATACCATTGAATGGGGCATGCCCAGCAACATCGCGGTCAATCATACGAATTTTCTTTTAAAAGAAGGATTGGAGATCTGGCAGCAAAGGATCCATTCTTATAACCTGCGCAATAAATTGAAAGAGTTTGGCATTTTTGTGCATTCCCTGCATTTGCCGGTGTGGCCGGGTATGGATATTTCCAGCCTGGATGAAGGAACGCGGGTCCACGCAGTTTGGGAATATAAAAAAGGCATTGATGTCCTGAATTATCTTTCCGGTGAGATCGCTATTGTACATCCCAGCATGCAGGCTTTTGACCTGAATAACCAGGATGAAAAATACCGGCGGTTGAACAAGTGCAAGGAAAGCCTGTATGAATTAATTAACTATTGCAAAATCAAGCATGTACGGCTAGCCGTGGAAAATCTGCTGCCGCACCTCTTGGGCGGCCAGGCCCACGACCTGAACCAGATCATCGATGATCTCTACACGGAAAACCTGGGCATTTGTTTTGATACATCACACGCGAACCTGACGCAGGACCCGTTAGGAATGCTTAAAAGTTTTAATAAAAAGGTCATTAGCTTGCATTTATCTGACAATCACGGGCAATTTGATGATCACCTGCCGCCTGGTGATGGCCGGGTACCTTGGGCCGGCATCATGACCGGGCTAAAAGAGATCGGCTACCGGGACATTTTTATGCTGGAAGTGTTTACACATAAGCAACCGGGAGAGATTGGGCAGGTCCTGTCTGACCTGCATCACCAGGCTACCCAGGTTTTGGAATGCGGCGCCAATAACGGCATAGAAAATATTGTTTATCGCTTATAGCTCACAAAGGAATGTTTATGAAATTTAACAGTGTAAGAGGAACCAAAGATATCTGTCCGCCGGAGATAGAGCTCTGGCAGTACCTGGAAAAAACCGCAGTTGAGCTGCTGCAAGACTATGGTTTTAGTGAAATACGCACGCCTATTTTTGAAGAATCCGGTTTATTTAACCGCAGTATTGGGGAAGATACAGATATCGTCGAAAAAGAGATGTACACTTTTGCCGATAAAAAGGGCCGCAGCCTGACGTTGCGGCCGGAAGGAACTGCCGGGGTAGTGCGGGCAGCCATTGAGAATAATCTCCTGGCCCAGGGTAACCTTACCAAGCTGTATTACCTGGGACCGATGTTCCGTTATGAGCGGCCGCAAGCCGGCAGGTATCGCCAGTTTTACCAGATCGGAGCGGAAAGTATCGGGTCCAGCAGCTACTGGCGCGATGTGGAGATCATTTTGTGGTGCGTGGAATTTTTCTCGCGCATCGGGCTGTCGGGCATTAAAGTTTATATCAACAGCGTAGGCTGTCCTGAATGCCGTCCGGGATACCGGGAAGTGCTGCAAAAATTCCTGCAGGAAAACACAACCCAATTATGTGCCGATTGCCAGCGGCGGATGGTACGGAATCCTTTGCGGGTCCTGGATTGCAAGGTAGAAACCTGCCGCCAGGTGGTCAGCCGGATGCCGGCCATACAAAATTACCTGTGCCAGTCCTGCCGGGATAATTTCCAGGATATCCAGCAGGCTTTGCAAAAAGAAAATATTACCTTTACCGTTGATAAATTTCTCGTCCGGGGACTTGATTATTATACCCAGGTGGTGTTTGAAATTAAATCAGAGAACCTGGGAGCCCAGGACGCGGTGGCTGCGGGCGGACGTTATGATAAACTGGTTAAGGAATTGGGTGGTCCGGATATGCCGGCTGTCGGTTTTGCCCTTGGCATGGAAAGAGTGTCAGAAGTGCTCAAGAAACAAAGAGCCGGCGCTCTGATGGAAACCTGGGTAGACATTTATTTTGCCCTGCTGGGAAAACAAGCCCAGCAGGAATCTTTTAACTTCATTCGCGACCTGCGGCAGAGCGGACTAAAAGTTGAAGCCTGCCTGGAAGATAAAAGCCTGAAGAACCAAATGCGCCAGGCTGACCAGGGAAAAGCAAAGCTTACCGTTATTATCGGCGAGGAAGAGATCAGGAAAGGGATCGCCATGGTGCGGGATATGCAGACCAAAGAACAGAAAGAGATCAAGTTGAATGATCTTGTTTCGTTTTTAAAAGAACTTAAGTTAAAATAGTTTTTAGATAATGTAATCATCTTTTAATCGGTGTAATCTCTTTCAGAAATCAGTGTAATCATTTTAAAAGGAAGGGTAAAACTAGTGAAAAGAACGCATACGTGTGGAGTTTTAAAGAAAAATGACGCTGGCCAGGCAGTGACCCTGGTAGGCTGGGTCCATAGCCGTCGTGATCATGGCGGGTTGATCTTTATTGATGTGCGCGACCGCGCCGGAATAACCCAGGTGGTTTTTAATCCCCAGGGAGCAGGAGCGGATTTATTCAAGGAAGCGGAGAAACTACGCTGTGAATTTGTGGTGACGGTGACCGGCCAGGTAACTCTACGTCCGGCAGGAACGGAAAATCCCAAATTGTCTACCGGTGAAATAGAAATAACAGCCACAAAATTAGAGGTACTCAATCCCAGCAAAACCCTGCCTTTTGAAGTTGCTGAGGAAACTGAAGTCAATGAAGAAACCAGGCTGAAATACCGTTATCTGGATCTGCGCCGGCCAAGAATGAAAAATAACCTGGTTTTCCGTTATAAAACTGTGAAAGTGATACGGGATTACCTGGACAACCAGGGATTTGTTGAAGTAGAAACCCCGATTCTGACCAAATCCACGCCAGAAGGGGCGCGCGACTACCTGGTGCCGTCACGGGTGCATCCGAATATGTTCTTTGCCCTGCCGCAGTCACCGCAATTGTTCAAACAGATGCTGATGGTAGCTGGTATGGAGAAATATTTCCAGATCGCCAAGTGTTTCCGTGATGAAGACCTGCGCGCCGACCGGCAGCCAGAGCATACCCAGATCGATATGGAAATGTCTTTTGTCACCCAGGAAGATATCTTCGCCCATGTGGAAGGATTGATGTCCATGATTTTCCAGAAAATGATGAATATAGAATTAAAAACCCCTTTCCCTCGTTTGACCTACGCTGAATCTAAAAGTAAATACGGCAGTGATAAACCAGACCTGCGGTTTGGTCTGGAGATCAGGGATATCACTGAGATAGTGAAGGATGCTGAATTCAAGGTGTTTGCCGAAGTAGCAAAAAACAAAGGTGTGATCAGGGCGGTCTGCGCTCCTGGTATTGCCGGCTATTCCCGCAAAGAAATAGAAGACTTGACCAAACTGGCCAATGAATTCGGCGCCAAAGGATTAGCCTGGTTTAAGGTAACCGCGCAAGGGATGGATTCCCCGATCGCTAAATTCTTTAAGCCGGAAGTCCTGGCCACATTAAAAGAAACTATGCAAGCTAAAGAAAATGATCTGATCCTGATCGTAGCTGATGTGCCTAAGGTCGTGATCGAGAGCCTGGGCCGGCTGCGTTTGTACCTGGGAGAAAAGCTAAACCTGATCAGTAAGAAGGAATTCAATTTCCTCTGGGTGGTTGATTTCCCGATGTTCCAGTATAATGATGAAGAAAAACGCTGGGAAAGCGAACATCATCCTTTCACCGCTCCTAATTACGATGATGTGGATTATTTCGAGACTGACCCTGGCAAAATGCGTTCTCAATCCTATGACCTGGTTCTGAACGGGACGGAAATTGCCTCTGGCAGTATCCGTATCCACCGCAAGGAGATACAGGAAAGGGTCTTTAAGACTTTGGGTATCGGCGCGGAAGAAGCCCAGGAAAAATTCGGGTTCCTGCTGGAAGCCTTTGAATACGGTGCTCCGCCTCATGGTGGTATTGCTCCTGGTTTGGATCGCTTAGTGACGTTGATGTTGGGTGAAACTTCCATCCGGGAAGTAATCGCTTTCCCCAAAACACAGAAGGCGATCTGTCCTTTGACCGACGCCCCCGGGCCAGTAGGGGAAAAGCAATTGCGGGAGTTGCATATAAAATTAAGATAAGTAAAACAGTGATAAAGTGGCAGAGTAAAGGTTTTTTGTTTGGAATGGAGAGACGATGAGCTACGATATCGACATTCATTACGATGAAAATCACTCCAAGAGTTTACCAAAAGATGAGATTAAGAAGTTTCTTCAGAATCGATTCCAGCCAATGTCCGAAGATGCAACAGGCTTGTCATATTGGCCGGAGCCAGACCAGCAGATACAGTTCTATCTTGGTCATGGGGATGAAGAAAAAGATTTTATCAATAATATCAGTATCTGTGTTCCCTATCCTTGCTTCGAACGTTTGGGAGATAAGGTGTTTGATGTCTGTTTCATCATTGCTGAACATCTCGGTTGGCAAGTATTCGACAATCAGCTGGGTAAGTATATTAAACGTGAGGATAAAGAGATAATTAAAGATACGAGCGCTAAGTCACTCAACTTATTTCATTCTTTGTCTGGCCAGTTAGCAAAGCAATCGTCGTTTAGTAAGCATTTTAAGAAAAGATTAATAACTACAAAGCTCGTTATTCCATTGGCAATGTTTTTATTAGGATGTTGTTTGATAAGTATGCTCGATATTTCTGTCAAAAAACAAGTACTTATGGTCATATTAATAGTGCTCTCTGTGATAGTTTTTCTGCCAGTTTATTTGCTTGCTAAACGCTTGTTTTTAAAGCGAAATAAATAGTTATTCACTAATCTCTATACAAGACAATGAATAATGCTTCATACATATTGGAGAGTAAAATTATTAAAGTGAGGATAAAACATGAGAAAAATTTGGTTGCATAGAGCGCGTTCATATAAAGAAGCAGAGAAATTTGAGAGAACGTATTATACTCATATGTCTCCTGAAGAGAGATTGGATATTGTCCAATACTTGAGAGAATCCTATGGCAAAATGAATAAGGGAGCGGCGCATGCGCATAGAACAGGACTACGAAGAGTTATTAAGATTATTCAACAAGAATAAAGTAAAATATTGTATTGTTGGCGCCTATGCAGTGGCTTTCTATAGTAAGCCGAGGTATACTAAAGATATTGATATTGTTATTAAGCCTGAAGAAGAAAACGCTCAGCGAGTGCTGAAAGCGCTGGAAGAATTCGGCTTTGGCAGCCTGCATCTAAAAGAGAAAGATTTTAGTCAGCAGGGACAAATTATTCAGTTGGGATATGAGCCGGTAAGAATTGATTTGTTAACTTCCATCAAAGGGCTTGATTTTGCTCTAATTTGGAAACGGAAAAAGCAAGGGGTCTATGGGAAGCAGAAGGTTTATTTTATTGGGCTGACAGATCTTAAAAAGAGCAAAAAAATATCTAATCGCACACAAGATCAATTGGATTTAGAAATACTTTCGAAAAAAGAAAATAAGTGATAAAGTAGTAAGTGGTAGAGTAAAAATCTTGTCACTTTACCACTCTAGCACTCTACCAGTGCTGACGTTGAGGTTTTCCATGGTCACTAAAACTGTATATTTACAGGACAATGAAGAGATGCTCAATGTTTTCGGGCCGCAGGATGAGAACCTGCGCATGATCGAGAATGAGTTTGACGTTAGCCTGGTAACCTATGGCAACACTCTGATGATCAAAGGGCAGAAGGCTAAGGTGAGCCAGGCTTATCGGATGGTCCAGGAGCTGGCTGAGCAGGTTCGGCGCGGCTACCGCATTGACCGCAAAGGATTCCGTAATATTGTGGATAATTCGCGATTCTATGCTGATAAAGCAGAAGCTAAGACAGCAGTGCCTGATAAAGATGATGAAGATACTATTTGCTATACGATTAAAGGGAAAAAGATCGCGCCGCGCAGTAAAAACCAGAAGAAATATGTGCAAGCTATAAAGAAATACGACATGGTTTTTGGTGTCGGCCCGGCTGGTACCGGCAAAACCTACCTGGCAGTAGCCATGGCCATTGCCGCCTTACGGGCAGAGAAAGTGTTCCGGATCATTCTTACCCGGCCGGTAGTGGAAGCAGGGGAAAAGCTCGGGTTTTTGCCTGGCGACCTTTATGATAAAGTGGATCCCTACCTGCGGCCATTGTATGACGCTTTTTACGAGATCATGGGGGCAGAGGAGTTTCATCATCTCCGTGATGAAGGAGTGATCGAAATAGTGCCATTGGCTTATATGCGCGGCCGGACCTTGAATGATGCCTTTATCGTGCTGGATGAGGCGCAGAATACGAATCCGGAACAA
The DNA here is from genome assembly GCA_028712895.1 of bacterium. Taxonomy (GTDB): domain Bacteria; phylum CAYTYR01; class UBA6262; order UBA6262; family UBA6262; genus UBA6262. Next base: position 15,636 of record JAQTPL010000014.1, on the reverse strand, counting down.
ATGAAAATGTTCCTGACCCGTATCGGGTTTGAAACTACGACTGTAATTGTCGGTGATATTACCCAGATCGACCTGCAGAATAAGAAGCAAAGCGGGCTGGTCCAGATCAGGCATATCCTGAAGGGCATATCCGGCATTAAATTTGTTGACTTTACCGGCCGGGACGTGGTCCGCCATGTGTTGGTGAAAAAAATCATCAAAGCCTATGAAGAATTTGAAGAAGCTGCTAACAAAGGGACAAAGTAATGAGGACTTTACACGGTTTATTCAGAAGCATACTACTCGTACTGCTTAAAAAAAACAGGCGCTGGCAGCAGCGCAAAAAACACCTGTCCACAGAAACAAGAAATATTTTCTTGACTCCGTTAGCCGTGCCCCGCTGGCTTTTTGTCTGTTTCACCTTGCTGGCGATACTGGTCCTGCTTTCCAGTTTCCAGGAAATGGATTTTCAGCAGATCGCCGGGTATCTAGTTATTATTTTAGGCTTTATGATCTTAATAGGATTTTACCTGTACCGTTATGCCCGGCATATTTTTGAGTCCAATAATGACTTGATCATCCTGCAATTAGTCAGTATCCTGGTCATTGCCCTGGCTAAGATCTTTAATGAAATAGGATTGAGCGGATATCTTATCCCCTTGGGCATGGTTTCTATCCTGATGACTATCCTGGTAGATATTGACCTGGCTATCTTAATAACCGTCTTGCTGAATATCCTGATCGCGGTGATCTATCATAATGACATGAATTTGTTTGCCGTGCACCTATTGGGCGGGCTGGTAGGTGTCTTCAGCGCCTCCAGTATTAGGCAGAGATCCGACCTGATCCGTTCCGGCCTGTTCATCAGCCTGGCTAATGCTCTTGGTATTATCAGTTTTATGGCGCTTTTGCAGCATACCCGGGCGGATATTGTAGCTTATAATGCTTTGTGGGGGATCATTAATGGTTTTTTCTGCGGTGTTTTGAGCATAGGCTTCCTGCCTTATTTTGAACATATGTTCGGTATTTCCAGTAATATTAAACTGTTGGAATTGTCGGATTTTAACCAGCCGCTTTTAAAACGGTTAATGCTGGAGGCTCCCGGGACATACCATCATAGCTTGCTCGTAGGCAACTTGGCGCAGACCGCGGCCGGGGCGGTCAATGCCAATCCGTTGTTGGCACGGGTAGGCGCCTATTATCATGATATCGGCAAGTTGGCTAAACCGGAATATTTTATTGAGAATCAGGATGATCACAACCGGCATGATGATCTTTCCCCCAGCATGAGCAGCTTGATCGTCTTATCCCATGTGAAAGAAGGAGTCGACCTGGCGTCACAATACAAACTAAGCCAGGATATTATTGATATTATCGAACAACACCATGGGACCAGCCTGGTGTATTTTTTCTACCAGAAAGCCTTAGAGGAAGAAGCAGAAGCGACTAAAGAACAATACCGTTATCCTGGTCCCAAGCCGCAGAGCCGGGAAGCCGCAATTATCCTGCTGGCTGACGCCGTAGAAGCAGCTTCACGCACGTTAGATGATCCGAGCTACGCCCATCTCCAGGAATTAGTGACGCGCATTATTAATAACAAGTTTATTGACGGCCAGTTGGAAGAATGTGACCTGAGCCTGAAAGATATTCATACGATCGGTGAACAATTCTGCCATGTGCTCAGCGGCATGTTCCATAACCGGGTAGATTATCCGAAATAGCTCGCAATGGCAACAAAACACTAGGGGACACTGTGAATAAGAGAGAAAATATCCGGCGGCTGGCGAACAAGGTCGCAGCTCATATTATTGGCCACTATCTGCCGCCAGGCAAGGATTACAAGCTGGCCATAATTTTTGTCCATAGGGCGGAAATGATCCGTTTGAATAAAAAATTCTTTAACCGGAAGTATGCCACGGATGTTATTGCCGCACCGATCGAGACTGCCAGCAATTTGCCGTTAGTGGTACTGGGGGATGTGTTTATATGTGTAGACACAGCTCTTGAGCAGGCCCGAGATTACCGGCACAGCTATGCTGCCGAGCTGGCGCTGCTGGTGACACACGGGATCCTGCATTTGCTCGGCTATGATGACCTTAAGCCCAAAGACCGGAAGAAAATGCGGCTAGAAGAACAAAAAATACTATTAGCACTTGGCTTAACAAGGTAGGATAGTTAATGAGATCAAAGGATATTTGGGAAAGTTTTAATGCCGCGATAGAAGGTATTATTTACGTCGCCAAAACCCAGCGCAATATGCGTATTCACCTGGGCATAGCGGTTTTTGTCCTGTTCATAAGTTTATTTGTACGTTTGGAACGTATCGAAGTGATCATGCTGACTATTACTGTGGTCCTGGTATTGCTGGCGGAAATGTTCAATACTGCGGTGGAAGCTTTAGTGAACCTGATCACTGATACCTACCATCCCGCGGCCAAAGTAGCCAAGGATATTGCCGCGGGAGCCGTGTTCTTTACTGCTGGCAATGCTTTAATAGTAGCGTATCTTGTTTTCGGCAAACGCTACCTGGGTCATAACCTGGTGCCGCTTATTTCCAAGATCAAGGAAGTCCCTGATTATATCATGTTCATTGCCCTGGTCATTGTGTTTATTTTGGTTATTATCGGCAAAGCTTATTTTGGCAAAGGCCGGCCGCTGTGGGGCGGTATGCCCAGTGGCCACAGTGCTATAGCTTTTAGTATCTGTACGGCTATCGCCCTGACCACAGAAAACAGTTTCGTTACGGTGCTGGCTTTCCTGCTGGCTTATATGGTTGCTCATAGCCGGGTCAGGGCCAGGATCCATACCTGGTGGGAAGTTGCCGGGGGAGCGATACTCGGCATGGTAGTTACACTGTTTATTTTCCGGATGATGAATCCATTTTGAGAGGCAGTCGCTAGTCGCTAGTTCTTAGTCGCTGGTTTTAATGGTCTTTTACTAGCGACCAGTGACCAGCGACCAGAAACTGATTTTAAGGAGCACTATGTTTATCAGCTTTATAATTTTAATTATCCTTTTATTGGGTAGTTTCTTTTTCTCTGCTACAGAGACAGCCTTGACCAGTCTGGACCGGTACAGGATTAAAACTTTGATCGAAGAAAGAAAAGTCAAGTCCCTGCAGATGTGGGTGGATCACCCCAATAAAATATTGGCAGCTATCTTAGTCGGCAATACCATTGTGAATCTGGCGGCCGCTGCTTTGACTACTTATCTGGCGGTACATTTTTCCAGTAGCCTGCATATTACGGAATTATGGGCGGCTATTTTGGCCACGATCCTTATTACACTGGTTATTCTGATCTTGGGAGAAATCACGCCAAAGACCTTTGCCAAGCATTTGCCTGAAGTCGTGGCGGTGTGGACCATTAAATTAATAGTGCTTATACATTACCTGCTAGCGCCGGTGATCAAGGGGTTGATCTTTATTACTAATCCACTGGTCAAGTTACTAGGTGGAAATATTAAGCGGGATATGCTTTTTGACAAGGATGAAGAGATCCGTTTCCTGGTTTCAGAAGGAGTGCGTGAAGGAGTACTGGGCAAAGACCAAAAAGAGATGATCCATGGGGTACTGGAATTCGGCGATAAAGTAGCCCGGGATATTATGATACCCCGGATAGATATGGAATGCGTGGATATCACCCTGGAAAAGGAAAAATTTATTGACCTGGTAGTAGAGGCCGGACATTCTCGCGTACCCATCTATCAAGGCAGCCTGGATAATATTATCGGTATTATTCATGTCAAGGACCTGCTCAATGCCTGGCGCTGTAATGAGTTGATCGTGATCCAAGACCTCATTCGCCCAGTTTACTTTGTACCGGAAACCCAAAAGGTGAACAACTTGCTGCGGCAAATGCAGAAAGGGCGGTTACATATGGCCGTCGTAGTGGATGAATACGGTGTGCCCAGCGGCCTGATCACTATGGAAGACCTGGTCGAGCAAATTGTCGGGGATATACTGGACGAATACGATATTGAAGACCTGAATGTCGAGCCGATGGGAGACGGATCAGTGCAGATCGACGGTAAAATGAACATTTATGAAGTTAATGAAAAGCTCAAAATTAATTTGCCCAGCGAGGATTTTAATACTGTCAGCGGCTTTGTTGTAGACCTGCTGGGGCGGGTACCGCGTAAAGATGAAGAGATAAGATACAAAGACCTGAGATTTACGATAGTAGAAACCAATCGCCGCCGCATTATTACCCTAAAAGTGAAAAAAGAAGCAGCCGAGGGGCCTAAGACATGAAGAAGTCATCCAGTTTCTATGCTGATTTTGTCGGTAAGCCGGTGATCAGCGCCGGGAATATCTCTATTGGTAAAATAAAGGATATGACCATCCAGATGGGTGAAGAGTTCCCTCCAGTGAAGCATTTAGTGGTGATCCCCAGCAAAGGCAAACGGGGATTTAATCTGTTCAAAGCGAAGGAATTGTTGGTCATTTCCTGGGACGACGTAGCCTGCCTTTCAAAAAAAGCTATCTACCTGAATGTTTTTTTAGAGGAAATGGTTTCCAGCTCTATTGAATCCAACGAGCTTTTTATCTATCGGGATATTATGGATGAAGAGATCGTGGACCGGTATGGCAAACATTTATTCCGGGTCAATGATGTAGCCCTGCGAATCCAGCGGGGTAGATTGCGCATTATTGGCGTGCAGGCAGATATTAACAGCATGCTGCAGCGGCTTGGCCCGGAACGGGAAGTCTTTAAGCTGGTCAATCTTTTCCGGCGCAAGATCGTGGAAAATATAATCATGTGGGACCATATTAAACAGTATGACAAGAAAATGAAACACCTGAAGCTGGATATCTCCAAAAAACTGGTCAAGTATATGTACAATCTTTAAAGCAAATACTAAATCCTAATATCTAAACTCTGAACAAGTTCTAAGCACCTAAATTCAAATTAAACAAATATTTTGATATTTATATTTTGAACATTTGATATTGTTTAGGATTTCGGATTTAGGGCTTCGGATTTTCATTTAGGAGTTATCGTGGAACAGGTGGTTGCCCCAAAAAGCGGATGGTCGAATTTCAAGATAAAACTGGCCCTGTTCCTGGCAGTGATGGGACCGGGCATTATTACCGCCAGCGTCGACAATGATGCTAACGGTATCGCCACCTATTCCGTGGCCGGGGCTCATTACGGATATGGACTCCTCTGGCTCCTGCCGGTCATTGCTGTCTGTCTCTATATGGTCCAGGAAATGTGCGCCAGGATGGGTATTGTTACCGGCAAAGGCCTGGCTTCCCTGATCCGGGGGGCCTTTGGTTTCAGGATAACTTTTTTTGCCATGATCGTTTTGATCATCGCTAACTTGGCCAATACGGTCGGTGATTTTGCCGGTGTAGCAGCCAGTCTGGAAATATTTGGTATCAGCCGCTACATTTCCGTGCCCTTAGCGGGATTTTTTGCCTGGTATTTGATCTTGAAAGGAACATATAAAACCGTAGAAAAAATATTTCTCTTTGGCTGTTTTTTATATGTTACCTATGTGATTTCCGGATTTATGGCCAAGCCAGACTGGGGTATAGCTTTGCAGAACATAGCGGTACCCAGCTGGCAATTTAAAAAAGATTATATTGTCCTGTCCATCGCCGTGATCGGGACCACTATCGCTCCCTGGATGCAATTTTACCAGCAAGCCGCAGTAGTGGATAAGAAGCTAAAAATAAAAGATTATTTTTACGAAAAAGTAGACATTATCTTCGGTACGGCCGTAACAAATATAGTAGCTTTTTTTATCATTGTCGCTTGTGCCTCGACACTTTTTGTACATAACATCAGTATAAATACAGCTGCTGACGCGGCTAAGTCGCTGGCCCCTTTGGCCGGCAAATATGCTTCGGTATTATTCGCTATCGGGCTTTTTAATGCCGGACTTTTTTCTGTCTGCATTATCCCGCTCTCTACCGCGTATGCTGTTTGCGAGGCGTTCGGCTGGGAGCAGGGAGTGGACCGGACCTATAAGCAAGCTCCTGAGTTTATTAATATCTACACCGGGATGATCGTTATTGGCGGAGCTTTGATCCTTTGGCCCCAGGCACCGTTGGTCAAGATCATGATCTTGTCCCAGGCAGTCAACGGCATTTTATTACCGGTGATCATGATCTTCATGATGCTACTCATCAATAATCCCCGGATAATGGGTAAGTATGTTAACAGCAGGTTATATAACTGGATTGCCTGGATCATTACCGGCTTGTTAGTGTTGCTGTCAGCTATCCTGGTAGTGGTTTCTTTTACTGGTTAAATTAGAATAGCGTTAAGCGTATAGCGTGGAGCGTATAGGCAAAGCAAAAACTAATAACTATACGCTATCCGCTACCCGCTATACGCCGAGGTTAACATGGGTTTTACAAAAACTGAAGCCATTGTCCTGCGGACCAAAGAACTCCGCGAAGCAGATTCATTGATCACGCTATACACCCGGGACTGGGGCAAGGTGCAGGTAGTGGCCAAAGGTTTGCGCAAGGTTAAAGCCCGGTATGGCGCCAGCTTGGAGATGTTTACCCATAACCGGGTAATGCTGTTCTCTAAAACTGATAAAGATATGGCCCGGCTGACCGGCTGCCAGGTTATGCATCCTTTTTATTCTTTGCGGGAGAGTTATTTTAAATACGGCATGGCTTCTTACCTGTTGGAGCTGGTGGACAAGTTCAGCGAGTACCGTGAGGCTAACCAGGATATTTTTAATTTATTGGGCAAAAGCTTTAGTTTGATGGACGCGGGAGTCTTGCAGACCCGGGAGAATTATCTTTCGCTCTGGAATTGGTTTGTATTGAAGATCCTTGATTACAGCGGTTATAAAATATCGTTGGAATCTTGTATCCAATGTAAAGAAAAACCGGGACTGAACAAACCGGTGGTATTTAGCCTGATAGATGGCGGCATTACCTGCCGGGCGTGCCTGAAAAGCTCGGATTACCTGTTCGAACTCAATACGGAAATTTGGGCCAAACTGCGGCTGCTGCAAAAAAGTACGCTGCCGCAATTAATGGATCTTGACTTGACCGTCGAAACCAAGCTGGCCATCAAGATCCTGCTCGAAAAATATTTGCAATTCATTTCCGGGCACTCTTTTAATTGCCAGGAATTCTTCTATTGCCAGCCGCTAACTAAAAGTTAATTTGATAGCGAATCACCCGCCACTACGGCGTTGGCGGGCGCAGCGCATTTTAGATTAGATTAATCATTGGAGAGCCAATTATGAATTTTCAACAGATCGTTACTACATTGCAAAAATACTGGATGGAAAAGGGTTGTTTGCTGGTCCAGCCTTATGGTTTGGAAGTGGGAGCCGGGACTTTTAATCCGGCTACTTTTCTCCGTTCCCTGGGCCCTGAGCCCTGGTCTGTATGCTATGTTGAGCCCAGTCGCCGGCCGACAGACGGCAGGTATGGGGAAAATCCTAACCGGTTGCAGCATTATTTCCAATTCCAGGTGATCATTAAGCCAGCACCGGAAAAGATTCAGGAAATGTATCTGGGCAGCCTGAAAGCCCTGGGGATCATTCCTAAGCAGCACGATATCAGGTTTGTCGAAGATGATTGGGAATCCCCGACGCTGGGAGCCAGCGGGTTGGGGTGGGAAGTTTGGCTGGATGGATTGGAAATAACCCAATTTACTTATTTCCAGCAAGTAGGAGGGATCGAGCTTAATCCGATCACAGCCGAGATCACATATGGGCTGGAACGGATCGCCATGTACATCCAGAAAAAGAAAAATGTTTTTGACGTGGAATGGGCTAATGGCGTGACCTATGGGGAAATATACCACCAGAATGAAGTACAATATTCCAAACATAATTTCGAGGAAGCGGATGTTAAGATGCTGGGCCGCCTTTTTGAACAATATGAAAAAGAATGCTTGCGCCTGGCGGATAAGAACCTGATCTTGCCGGCGTATGATTATGTGCTGAAATGTTCGCATGCGTTTAACTTGCTGGAGGCCAGGGGAGCGATCAGCGTATCAGAGCGTACTAATTATATTACTAGGGTGCGTAACCTGGCCAAAGCTTGCGCTGAGGGTTTCCTGAAACTGCGCCAGGAACTGGGACACCCATTGTTAAAAAAACACAGTCGCTAAAATAAGTCGCTAGTCGCTAGTAACTGGTCGCTAGTAAAGACCAGCGACTAGAAACCAGCGACTAGAAACTGGAGTTCGTTGATGGCTAAAGATTTTTTACTGGAGATCGGGACAGAAGAGATACCGGCCGGCTATATCAGTGAAGCCTTACCGCTGGTGGAGAAAGATTTTAAAGCGTTTTTATTGACCAGCAGGATCGCTGTTGAAGAGATTAAGGTATGGGGCACGCCGCGCCGCCTGGTAATAATGGCCCGCGGGATGTCTGAGAAACAGAATGACCAGAAAACCGAAATAACCGGACCGCCAAAACACGTAGCATATGATGCTAACGGAAACCTGACCCCGGCGGGATTGGGATTTGCCAAAAAACAAAATATCAAACCCCAGGCATTATCGATCAAAAAGACTGAAAAAGGCGAGTATCTTTGCGCGGTGCTCTCGCAAAAAGGACAAAATACTGAAAAAATACTGGCTGCTTTCCTGCCGCAATTTATTACCTCTATATACTTTCCCAAGACCATGCGTTGGGAGGGCAAGCAACTGCGCTTTGCCCGGCCGGTGCGGTGGCTGCTTTGCCTGTGGGGTAAACAGGTGCTCAAGTTTAAATTGGGAGAATTAGCCACCGGGAATAAAACCAGGGGGCATCTGATCTTGACCGGCAATAAGGAAACCACCGTGAAAAATAGCGCCGGTTATGAAAAGACCCTTAATCAGTTGAAGGTAATAGTTGATCCGATAAAGAGACAAGCCAGGATCAAGAGTGAGCTGGAACGTGTCACCAAGGGTAAGGGACAGCTGCATACCGATGAGGTCTTATTAACAATTGTCACTAACCTGACTGAATATCCTTCGGCTGTGCTGGGCAAGTTTGACCAGCGGTATTTAAACCTGCCGGCAGAAGTCCTGATCACGTGCATGCGGCACCACCAGAAATATTTTACCCTGGTGGACAGCAAAGGGAACCTCTTGCCATATTTTGTCGGTATTTCCAATGGTGATCCTAAAGCTGCCGGCATAGTCAGGGAAGGGTATGAACGGGTCCTGTCTGCCCGGCTGGAAGATGCCGAGTTTTTTTACAAAGTTGATACCGAGAGTCATCTGGAAGAAAAAGTGGAAAAGCTCAGAGGAGTAGTATTCCAGGAAAAATTGGGTAGTTTGTATAACAAAGTAGAGCGGATCATTAAATTAAGCGAATATATCGCTTCCCAGCTGCCTTTCACCAGTTACAACCTGACCGATGTCCGGCGTACCGCCTTGCTGTGCAAGGCAGACCTGGTCACGGAAATGGTCAAGGAATTCCCTGAACTCCAGGGGATTATCGGCCGGGAATACGCGCTCAAGTACAGTGAAAAAGAAGAAGTAGGACAGGGTATTTATGAGCATTATTTGCCTTTGTCGGTAACCGGCCCCTTGCCTAAAACAGCCAATGGCGCAATTGTCAGCATTGCTGATAAAATGGACACAATTGTCAGTGATTTTGCGATTGGTTTGATCCCTGATTCCAGCGGTGACCCATATGGTTTGCGCCGCCAGGCCCAGGGTGTAATCCGTATACTGATCGACAACCAGTGGAATTTTTCCCTCTTTGAACTGATCGAGAAGGAGATCAGAATACTTAAGGAAAGCGGAATAGAAGTAGCTAATACCGGTGAATTGCTGAATAAAGTCTGGAAATTCTTCCGGGAAAGGATCGAATATATTTTCGGTTTTGAGCCCTATAAACTGGCTTATGATGAAATAGCCGCTGCCCTGGATGTCGGGTATAGCGAAGTATATAACACCCTGAAAAGGGCGCAGTCCCTGCATGAATTGCGGCCTTTGCCTGATTTTGAGCCCATTACCGCCGGATTCAAGCGGGCCAATAACATCCTGAAACAGGCCCGGGATAAGAAACTACTTGGGGAAGGCGAAACACTGGATGAAAGCAAGCTGGTAGAAGAAGCGGAAAAGAAACTGTATCATAAATTCATGGAGATCAAAGCCGAAGCCGAGCAGTATCTGGGCAAAGGAAATTATACTGAAGCTTTGCGCCGGTTAGTGAGCTTGCGGCCGGACATAGACACATTCTTCGATAAAGTCATGGTCATGGTGGAAGATCGCCAGCTGATGACTAACCGCCTTATGCTGCTGAAAGAAATAGCCGGGTTGTTCCAGCGGATAGCGGATATATCCAAGCTGGTTATTAGTGCGGTCTGATAAGTCTTTACATTACTGAAAAATTATGCTAAAATAATAACTTAAATTGTTCGGATGTGGAAGTGTGTTCTATACGCTATACGCTATCCGCTAAACGCTAAAACTAAGGAGGAACAGAAGCAATGGCAGCAAAGGGTAAGAAGTATGTTTATTTTTTTGGAGGGGGCAAGGGTGACGGCAATGAAAGCATGAAAAACCTGCTGGGCGGCAAAGGCGCTAACCTGGCGGAAATGGCCGGACATCCCAAGTTAAAACTCCCGGTACCTCCAGGATTCACTCTGACTACGGAAGTCTGCACCTATTACTATGCCAATAAGCGGTCCTATCCTAAAACTCTGGCTAAAGAAGTAGAAACTGCTTTAGCTAGAATTGAAAAATTAATGGGCAAGAAATTCGGCGATGCGGAGAATCCACTCCTGGTGTCTGTCCGTTCGGGTGCCCGTAAATCAATGCCAGGAATGATGGAAACTGTCTTGAATGTCGGCTTAACTGAAAAGACCATCCCTGGAATGATCAAACAAACCAATGGTAACGAACGTTTTGTATATGACGCTTACCGTCGCCTAATCATGATGTATTCTGATGTGGTCATGGAAAAAGCCGCGGGTATTGAGCCGATAGGCGAAACCGGTATCCGTAAACAATTGGAAGGACTAATGGCTGAGAAGAAACGCCAGAGAGGCGCAACTGCTGATACAGACCTTGATGCTAATGATCTTAAAGACCTTTGTCTCCAATTTAAAACCAAAATACAGCAAGTCCTGGGTAGCAGCTTCCCTGATGACCCGATGAAGCAGTTGTGGGGCGGGGTTGGCGCAGTGTTCGCTTCCTGGAACGGCAAGAGAGCGATTAGCTATCGTCGCATTGAGAGGATCCCGGATGAATGGGGTACCGCGGTAAACGTACAAGCCATGGTTTTTGGTAATATGGGCGATACCAGCGCTACCGGAGTAGCTTTTACCCGCGATCCAGGCAATGGCACCAACAAATTTTACGGTGAATACCTGGTCAATGCCCAGGGTGAAGATGTAGTAGCAGGAACACGCACTCCGGCACCGATCAATGAATACAGCCAAAGCGAACATAATAAAGATCTGGTGATCTTGGCCAAAGGTATGCCCAGGATATATAAGGAACTGGATGATATCCAGCAAAGGCTGGAAAAGCACTATCACGATATGCTGGATATAGAATTCACTATTGAAAAAGGCGTGCTATACATGCTGCAATGCCGCATCGGCAAAAGGAACGGCCCGGCAGCAGTAAGAATGGCCGCTGACATGGTCAAAGAAAAATTGATCACCAAAGAGATCGCCGTAACCCGGGTAACAGCGGCTCAGCTTGATGAATTATTGCATCCGATCATTGATCCTAAAGCGGAAAAGACGTACACTCCGCTGGCTAAAGGATTACCAGCTGGTCCCGGTGGAGCATCAGGCATGATCGTTTTCAATGCTGCTGATGCTGTTGCCTGGAACAAAGAAGGCAAGAAAGTCATCCTGGTGCGCGAAGAGACCAATCCTGAGGATGTCGAAGGAATGAGAGCTGCTCAGGCTATCTTAACTGCCCGTGGCGGAATGACTTCACATGCGGCTCTGGTAGCCCGCGGTTGGGGTAAATGCTGCATAGTCGGCTGCGGCGCGTTGCAAGTGGACCATCACGCCAAGACCGTTATCGTCAATGGCAAGACCCTTAAAGAAGGTGATTGGATCACCTTGAACGGCACCAAGGGTTATGTTTACGAAGGGCAACTGCCGATGGTAGATGCTTCAGAAGAGAACGCGATCCTTAATGAATTCCTGAAAGTGTGCGATGCGGTCCGGAAACTTAAGGTCAGGACCAACGCAGATACACCGGAAGACGCGGCCAGGGCGCGCGCTTTTGGCGCGGAAGGGATCGGTTTATTCCGTACAGAGCATATGTTCTATGGCAAGAACAGCGAACAACCGTTGTTCAAACTGCGCAAGATGATCGTTTCCAAGACTGTGGAAGAAAGAAGGGCAGCTTTAGCTGAACTTTTCCCACATGTCAAGAATGATATCAAAGCGACACTGGCAGCCATGGAAGGCTTACCGGTGACTATCCGGTTGCTGGATCCGCCATTGCATGAATTCGTTCCCCATGAAAAGGAAAAACTGCAGGAGCTGGCGACCAGCCTTAATATTAGTATGGAGGAATTATCCAAGCGCGCTTCCGTGTTGCGCGAATCTAATCCCATGATGGGACACCGCGGCGTCAGATTAGGCATTACCTATCCGGAAGTGACTGAGATGCAGGTGCGGGCGATATTCGAGTCAGCTGCGGAATTGCTGAAAGCCGGCAAGAAAGTAATGCCGGAGATCATGATCCCGGTAGTCAGCCTGGTAGCGGAGATCGTCAACCAGAAAGAGATCGTCGATAGAGTATATAAGGAAGTTCTGCAAAAATATGGTTTGAAAAAGATCGATCATTTAGTCGGTACCATGATCGAGATCCCGAGAGCCTGTGTGGTCAGCGGTAAAATAGCGGAAGTCGCGCAATTCTTCTCCTTTGGCACCAATGATCTCACCCAGATGAGCTTCGGGTTCTCACGTGACGATATGGGTGGATTCCTGCCGGATTACCTGGAGAAAAAGATCCTGCCGGACGATCCGTTCCAGACCATCGACCAGGACGGCGTCGGCGAATTGATCAAAATGGGCATCGATCGCGGCCGCAAGACCAAGAAAGACCTGAAGATCGGCATCTGCGGAGAACATGGAGGAGATGCGGAGAGCGTCAAGTTCTGTCACCGTGCGGGTATGAACTATGTCAGTTGTTCACCCTTCAGGGTCCCGATAGCCAGGCTAGCCGCCGCTCAGGCAGTGGTTGAAGGCAAAAGCAAGAAAAAATAGCCCTGCGACGCGGATCAGGGTTATACTGAGGGCTTCGACTGAGCTCAGCCGAAGTCCGGAGTCGAAGTATAAGAGGCTGAGTTATGGTTATAAGGTTACAATAAACCTAAGGGGTGGTTGTTAATTTACAACCACCCCTTATTATTCTGCGAATTAAACTAATGACAGCGAATTAAGCGAATAAAAAATGATGAAAAAACTATTAGTATTAATTATTATGCTCATTATATCTATCCCTCTCCGTGCGGAGACCCTGACCGAAGCTCCTTTGGAAAAAAATCTTGTTGTCCAAAGTATCGAGATAAAAGGGCTGAGTAAATTATTGCCTTATGAGATATCAGCAAAAATGGAAACTAAAGTGACTCCCTGGTGGCCTTGGTCCAAGCCATCTTATTTTGATGCTGATACCCTGACGCAGGATCTTAACAATATTATTAACTTATATCAGGAGCATGGTTTATATGATACCCAGGTTAAGGCCGAGTTTATTCTTCGCTCTAAAAAAAGGCTGGGCCTGATCATCCAGATACAGGAAGGATATTATTACCGGATCAGCAAAATCGATATTTTGAATGATACCCATCTTAGTATGGATTTAAAAAAATTACTCTACAGTAACCTCACCCTACATGAGAATGGGGTTTTTTCGTACCAAAGCTATAAAGATTCGAAAAAGAATATTCTCACTGTTTTGGCTGACCATGGTTACTATGAGGCACAAATCAGCGGCCAGGTCATCATGGACCGGAAAAAAGTCCAGTCCCAGGTTGTATATATCCTGGAAACCGGACCGCTGCAAAAATTTGGCCAGATCAAAGTATCCGGGACAAAAGGGGTCAGGGAAGGAATTATCACCCGGGAGCTATTATTTAAAGGGGATGAGATCTTTAGTTCCAATAAATTATATCTCAGCCAGCAACGGATCTTTGACCTGGGTTTTTTTAAATCTGTAGTGTTAGAGCCGGCAGTCAATCCCCAGGACCCGACCATTCTGGATATTAACATAAAAGTCGAGGAAAGGCCTTTTTATAACCTTAAGATCGGGCCTGGTTACGGACCGGAAGACAGAGCCCGGATACAGGCGTTCTGGAAATTGTATAATTTCGGCAGGTTAGGCGGCAATCTGGAAATTAACGGGAAATTGGCCCAACGGCAGCACGTCCTTGATACTAATTTAACTCAACCCTATTTCAGTGACCGTTATACCAACTTGATCTCCGGTATTGGCTATCAAAAAGATTTCTATGATTATTACCGCCGGGAAAAATTGAATGCCCGGGCCCGTATTACCAGAAGCCTGACGCCCACTTTGAATACTTTTTTTGGGTACCAGGTAGAGCGGGACCGGTTATTTTTATTGAATCCTGACCTGGTTTTTGATGAAGATACCGGCTTTGCCAGAAAATACATCTTAAGCTTCCTGGAAGTCGGTTTCCAGTATAAAACTACTACTGACCTGTTCAATCCAAAAGCTGGCCAAATCAGTTACTTTACCTGGGAATTTACTCCTAAATATATCGGTTCAAGTGTCAGTTATTTACTCGGTTCGTGGGAATATAAATACTTCCAGCCTTTGGGCAGTCATATTGTTTTAGCCTGGCGCAACCAGTTCGGCTATGCCCGGCCGATACTGGATACTGCCAGTATCCCGGTCTTTAAGCGGTTTTTTTCCGGAGGTAGTTATAGTGTCCGCGGTTATAGTTACCGGTCTCTCGGTCCCCGGGATGAGCAGGATAACCCTGTTGGCGGTAATTCACTATGGGAAGGAAATTTTGAATTACGCTTGCCTTTCTACCGGGATTTTGGTGTGGTGCTGTTTTATGATTATGGAGAAGTATTTGCGGCAACCCGTTACTACAGCCTGCCGGGACTATCAACTGCCGCCGGCATCGGCTTAAGGTATAATACCGTTATTGGCCCTATCCGGCTGGATTACGGCTATAAATTAAAGCCTTTTCAAGGCACGGAGCGATATAAAATTTATGTCAGTATCGGGCAAGCGTTTTGAATTCAGCAAAGCTGAATTCACCCGCCGATCATTTTGGCGGGTAGGGAGAAATAGAGATGCGGAAACTGTTTAAGATATTATTCATAGGGATCATAGCAGTCATCGTAGCTGGATACTTGCTGCTTATTACGCCGCTAACCCAGAGGGCGTTAAAAGACTATGTGTTACGTAAAATTAATGCTGATACCTCCAGTATTGTCAAGGTCGGTTCAGTTAAGGGCGGTTTTTCCGGTAGGCTCCTATTAGAAAATGTAGAATTAAAAATGGACCGTCTCCTGCTGACGGCCAGAAAAATAAGCATAAAATATCATCCTAATCTTTTAATTTGGGGGCATCTGGTTATAGAAGAAATGGAAATAGATGGGGCCAGAATAAAGATCTATCAGATAACAGCCGTCCATAAAATAAATATTCCGGCAGATATTGTACGGCAAGATCCGTGGTTAAAGGATCTGCAAATCAGGAAATTCAGTATGAACTCGGC
>JAQTPL010000013.1 GCA_028712895.1 bacterium | reverse complement strand
TAGCGGGAAGAACCGCAAGTGGTAAGTAAACACAGAGATAAAAGTGGTAAAGTGAAAGGGGTAAAGTAAATTGAAATAGACAATTTTAATTTTTATGTTTTTATTATTTTCTGCCAATATCGCTGCTGCAGCCCAACCGATCATCCATGTCGGTATTCTGCGCAATGTCACCGAAGCTACTGTCGGCTCTAAAGGCCTTTTTGAAGTAGGCTTTTCTAAAACTGCCCAAACCAGCTATTATAACCATCCGATCACTATCAAAATAAAAAATAACAGCTTGTATGTGGATTCTAAGAAAGTCATCAGCGATCGGATCACTCTGCGCACTGAAGATAACCAGGTATTGATCAATGGCAGGAAATACCGCGGGACCCTGGAAATCATAAACAATGCGCCAAAGTCTTTTGCCGTAGTTGAAGTCCTACCGCTTGATGAGTACCTATATGGCATTATCAAACATGAAATTTCACCAAAATGGCCGGAAGAGGCCATTAAAGCGCAAGTTGTAGCAGCGAGGACCTATGCTTTAAAGAATTTCGGGAAGCATGCCAAAGATGGATATGACCTATGTAATAGTACATGCTGCCAGGTTTATGGCGGATTAGAAAGCGAAGACCGGATCTCGAATGCCTTAGTCGATGCTACTACCGGGGAAATTCTCACTTATCAAAGTGAGTTGATCTCTACACCGTATCATGGGTTCTGCGGTGGCTATACTGAAGATCCGCGCAATGTCTGGGAAGGTCTTACTAAGATAAAATATCTGCCGATAAAAAAATGCACGTATTGTAAAAAAGCACCTCGCTATAACTGGTCAGCCAGGTTTGAGCGGACTAAGATCGAATCAATACTTTCCGCAGGTGGCTTTAATGTCGGCAAGATCAAAAATATTAAAATTACCGACAAAAGTCCTTCCGGCCGGGCGATAGAGATCAGGATCACGCATAAAGACGGGAAGATCCTTCTTAAGGCTAATAAATTCCGCCTTTTAATGGGAGCAGATGTCATCCGCAGCGCTATGTTTAAAATAAAAAAGGACAAGGATGCCTATGTCTTCGATGGAACTGGCTGGGGGCATGGTGTCGGCATGTGCCAGGAGGGGGCCAAGGGTATGGCGGAAAAAGGCTTCAACTATCGGCAAATTCTCCAGTTTTACTATCCTGGGACCGAAATCAAACAATGGGCCCTCTAGTTGCCTTGTACCAAACTTATCTTGTGGAAATCGATGAAAAATATCCATCTTTTTCATCTCTATTCCTACAATCTAAGTTCGGTAAAAGGCTTTTTTAATAACTATGAATAAATTATTGCTATCTGATTTTGATTATAACCTACCTAAGGAACTCATTGCCCAGACTCCTGCCCCAGAACGCGACCAATCCCGATTACTCATCGTAGATAGGGACACGAATGATACAGGCCATGCCAAATTTGACCGGATCATTGATCATTTGGGCCAAAATGACATCTTAGTGATCAATAATGTCAAGGTCATTCCGGCGCGGCTTTACGGGCAGAAAAAAACCGGCGGCAAAGTAGAGATACTGCTGCTCAGGAAAATCGGCGCGAACGAGCGTATTTGGGAAGCACTGATCACAGATGCGCGCAAGTTTAAACCAGGTGACAGGATTTACTTTAAGGATGAAAAACTGGAAGCGGAAATCAAAGAAAAAGAAACTGAAGGTAAAGTGATCTTGTCTTTCAACGCACCGGATTTTGAAAAAGTTTTGTCCAGAATAGGTAAAATGCCTCTCCCGCCATATATTAAACGTGTAGCCGGGAATGAAGATGTTGATAGATACCAGACCATCTACGCCCAGAAAGAAGGGGCTGTAGCAGCCCCGACCGCGGGATTGCATTTTACGCCGGCTTTACTGGAAGCGATCAAAGCCAACGGAGTCAAGATCATTCCGATCACTCTTTATGTGGGTATGGGGACTTTTTCTCCGGTGAGAGAACAAGATATTACCAATCACAAGATGGAGACAGAATTTTATGAAATTCTGGAAGATGCAGCAACCGCGATCAATGAAGCTATCACTATGGGTAAAAATGTGGTTTCTGTAGGGACGACAGCGGTACGAGCCCTGGAAAGCGCGGCCGAAAAGAGAGATGGCAGATGGCAGATAGCTGGTGGCAGCAAGGGCACGGATATTTTTATCTATCCTGGGTATGAGTTTAAAATAGTTAAGAAACTTATCACTAATTTTCATCTGCCAAAATCAACATTATTGATGCTGGTATCAGCCTTCGCCGGAACAGATACAATTAAGAAGGCCTATCGAGTAGCGGTTGAGGAAAAATACCGTTTCTTTTCCTACGGCGATGCGATGTTCATTAAATAGTGGTAAAGTGATAGAGTGGTAGAGTGATAAGTGAAGGTAAAGAACTCAGCCAGAAACCATTAGTAAATAATGGGTTTTAAACCTTGCTTTTGAGCATGTATTTATTTGCCCTGGTTTTTGCGGCTGTTTATGGCTACGGATACTATAAACCAGACAACTACCACCAGTAATATTAATACGAATATTTTTTCAGACACAATACCTCCCCTTTAAAATAAAAAACCGCAAACTGTCCCAGTTAGCGATAAAATAAAAACCGCTTCTGGAATATATCCAGATAGCGGCCCGACTATCTTATAAACCCTCCGGTGACAGTTTAATCACCGAACCCTTAAAATAATTTATATTAATATTATAGCATCTCCCTAAGATCAAAGCAAGAAATATTCATTTTTGCTCCTTGATTTGTTTTAACTGTTTATGATAACATTAAAGAAAACATCCTGCTATGAGTAACTAGCGACTTTTGCTTTTTAGGAGATTTGATGAAGAGAATTCTGATATTTTTATTGCCGATCTTGATAATTGTTGCGGTGGTTTTTACGGTTTTCGGTATTGTTCAGGTGAAGATAGAGCAGGAGAAATTAATGGATGAGCTATACCGCAAGGCTAAATCAGTAGCTGAAACCACTGAAGTGTCAGCCCAGCATATTATCAGGGATAATGATAAAAAAGCCGCCCGGCGCCTGGTGGACAGCTTCCAGAAAAGGGAACGCCTGCAAGGTTGCGTGTTATATGATCGTAATGGCAAAGTCCTGGCGATTACTGAGCGCATTGCTGAATGGCAGGAAAAAGACAAGGCATATTTGCAACAAGTCGTGGAGAACAGGCAAGTTGAAGCCGGTATGCAAAAATTTAAAGATCTTTCCGTTTACAGCTATGCAATACCTGTGCTTGATGATAATAGCAAAGTGATCGGGGTGGTTGAACTTATATATGATACTTCATATGTCTATACGCGTTTAGCTGAGTTATGGAGGAATATTAGTATTACTTTAAGTATTATTGTTTTGCTGATCATCATTATTGTTTTATTGATTCAAAGGCAGATATTTGTCGTGCCGGTAAAAAAACTAACAGAATGGTTCCATCTCTACCAAAAAGGTGAAATAGATGATAAGCATCCCATTAAAGATTCAGGGGAATTGGGAAAACTGGCCAGTGAGGTTGAGCAGGTTGCCTTAAGTTTGCGCGTAGCCAGGAAAACTATTGCCGGTGAAGCCCAAGCCAGATTAAAAGTCGATGAACAATGGACTGAAACAAAATTGCGGGACTTGGTCCTGGCTAAGCTTGGAGAAAATGCTTTGTTTGTCGTTTCCAACCGGGAACCGTATATGCATGTGCTTGATGAAATCACAGGTCAAGCTAAGTGGACCCGTCCGGCCAGCGGTGTCGTGACTGCAT
Organism: bacterium; assembly: GCA_028712895.1. GTDB lineage: Bacteria > CAYTYR01 > UBA6262 > UBA6262 > UBA6262 > UBA6262. Next base: position 38,692 of record JAQTPL010000013.1, on the reverse strand, counting down.
TGGACCCGGTACTGAGAGCTTGTGGCGGTACCTGGGTAGCGCATGGCAGCGGTAACGCGGATAAAAAGTTTGTTAATTCTAAAAACAAGCTGGGAGTTCCGCCGGATGATAATCGTTACATTCTTAAAAGAGTATGGCTTACCAAGCTTGAAGAAGAAGGATATTACTATGGATTTTCCAATGAAGGTTTGTGGCCTCTGTGTCATGTGACACATACGCGGCCTGTATTTAGAGCAAAAGATTGGGAAATGTATCAGAAAGTGAATCAAAAATTTGCTGACTCGATCCTGGAGGAATTGCCGGCAAAAAATCCTTTTGTTTTTATCCAGGATTATCACTTCACTTTACTTCCCAGGATGATCAAAGAAAGCCGGCCTGATGCCACGATAGCTTTGTTCTGGCATATTCCCTGGCCTAATCCGGAAGTATTTTCCATCTGTCCTTATTATCAGAAAATACTGGATGGTATGCTGGGCTGCGACCTCATCGGTTTTCATGTGCAGTTCCATTGCAATAATTTCCTAGAAACAGCCAATCGTTTGATCGAATCCCGGGTGGACACAGAAAAATTCAGTATAGTCAGGGCAGGGCGGGAAACAGTGATCAAGCCATTTCCTATCAGTGTTGACCCCCAAGCTGGTAAATTTGCGGATACTGAATCATTAAGGCAAAAAATAGATAAGATCAGCGCTGACCTTGAATTGGCAGGTAAAATTGTCGGGTTAGGAGTGGAAAGAATAGATTATACGAAGGGATTACTGGAAAGGATTCAGTCTATTGACCGTTTTTTCGAGAAATATCCCCAATATAAAGGGAAAGTTGTTTTTGTCCAACTGGCTGCCCCCAGCCGTACCCATATCAAACGGTATCACGACTTGATGGGGGAAATTGATGAGCTGATCGAGAAAACAAACTGGAAACATTCCGACGCCAGTTGGCAGCCGATCATTTACCTGAAACGGCATTTTTCCCCGGAAGAAATACTGCCTTATTATAAATTAGCGGATTTTTGCATAGTCAGCTCGCTTCATGATGGCATGAATCTGGTAGCTAAAGAATATGTGGCGGCTAAAGAAGATTTGCAGGGAAGCTTGATCCTGAGCCGTTTTACCGGGGCGGCTAAAGAACTGGATCAGGCGATCCAGATCAATCCCTATTCCATTGAAGAATTTGCCGCCGCGATCCTGCAGGCTACTGAAATGCCCCGGGAAGAACAAACCCGGCGGATGGAATCGATGCGTAAAGTAGTACAGGAGAACAATGTCTATAAATGGGCGGGCAGTATTATCAGCGAATTGACAGCATTGAAAAAGGAAAAGACATGAAATATTTTATGGCCTGGCAGGAATGGGTATATGCCCGGATCAAAGGCCAGAAAATATATATCTTTTTAGATTACGATGGGACTCTTGCTCCTATTGCCAGCCAGCCGGGCCTGGCCGTACTTCCGCCAAAAACCAGGACGATATTAAAAAAGCTAGCGCGCCAGCCGCGTTGTATCGTGGCTATCATCAGCGGCCGGTCTTTGGAGAATTTAAGGAAAATGATCAAAATACCTAAGATAATTTATGCCGGGAATCACGGGTTGGAAGTGGATGTTCAGGGGGTTAGGTCAGACTTTTATAAAGATGATGATTTTTCCGGTCTGCTGAAAAAGCTTTATGCCAGCTTGCGCCAAAAAATGAAGGACATCAAGGGGATTTTAATTGAATATAAAAGAGTGACTATTTCTGTACATTACCGGCTGGTTGCCGGCAGGCAGCAGCGGAACGTTAAGACTATTTTCAATAAAGTGATAAAATCCTATCAGGATTGCCGGCAAGTGGTTGTAACAAAAGGCAAGATGGTCCTGGAGATCCGCCCTCCGATAAGATGGGGGAAGGGGGAGTTAGTCAAATGGTTGCTTCCTGAGGGTTCCAGGGACAGGAAAAAAACTGCAATTTTTTATTTTGGCGATGACCGAACCGACGAAGGGGTATTTAGGTTTTTAAAAGGACAAGGATATGCTATAGTGGTAGGCAGGACTAATAATTCCGCCGCTGAATATTATCTTAAAGATCCCGCAGAGGTGAGGAAAGTATTAGCACGGATAGGCCAGGACTTGGAGGAGAGACCATGAAGGTTTTGGTGAAAGCTAAAGAACCGTTCAGGTTTGTAACCAGGCTTCATCTGACTGAATTAACCGGGCTAAAAGCCAGCACGCTAAAGAGAATGGTGTCTATTTTAAAAAAAGTGCCAGGTTCTTGTATCTATCATCATACTCACCGTTTTCTGCAGCAGCATCAGCATATTTCTCCTGAGCCGCCTAATGATTTTGCTTACTGGGTATCCAATATCCTGGTAGAGGAAGAACTGGGAGAAAGGCTGGCCAGTATTGATGTGGTCCAGTTTACTTCTATCCGGCAGCTGCGTGAAAAGATCATCCAAACCATTGACAGTTATCTTAAAGCGCATCCTTCAGCCAGCAGGCGTTTTGCCGAACCAGGCGATGAATTTCACTTTATCAAATCAGTAAGTTTTATAGTGCCGACAAAATATGAAGTCAGCGACTTGGCCGAATTCAATAATATCCTGAAAAAAATCACTCCTGATTCTGTCTATTTTCACATCTTTGAATCAAGACTCAGGTTAGGTAAAAAAGAAAATGATTTTTCTAACTGGCTCGAACATGCGCTGCTGGAAAAAGAATTGGCCGGCAAAATTTCCCGGTTAGACCCCTACACGCATACTATGGAAGAACTGCGGGAGGCGATAATACGGCTCATAGAAAAGGAGATCAACAGCAATGGCTAAAATGGACGACTATATCCCCATTACTGGACAATCAACTATCGATGACCTGCGCCTGCTGGCTGAAAAATTGCAGGGGAAAGTAGTACAAACGATCAATTCAACCTCCGTCGGCGGCGGCGTGGCGGAAATACTTAACCAGATGGTGCCTCTGCTCAAGGAATTGGGCGTTGATACGCACTGGGACCTGATCAAGGGAGGCATAGAGTTCTTTGATGTTACCAAAAAAATACATAATGCGCTGCATGGCCGGGAAGAAAATATTACCCTGCACGATTTGGATGTCTTTAGGGAAACCAGCCAACGTAACATGGAAGAAATTAAGATCTATGGTGATATTGTTTTCATCCATGATCCCCAGCCGATCGGGCTGGTCAGAAAGAAAAGCGGCAATAAATGGATCTGGCGCTGCCATGTCGATGTTTCCAGCCCGGATAAAGAAATATGGCGGTTTTTGAATGAATTTATTGTCCAGTATGATGCCGCTGTTTTTTCTGCTCCCAGCTTTTCTCCGGTGCTGCCGATCAGGCAATTCCTGATCTCGCCGTCGATCGATCCTTTAAGTGACAAAAATAAGGAACTTCCTGCGGAAACGATCAAAGCAGTACAGGATAAATACGGGATAATACAAAACAAACCGATCATCACCCAGATCTCCCGTTTTGACCGGCTCAAAGACCCGGTCGGAGTGATCGAAGCGTATCGTTTAGTAAAAAAATATATCGACTGCCAATTAATCCTGGCTGGCGGCACCGCCAGCGATGATCCTGAAGGAGTGGAAGTTTACGAAGAGGTGAAAGATAAAGCCAAGGATGATCCGGATATCCATCTTTTAATGATGCCGCATAATAACATTGAAGTGAATGCCCTGCAAAGGCTTTCTACTGTCATCCTGCAAAAATCCCTTAAAGAAGGATTTGGCTTGACTGTAGCTGAGGCCTTGTGGAAGGGTAAGCCGGTAGTGGCTGCCAATGTAGGAGGGATCCCTTTGCAGGTTAAGCATAAGTATTCTGGTTTGTTATGCCATTCAGTGGAAGGCGCCGCCTTTGCTATTAAACAATTGCTTAATAATCCTGGTTATGCCAAAAAATTAGGTGAAAGCGGCCGGGAACATATAAAAAATAACTACCTGCTCACCCGTCATTTAAGAGACTACATGCTCCTTTTCCTGTCTCTTTATCATGGGGAAGATGTAGTTTATTTGTAAATAGAGTTTAAAAAAGTTTTTATTGCCTTTTAACGAAAATAGTCCTATAATAAAACTAACCTGCTTAACAGCAGGTTAGTTGTTTATAGTGCTCTATTGCCTGAATTTATTATCACTGGCAGGTGATATTTGGTTTGGATTCAAGGCGTGAAGAGCGCAGCGTAGTCGCAGTACTACGAAAGCGATGAGCAACACCGAAGCCAGACCAAAGAGCACTGCCCGCAGGGAATGTCCATTTTGATCATTTTCTGCCTCTTTCCTCCTAGACGTCCCGCAGTGGGGACGCCTTTGTCGTCTTTCGTTGAAACTGATTCAAACTGGAACATTCCAGTGTTAATAAATTCAGGTAACAGAGCACTGGGGAGAAGCATGCCTTTCCGTTTAATTAAAACAGAAAAAAATACCAAAGCCAGGCTGGGAGAGCTGACGACGCCGCATGGCGTGGTCAAAACCCCGGTTTTTATGCCGGTGGGGACGCAGGCGTCAGTGAAATCCTTATCCAGCGAAGAGGTGGTAGAAATGGGGGCAGAGATCATTCTGGGTAATGCCTACCATCTTTATTTACGCCCGGGTGAAGAGATCATCACTCAAGCTGGCGGCTTGCACAAGTTCATGAATTGGTCCAGGCCGATCCTGACAGACAGCGGCGGCTATCAGATCTTCAGCATGAATAGTTTACGCAAGATCACCCGGGAGGGGGTAAAATTCCAGTCGCACATAGACGGGTCAAGCCATTTTCTCACGCCTGAGCGGGTGATCGGGATACAGAAAACGCTTGGCTCTGATATCATGATGTCTTTGGATGAGTGCCTTTCCTATCCCACTGATCATATCCTGGCTAAAGAATCACTGGATTTGACTATTGAGTGGTTGCAGCGTTCGATCGCTGAACATGCCAAATTGAACCGGATCTCCCAGGTCACAGGCTGTCAGCAAATGCTTTTCGGCATTGTGCAGGGGAGTTTCTATCAGGATTTGCGCAAGGAGAGCGCGGAACGGACCAGTGCTCTGGAACTGGACGGCCTGGCAATCGGCGGGGTTAGTGTCGGAGAACCAAAAGAGCTGGCTAACGAAATACTGGACGTAACCCTACCCTTATTGCCTCAGGATAAACCCCGTTATTTAATGGGTATTGGACTGCCGGAAGACCTTTGGGAATATGTGGAAAAAGGCGTGGACATGTTTGATTGCGTGGTCCCGACCAGGAACGCGCGTAACGGGCAGGTTTTTACCTCTACCGGTAAACGGGTCATTACGCATGCTTGCTATAAGAATGATTTTACACCCCTGGATGAGAATTGCGATTGCTTTACCTGCCGGAATTATACCCGGGCTTACTTGCATCATCTGTTCCGGGCGCAAGAGCTATTGGGATTACGATTAAATTCTTTACATAATGTGCACTTTATGCTAAACTTAATAAATAATATACGCCAAGCTATAGCCGAGGATAAATATCCTCAGGCGAAAAAAGAATTCATGGCTAAGTATTTACAGGACGGCGTATAGCGTAAAGCGTGTAGCGGAGAGTTTTTAAGGTGTTTCCTATACGCTAAACGCTACCCGCTATCCGCTGAAAACAGGAGGAAACAATGCCAACAGCAGCAACACCGAATCCATTAATGAATTTATTGCCGATCCTTTTTATTGTGGTGATCTTTTATGTAGTAGTCTGGATGCCGCAAAGAAAACAGATGAAAGAACGCAAGCAGATGCTTTCAGAACTGAAAAAGGGGGATGCCGTAGTCACCAGCGGCGGTATGCACGGGATTGTTTCTAACGTACGGGGACCCTTAGTTGATCTCAAAGTGAACGAAGAAACAAAGATCACTTTTTCCAAAGATGCTATCACCTACATTAAAAAACCACAAGACATAGAGCAGGAGAATAAGGTTGAGGTGGTGAAGTAAGATGAGTAATAATGCTGATCTGGCAGCTGTAAAAAAGCATCCTTTAGTGGTTTCCCTGCTGGAAGGGGCTAACCGTTACCTGGGGGTGATCGGCTTTACTGAGCATGGCCACCGGCATGCGAACCTGGTTTCAAATATTGCCCAGAATGTGCTTTCGCACCTGAAATATACCGAACGGCTGGCAGAATTAGCTGCAGTAGCAGGATATTTGCATGATGTCGGTAATGTTATCAGCCGGGTAGACCACGGGATATCGTCATCTAATATTGCTATTATGGTCTTGCGGGACCTGAATATGGACCCGGATGAGATCACGGAAATAGTGGGCGCTATCGGCAATCATGAAGAAGAATTTGGCGATCCGGTCAGCGCTGTAGCCGCGGCTCTGATCTTGGCTGATAAGAGCGACGTGCACCGCAGTCGGGTTCGTAATCCGAACATGGTGATGTTTGATATTCATGACCGGGTCAATTACGCGGCAGAAAAATCTTTCCTGCGGGTTGACGCTGACAAAAGGATCATCACTTTGGAGATCACTATTGATACGACTATTTCACAGGTCATGGAGTATTTTGAGATATTCTTGTCCCGGATGGTAATATCCAGGCGAGCCGCAAAATTTTTAGAATGTAATTTTTCCTTAATGATCAACGACCATAAGTTACTTTAGCGAATAACTGCCGAATGATAGCGAATGCCTCGAATGATCTTATTCGCGTGATTCGCTGTAATTAGCGTGATTCGTAATTCTCGAAAGGAGCACATTAGTCAGACATGAATGCAAAACAGATAAAATGGATACTGGTTTTAGTGATAATGGCTTTATCGATCTGGTATTTGTATCCCACGGTCAAGTGGTATAGATATACACCAGAACAGCGCGACGAGAAAGAGAGGATCCAGGATAAGATCGTCTCTAAGATCATTAACCTGGGATTGGACCTGAAAGGCGGTATGCACCTGGTCCTGGAAGTAGATCGGACAAAAGTCCCAAAAGGGACTACCTTGAATGATGCCATGGACCGGGCTATCGAGATCCTGCGTAATCGTATTGACCAGTTCGGCGTAGCTGAGCCATTGATCCAAAAACAGGGGGACAACCTGATCCTGGTGCAGTTGCCGGGAGTAAAAGATTCACAGCGAGCTATCGACCTGATCGGCAAGACCGCCCTACTGGAATTCAAGCTGGTAGATGATACCGGCAAACTAAATGAAGCTATAGAGGGTAAAATACCGGAAGGGTATGAATTGCTTAAAGACCAGCATGATGAACATATCTTGTTGAAAAAAGAAGCTTCCTTGACCGGCGCGGCTCTTTCTAACGCTAAAGTAAAGATCGGCGGGCAATATAATATGCCTTATATAGGCATAGATTTTACCGAGCAGGGAGCGAAAGATTTTGCTAAACTGACCGGGGATAATATCAACCGCCGGCTGGCGATAGTGCTCGATGGCGTGGTGCAATCTGCGCCGGTGATTAAGTCACGTATTCCTGATGGCCATGCCATCATTGAAGGTAATTTTACCATGGAAGATGCCAGCGGCCTGGCTATAGTCCTCAGGGCTGGCGCTTTGCCGGCTCCGGTGAGTATTATTGAGAACAGGACCATTGGGCCGTCTTTAGGCCAGGATTCGATTAAAGCCGGCTTAAAGGCTTGCCTGATCGGATTAGCGTTTGTTGTAATCTTTATGGCAATTTATTATGGCTTGTCCGGTTTGGTTGCTGACTTAGCTGTGGTCTTAAACCTGATCGTGTTAATGGCAGCCATGGCGGCATTCCACGCGACGTTGACTTTGCCGGGTATTGCCGGCGTTATTTTGGCCCTGGGTATGGCAGTTGATGCCAATGTGCTGATCTTTGAGAGGATCAGGGAGGAGCTTAGGGTTGGCAAGACTATCCGGGTGGCTATTGATACAGGATATGAAAAAGCTTTTAGCGCTATTATTGACTCAAATTTGACCACTTTGATCGCGGCAGCGTTCCTGTTCCAGTTCGGGACCGGCCCGGTGAAAGGTTTTGCCGTTACTTTGACCTTAGGTATTCTCATCAGCATGTTTACAGCTATTGTTTTTACGCATCTGGTATTTGACTATGCCTTAGCGGGCAAAGATATTAAGAAACTGAGCATATAGGAGGAAGGGCGTACATGCAACTATTTCATAAATCAAATATTAATTTTATAGGCAAGCGGTGGCTGTTTTTTACCATTAGCGCTATTATGATCATGGCTGGCATAGTGTCCTTAATTGCCAAAGGAGGCCCCAGACTGGGAGTAGATTTTACCGGAGGTTCTCTGATCCAGGTACAATTTAACCAAGTCACGTCTACCGCTGAGGTCAGGAAGACCCTGGATGAAAATGGTTTTGCTAATTCTGAGATACAGAGCTTCCTGGATTCGAATGTTTTTATCATCCGCATCCAAAAATCGGTGATACCCATGACTGAGGTAGCGAACAAGGTAGAACAGTCGCTTAAAACAAAATGGGGAGAAGGTTCATTTACGGTAGAGCGTACAGAAATGGTGGGGCCGAGAGTGGGAGAAGCTTTAAGTGAACAAGCTTTATGGGCCATTATCTTATCCTGGATCGGAATTATCGTCTATGTGGCCTTCAGGTTTAAATCAACAGCCCATGGCGTGGCTGGCGTAGTGGCCCTGATCCATGATGTGACTATCACGGTTGGTTTCTTTTCAATTCTGAATAAGGAGATCAGCTTGACTATTATCGCTGCTTTATTGACGCTGATCGGTTATTCGATCAATGATACCATTGTTGTTTATGACCGCATCCGTGAGAATATGCGTTTATTGCGCAACAAATCCCTGGGTGAAGTGATCAATATCAGCATCAATGATACCTTAAGCCGAACCATTATCACTGCTTTGACAGTTATTGTTGTGCTGGTTTCCTTGTATGTCTGGGGCGGAGAAGTGATCCATGATTTCTCCCTGGCCTTGCTTATTGGCGTAGTAGTAGGAACTTATTCTTCCATTGCTGTCGCCAGTCCCCTGGTGTATGAATGGGAGACCAGGAAAGCTAAAAAACTGGCGGCCATGAGAAAGAATGCGTAAAATATGAAGTTAGACATTAATATCCGGGAAAAAGAAGTTTTAAGGTATTTAAAGTATGACTTGGATAGAACCAAGACAGATGATAAAATTATCAGGCTGGTGCGGGAACAGATCAAGATTGGCGTCACTTTGGTGTATCCGGGATTAAAGTATAAAATATTACCTGTGCTTGACAATAATGGGGAAAAAGTAAAGTTGTCTGCCCTGGTAATTAAAAATAAAAATATTGCCAGGTTGCTTAAAGATGCTGAAAAGACAGTGCTTTTTGTGACCACTATCGGTTCGGCGCTGGAAAAAGAGATCAATCGTTTATTTTCTGCCGGGGAGCCGACAAAAGCAGTGATCCTGGATGCGGTTGGCAGTGAAGCAGTGGAAGTCCTGACTGATACAGTGCAGGAAGCGCTGACCCAGCAAGCAGGGCCATACCGGCCTACGCCGCGATTCAGCCCGGGCTATGGCGATTGGCCAGTCAATGAGAATAAAGCCATACTAAGATTATTAGCGGCACAAACCATAGGCGTTAAAATGTCTGCCCAATGTATGTTAAGTCCGCAGAAAACAGTAACCGGGATATGGGGACTGGTGAGAAAAGCAGACGGCAGATAGCGGTTCGCAGTCGGCAGTAAGAGCTAAACGCATAATATGTCAAAAGGAAGGAAAGTGACTTTCAAGAATCTGCTTAGGAAGAAAAAGATCATTATTTTCGATGGGGCAATGGGTACCATGCTCCAGAGAGAAAACCTGCCTCAAGGCGTTTGTCCCGAGACTTATAATCTTACCCATCCACAGATCATCAAGAAAATCCATCAAGCTTATATCGATGCCGGTGCCCAGGTCATCATTGCTAATACATTTGGCGCTAACCGCCTTAAACTGCGGGGTTATGGCCTGGAGGCAGACCAGGAAAAATTAATCTCGGCCGGGGTCAGGATCGCCAGGGAAGCGGCCAAAGGCACCGGTATTTTGGTGGCAGGCGATATCAGCATACTGGGAGAACTGCTCGCCCCGCTGGGAAAAGTATCGTTTAGCGAAGCAGTGGACCTGTTTGCCGAGCAGGCCTGGCTATTAAAACATTCCGGCTGTGATTGCCTGATCATAGAGACCATGACTGACCTGCAGGAAATGCGGGCGGCTATTATAGGCAGCAAAAAAGCGGGATTACCGATCATTGCTTCCATGACCTTTGAAAAAGATTTGCGTACAGTAACTGGAACCGACCCGGTAACTGCGGCTATAGTCATGCAATCACTAGATGCCGACGTGATCGGCGCGAATTGCAGCGCCGGGCCGCAGGAATTGTTAGCGGTTGCGGAAAAAATGACGTCAGTGGCTAAAGTCCCGGTGATCATTCAGCCGAATGCCGGCTTGCCCAGGTTAGAAAACGGAAAGACTGTTTTCCCCCTTGAAGCAGCTGAATTCGCTTCGTTTACCGCGGCTTTCGCCAAACTGGGAGTATCGTTCCTGGGTGGTTGTTGCGGTACGACACCGGAACACATAAAGATGCTAAAAGCTGGAAGCTTGAAGCTGAAAGTAAAGACAAAAGATAAGAGCGATAAAACATACCTGACTTCAAGGACGAAGACGGTGGAGATAGGGGAATATCCGGTCATTATTGGGGAGAGGATCAATCCCACTGCCAGGAAAGCTTTGGCTGAGGCTATTAAGTCCGGTAACTTTTCCCTGGCATCAGAAGAAGCCAGGAGCCAAGTCAGTGCTGGCTGTGATCTGCTGGATGTCAATGTCAGTGTGCCAGGAACAAATGAAAAAGAATCGATCCGCAAACTTGTTTTTGATTTGAGTTCCCAAATAGATAAACCGTTGGTTCTGGATTCACCCAATCCGGAAGTGATCGAGGAGGGGTTAAAGCAGTTTCCCGGTAAAGCCCTGGTCAACTCTGTCACTGGTGAAAAAGCTAAGCTGAAGAAATTGCTGCCGCTGGTGAAACAGTACGGCGCTGCGGTCATCGGCTTATGTATTGATGAAAAAGGCATTCCCAAGACCTGGCAGAAGAGAGTTGAGATCGCTGGTAAAATAATCAAAGAGACTGATAACTGTGGGATTCCCCGCAGCGATGTTTTTATAGACTGCCTGACCTTGGCGCTTTCAGCTGAGCCAGGCGGGATCATGGATACTATACGGGCGATCACTGAGATCAAAAAGAAATATGCTGTAAAAACCGTACTGGGTGTCAGTAACGTCTCCCATGGTTTACCCAACCGGAGCCTGGTCAATGCTACTTTCCTGGGTATAGCTGTTGCGGCCGGCCTGGATGCAGTGATCATGAATCCGCTGGATGCCAAAATGCAGGAAACATTGCTGGCTGCGGCTTATATTTCAGGTAAAGATGCAAACGGGCAGAAATATTTATCAGCGTTCAGCGGACAGCGTTCAGAAGACAGTCAAAAGAATAAAGCTGATACTAGTTTAAGGTCAGCCATAATCATGGGGGATAAAGACGGGATTTTAGCGCTGACGGAGCAGCTTTTAGCCGGGGCTAGAGCGCTGGATATTATCAATCTGGAAATAATCCCGGCCTTGGAAGAGGTTGGCATAAAATATGAAAACCGGGAGTATTTCCTGCCACAGCTAATGATGGCAGCAGAATGCGCCCAGGTAGCGATGAAGCGCCTGAGGCAGGAGTTGGCTAAAGATTCTTCTGCAGGTTCGCCGAAACAGGCAACCATAGTTTTTGCTACAGTCAAAGGCGATGTCCATGATATTGGAAAAAATATCGTTATTGCGATCCTGCAGAATTATGGGTACAAAATAGTAGACCTGGGTAAAGATGTGCCACAGGGAAAGATCATAGCGGCAGTAAAAAAGCATCGGGCCGAAGTAGTGGCACTTTCTGCGCTGATGACTACCACTATGGTGGAAATGCCGGCTATTATTAAAGCCTTAAAACAAGCTGGATTAAAAGTAAAAACCGTAATTGGCGGTGCAGTAGTGACCGGAGAATATGCCGCCAGTATCGGTGCAGATGCTTATGCCAAGGATGCCGTAGAAGCAGCGAGAGTTATAAAGCAGCTCATAGCTGGTAGCTCATAGCTGGTAGGAAATACGGAAGGAAAATAATGATCATAACAAAACAGAAAGACATACAGAAAATATTGGGGCAGTTAAAGGGCAAAGACAGGGTTTTTGTCGTAGGGTGCGCGGCGTGTGCCACTAAATGTGCCACTGGCGGTGAAGAGCAAGTCAGGATATTAGCAGAAGAATTAGCTAAAAACCAGAAAAAAGTCACTGGCACTATAGTTTTGGATACTCCTTGCGATATGCGTATCGTTAAAAAAGAATTGCTGCATAATGAAAAAGCCGGATTAGCAGAAAGCCTGGTGCTGCTCAGCTGCGGTGCCGGGGTCCAGTCAATTGCCCAGGTTTGTCCGGAGCGGGACCTGGTGCCGGCCCTGGATACTTTATTTCTGGGCAGTATCGAACGGCTCGGCAATTTTAACCAGTATTGTTCGCTCTGTGGGGACTGTATCATCGATGAGACAGCTGGCCTTTGCCCGGTAACCCGTTGTGCTAAAGCGCTGGTGAACGGACCTTGCGGCGGGGCAGTGAATGGTAAATGCGAAGTAAACTCAGGCCAGGATTGTGTCTGGATCCTGATCTATGAAAAATTGCAGAAAAATCCCACCAATATAAAGAAGTATAGGAAGATTAAGAGCAATGCCAGTATCAGCAAGCCGCAGAGGATCAAGACGAGATAAATAGTGGTAAAGTGGTAAGTAGTAGAGTGGTAAGATCAAGATAGAAAAGAGGATTTGTTTTGAAATTTGCTGAAACATTAAAAACTAAGAAGTTTATTATAACTGCTGAATTATTCCCTCCCAAGGGGATTAATGTCCAGTCGCTCCTGGACAAGGCCAAACTGCTCCGCGGTAAGATCGATGGTTTTAATGTTACTGATAACCAGCGGGCAGTAATGAGATTGGGTTCATTGGCGATTTGCCGCCTTTTGCTGGACCAGGGTTGCGAGCCGATCATGCAGATGACTTGCCGTGACCGCAACCGTATTGCCCTGCAATCAGACTTGCTGAGCGCTAATACCTTGGGTGTGGAGAATATCTTGATCCTTAGCGGCGATCACCCGTCGCAGGGAGATCATAAAGAGGCCAAACCCGTTTATGACCTGGACCCGGTACAGCTGCTGAAAACAGCCCGGGCTTTGGAAACAGGCGTTGACCTGGCGGGCAAAAAACTGGATGGCTCCCCGCAGTTCTGTCTGGGTGCAGTGGTGAATCCCATGGCTGATCCGCTTGACCTGCAGTTGGCTATGGTCGAGAAAAAAATAGAGGCTGGCGCTCAATTTTTTCAGACCCAGCCGATCTTCGATTTTAAGCTGTTAGAAACATTTGTTGCCAGGACCAGGGACTTGCCGGCAAAAATACTGATCGGAGTATTCCTGCTAAAATCAGCCCAGGTAGCGATCTTTATGAAAGAGAAATTGGGGATCAATATCTCTCCTCATTATATTGATCGCTTAAGCCGGGCGGCCAGCCCGGTGGATGAGGGAATCAATATCGCTGCGGAATTGATCTCCCAGCTGAAACCTCATGTTGACGGGGTACATATTATGGCCTTGGGCCTTGAAGAACATATCTCGGAGATACTGGATAAAGTGAAGTAAGTGTCAATAAAACAGGGTCAATGAAGAGGGTCAAAAAAGAGGGTCACAGCAAGAACTCTGACCCTTTGACACTCTGACACCCTGACACGGTTTTGGAGGGGGTAAATATGATTCTTCAAGATGATATCAAAACTATTTTGAAAGAAGTAGTTAATCCGGAACTGAATGTCAGTATCGTTGATGAGGGCATTGTCAGGGAGATCAATATAGATGAAGCAAAAGTAAGTATTATTCTCTCCCACCGCTATGCCGGGACTCCTCTGGCTGAATATTTTACTTCTATAATCACCCAGAAACTTGAGGTTTTGCCAGGTATCGATAGTATAACTGTGGAATTTGCTGAGGAGTAAAGGGCGATGATGCTGGAAGAGATCGGGAAAGTCATCAAGGTAGAAGGAACCCAGGCTACGGTGGCTATGGACCGCCATAGTGCGTGCGCTCATTGCGGCATTTGTATCGCCGGGTGCAATGAAAAAATGGAGATCATAGCTGAAAATACTATTGGCTCTAAAGTCAATGACCGGGTAAAAGTAGCTGTCGCCGGGCCGTTTATTTTAAAATCTGCTTTTATCGTCTATATTATCCCGCTTTTCGGATTAGTTCTCGGTTATCTGGCAGGGCGGTATTTTGGCGGCGAGAAATTGGGAGTGATTTTCGGACTTGGCGTTGTGGCGCTGGTGTTATATGGTCTGCATTATTATGACCGGAAAATAAAGAAAGAGCATGCTTTGATCGTGCATATTACGGAAATATTATAAATATGATTACTAGATTAATATAATAGGAGGATGAGAAGTGCCTAAAGGAAAAAAAGGAATTATAACAGTATTATTATTGGTCTTATTCGCGAGTAGTGCTTGGGCAGAGAAGGCACCGCTTGAATTTAATGCTTTTGACGGGCAGGTAGTAGGAGCCAGGGCGATAGGCGTGGGAGAAGCTTTTGCCGGACTAAGCAGTGATGCCTCGGCGCCTTACTGGAATCCGGCTGGGCTAGCCTTAATGAGCGGAAATTCTTTTACTATTTGCTCGTATTTACAACGGGAAAGCAGCGCTAAATGGGAAGATGTGATCAAAAGCGACCCATTGCGGGGCGGAAAACTGACTTATATGAGTTTTGCTGCGCCTAATGGAGCGTTATCCATCCGGCCTTTATCCAAGATAGCAACTGATACCCATACCAATATTAATGGCGTAGAAACATGGGTGAATAAAAAGGTCATTGTCAATGAAATAATGCTGTCTACCGCCAGGAAATACCAGGATAATATTTATACCGGGGTGAGCTTGAATTATTTGAATAGTAACCTGTCTATAGCCCAGCGGACTAAAGATACCTCCACGGATATCACGCAGATCAATGTGGATACGGGTAACGGCTGGAGCCTGGACCTGGGATTGGTTTTTGTGGCCAGCCCATATCTTTCTTTCGGCGTCAGCGCTATTAATGCCATCGGCTATATGTATTGGAGTGATTATGATAAGAACCGATTGCCGCTGGCTTTTAGCGGCGGAGTGGCTATGGCCCTGCCGCAAAAAGTAACCTTTATGTATGATATCAAAAGGATGTATTATCCTGATCATGAGGACGTGACTACTAAACATATCGGCATTGAACAGTACCTGTTTAATATGTTTACTTTACGGGCGGGGATGAGCGGAGAGAACTGGAATGACCCGGATAAAGTGGCTTATACATTCGGGGTCGGTTTTTCTGAAAACGGATATATCCTGGACCTGGCTATGAAAAGAAATAAAATCAGGGACTCAGTAGTCCCTGATCGTTTTGCAACTATATCTATCTATGTGGTTTCCTTAAGTATGCCATTCGGTGGAAACTAGCGTTAAGCGGGTAGCGTTTAGCGTATAGAAAAGCTTTAACTATCCGCTCTACGCCATACGCTATATGCTAATTTTAGGCTTTCTGGATCGCTTCACTGCGAATGCATTGTGTGCAAACGTATTTCTTGGCAGTTTTCCCGTCTAGTTTAATCCTGAGTTTCTGCAGGTTGACATGGAAGCGGCGCTTACTGGCTTTGTGCGAATGGCTTATTTTATTACCTGATGTCGCGTGTTTACCGCAAATTGCACATTTGATCTGCATAATTCACCTCGTTTATTTTTAATTTGGTAAGCGAATAACGCGAATTAAAAAATCCGAATATCGCAAATGATCTTAATAACTAATTCGAGAAATTCGCTATCATTCGCTTAATTCGGCTTTTACTTTATAGCATATTTATCAAATATTGGCAAGAGAATATTTAGGGTAAAATCAATTACCCGCCATTAATCCTCCAACAAGCTCTGGCGGACTAAAGAGCTTTGGCGGGCGCAGCATAGATTATTTGTTTGGTTAAAAATTATGAACGATTTAAATAAAGATGTGCAATACCTGAAGGGAGTGGGGCCCCAGCGGGCTAAGCTCCTGAAAGATATTGGTATCCTCACTGTCTATGACCTGCTGACCTATTTCCCGCGCGATTATGCTGATCGCAGCCGGCTTAAACTCATCGCTCAACTGCATCCAGGAGAAACTACCACCATCCAGGCTACTGTCCTCCGTCACCAGGTGATTTACACCAGGTTCAGGAAACAATTGCTAAAGATTACGGTTAGCGATGGTACTGGAACCGTGATCCTGGTGTGTTTTAACCAGGTTTACCTAAAAGATTACCTGCCCCAGGGGACAACGGTCATTATCAGCGGCAAGTTCGAGCGGTCTTCCTATAAGAAAAATGCCTTTGAAATAAAGAATTTTGTTTACGAGATCTTGACCGGTGACCATGAGGACCTGATCCATACCGGCCGGATTGTTCCGGTCTATAGTATTACCGAACGGTTAAATATGCGTTTCCTGAGGACTTTGATCCGCCGGGCTTTGGATGAATATAAAGGTGATTTAAGCGAATATTTGCCGGAAACTATCAGGAAACAGGAATTCTTGCTGACTTTTAAAGAAGCAGTGGAATGGATGCATTTCCCGCCTGATTTTCCCACCCAGCAGCAAGCCAGGGAGCGCCTGGTTTTCGGCGAGCTTTTTTTATTGGAAACAGCGCTGGCGATGAAACATTTCCAACAGCAACACCAGACTAACGGGATTGCCTATGTTATCCATAAAACCTTGCTGACGACATTTAAGGAATTGCTCCCTTTTGAGTTCACTGCCGACCAAAAGAAGGTGATCGGTGAGATTTTCGCGGATATGCAATCACCCCGGGTAATGAACCGGCTATTGCAGGGAGATGTGGGCAGTGGCAAGACCATAGTCTCCTTGTGCGCCATGCTGCTAGCGGCTGAAAACAAGTACCAGTCGGTTTTAATGGCACCAACCGAGATCCTAGCTGAACAGCATTTTATATATCTGCAAAAATACCTGCAGCCACTGGGGCTGAACGCTGTCCTGTTTACCAGTGGCATGGACAAAAAGATTCTCCGTCAAAATCAGGAGTCTTTGGCGCAGGGAACAGCCCAGGTTGCTATCGGGACCCACGCTCTGTTGGAAGAAGATGTAGTATTCCAGAAACTGGGGCTTATCGTAGTGGATGAACAGCACAGGTTCGGGGTCACGCAGCGCGCCCTGCTACGGCAAAAGGGTCATAATCCTGATGTTTTAGTAATGACCGCTACTCCCATTCCCCGTTCCCTGGCCTTGACCATTTACGGGGACCTGGATGTTTCTATTATCAGGGAATTACCGCCAGGCAGAAAACCGGTTAAAACACAAAAAGTAAATGAACTGGAAGCCTATCGTTTCATCAAAGATGAAATTACCGGTGGCCACCAGGCATTTATGGTCTATCCATTGATCGAAGAATCACCGAAATTTACGTTAAAAGCAGCTAAAAAAATGGCCCAGGACCTACAGGAAAAGATCTTTCCTGAATTTCGGGTCGGACTGCTGCATGGCCGGCTGAAAGTAAAAGATAAAGAACAGATCATGCAGGATTTTGTGGAAAAAAAGATCGATCTGCTGGTAGCCACTACAGTGGTAGAAGTAGGGATCGATGTGGCTAATGCCACAGTGATCATGATCGAGCATGCTGAAAGATTTGGCCTGGCTACACTGCATCAATTACGCGGCCGGGTGGGGCGGAGCAGTGCCCAATCATATTGTCTTTTAAGCGCTGATGATAAAACTGAGGATGCCCGCAGCCGGATCAGGGCTATGCTGGAAACCACTGACGGTTTCAGGATCGCCGAGGAAGATCTGAAGATCCGCGGGCCTGGTGAATTTTTTGGGGTCAGGCAGAGCGGCTTGCCAGAATTTAAAGTCGCTGACCTGTTGCGGGATTTTGCCCTGCTGGCCCATACCCGGGAACTCAGTTTTCACTTGGTGCAGCAGGATCCGCGTCTAGTCAGCCTGGAGCATCGCCTGCTGGCAGCGGAGATCAGGAAGATTTTTGGCAGCGGAATAGATTTTATACATATCGGCTAACCCAAAATTTGCCTTAAGATTTGGAATTCGCCGAAAAAGTGCACAATATTTTCGTTTCTGTTCTACAAATCTAAGGCAAACTCTGGGTTGATAAAAAGTAATTAATGTGGTATGATTAGATAGGATTCATCTGAGGAGGTATGGTTGATGAGCAAAATAGCAGTATATCCGGGAAGTTTTGACCCGGTAACCTATGGCCACTTGGATATTGCCAAGCGGGCCACAAATATTTTTGACCACCTGATCATTGCTGTGACAAATAACCAATCCAAAAAGACCCTGTTCAGCATCAAGGAGCGGGTGGAGATGATCAAGACCGTAACTAAGCAAATGTCTAAAGTGGAAGTGCAAAGCTTTGATGGTTTGCTGGTTGAATTTGTTAAGGTGCATAAGGCGAAAGTGATCATCCGGGGATTGCGGGCAGTCAGTGATTTCGAATACGAGCTGCAGATGGCCTTAATGAATCGTAAATTGGAAAGCGCGGTAGATACTGTTTTCCTGATGCCGGCTGAACCTTATACGTATTTGTCTTCCAGTGTCGTGAAGGAGATTATGTCCAAAGGAGGTAATGCTGCCCAGTTCTTGCCACTGTTTGTGGAACAAAAATTACGGCAAAAGTTTTCATTGACAAAAAAATAAGGATATGATAAAAATAATTAATATTGTTTTACGACGGAGAATTAATGAGCGTTATTGAAGATATTAGGACGCGAGCGCGCAATAATAAACGCACTGTTATCTTGCCTGAAGGAGAAGAAGAACGCACGATTGAAGCAGCCGGTATTATCACCAGGGAAAGCATTGCTAAGATCATCCTTCTCGGCAATAATGATGTGATCAGGCAGAAAGCAGTTTCCCTTAAGGTCAACCTGGATAAGGTAATTTTGATCGACCAGATGACGCATCCCCGCCGGCAAGAGTATATAGACCAGTTTTTTGCCTTACGCAAGCATAAGGGGATCAGTGTTGATGATGCGGCTAAAACTATGGCTAATCCTTTATACTACGGCTGTATGATGCTCCGCAATGGCGAAGCTGATGGCTTAGTAGGGGGGGCTTTGAACACTACCGCTGAAACAGCCCGGGCCGGATTGTACTGTGTCGGTTTAGCAGAAGGTAATTCCACTCTTTCCAGTTTCTTCCTGATGATTGTGCCAGATTCTTCTTTTGGCGTGAATGGAGCGCTCATGTATGCTGATTGCGGTGTGGTCCCTGATCCTTCCCCGAGGCAATTATGCAATATTGCGATAGCTACTGCCGCGAATACCAGGTTATTATTAAATGCAAAGCCGATTGTGGCTTTGCTTTCTTTTTCTACCAAAGGCAGCGCCCAGCATGAAATGGTCGACAAAGTCCTGAAAACCCTGGCTCTGGTCAAAGAAAAAGACCCGGACCTGGTCATAGACGGTGAGTTGCAGGGTGATGCCGCCCTGGTCCCTGAAGTCGGTGCGAAAAAAGCGCCAGGCAGCCCGGTAGCAGGCAAAGCTAATGTGTTGGTTTTCCCTGACTTGAATGCCGGCAACATTGCTTATAAATTAACACAGCGCCTGGCCAAAGCCGAAGCTTATGGGCCCATCTTCCAGGGATTGGCCAAGCCAGTTAATGATCTTTCGCGCGGTTGCAGTACCATGGACATCGTGAATGTCACTGCGATCACGGCGATACAGTAAAAAACAGTTGGCAGTTCGCAGATGGCGGACGGCAGTTAAGTAAAATAAAATGAGGTTTAAAAAGAATGGTTTTGTTAAAGAAGACAGGAACACACAAAAGATTAGGTGAAATGCTGGTAGAGACCGGCATTATTACCAGCGAACAATTACAGGAAGCCCTGGAAGAGCAGAAAAAAAGCGGCGGGCGGCTGGGGCAGAATTTAATGGCGCTCGGCTATATTACGGAAGATGTAATGGCTGCTTTTGTCGGCAAACAATTGGGGATTTCCTATGTTTCTTTGAGTGAATACGGGGAAATTTCCGGCGATGTCACCAAGATCGTGCCGGAAAATATTTGCCGTCATCAAACACTGGTGCCGATCTCAATGGAAGACAATATCCTGACTATCGCGATGGCGGATCCGCTCAATGTTTTTACGGTGGATGACTTGCGGGTCATGACCGGCTATGAAATAAAAGTGGTAATTTCCTCGGAAGCAGAGATCAAGCAGGCCATTGAAAAATATTACGGCAACAAAGGATCGATGGAAGACATCTTAAAAACCATGGATGACGGTAAGGGCGGCGCCACCCTGGAAGTGGTGACGCAAGAGGAAGAACAGGTTGATATCGCCTCCCTGGAAGCAGCTGGCGAAGAAGCACCGGTCGTAAAAATAGTGAACCTGATATTGACCGGGGCAGTTAAATCCGGGGCCAGCGATATCCATATCGAACCATTTGAAAAATCATTGCGCACACGCTACCGTATAGACGGTGTTTTGCACGAAATATCCTCGCCGCCCAAAAGAATGACCTCAGCTATCGTTTCCCGTATCAAAATTATGGCTAACCTGGATATTGCCGAGAGGCGTTTGCCCCAGGACGGCAGGATTAAAGTGAAAGTGATCGGCAAGGAAATTGACTTGCGCGTTTCCATCCTGCCCACGGCTTTTGGCGAAAAAGTGGTGATGCGTATTTTGGATGCCTCATCGCTTTGTTTGGACCTGACCAAACTCGGATTTGAACCGGATGTATTGCCTATTTACCAGAAGCATATTGAAATACCGTACGGCATCGTCCTGGTCACCGGCCCGACTGGCAGCGGCAAATCCACCACCCTGTATTCATCCCTCAGCACGCTCAATTATCCGGACCGTAACATCATGACCATTGAAGACCCGGTCGAATATGTTTTGGAAGGCATTAACCAGGTGCAAGCCAAGCCGGATATCGGTTTGACTTTTGCAGCCGGCTTGCGGTCCTTCCTGCGGCAAGACCCGGATATCATCATGGTCGGTGAAATCCGTGACGCAGAAACAGCGGAGATCGCCATTAACGCCGCTTTGACCGGTCATTTGGTATTTTCCACCCTGCACACGAATGACGCTTCCGGCGCTGTTACCCGCTTGACCAATATGGGCATTGAACCGTTCTTAACTGCGTCTACCGTAGTTATGGTCATTGCCCAGCGGCTAGTCAGGGTGATCTGCGAAAACTGCAAAGAGGATTACCAGGTTCCGGCCCAGTTTATCCGGGACCTTGGCCAAAAATATGAAGATGATAAACCTGTACTTTTATATCGCGGTAAAGGCTGTGACCGTTGTACCAATACTGGCTATCGCGGCCGGTTGGCTTGTTATGAGATCATGGTGATAGACGATGAGATTAGGGACCTGGTGCTGGAAAGGGCGTCCACTCATCTGGTAAAACAGAAATCACGCGAACATGGCATGGTCACTTTAAGAGAAGCGGCATTCCGTAAGGTTATCAGCGGCACCACTACAGTTGAGGAAATGATGCGCGTGACCTTTGCTGACGCCGCCTAATTAATACAGTTGCTGGTTACTAGTCACTGGTAATCAGCGAAACCTTAAAAACCAGCGAACAGCGACTAGAAACTAGCGACTTATTTTAAGGAGCTTTTTGCTATGATAACGATGGATGAACTATTGCGTTTGATGTACCAGAAAGGCGCCAGCGATCTGCATCTTACAGTAGGCTGTCCGCCGCAGCTCAGGATCGATGGCGAATTGATCAAGCTGGAATATGAAGAGCTTACGCCTGACCTGTCCCAGCGGCTGATTTACAGTATTCTCAGTGATAATCAGAAGGAAAAATTCGAAAAATCCAATGAATTGGACCTGTCTATCGGGATTAAAGATGTAGGCCGCATCAGAATGAATGTTTTCCGGCAGCGCGGCCATATCGGCGCCGCTCTGCGTTCTATCCCCAATACTATCTCCTCGTTTGAAGACTTGCGGTTGCCGGAAGTAGTGGGAGATTTCGTAAAAATGCCTAAAGGCCTGGTATTGATCACCGGCCCGACCGGCAGCGGCAAGACCACTACCCTGGCTTCCATTATTGACTATATCAATGAGAACCGTCACAGCCATATTGTGACCATTGAAGACCCTATCGAATATGTCCATTCCCATAAAAATTGCATTGTGAACCAACGTGAAGTGGGCAGTGATACTCATTCCTTTGTCCAGGCCCTGAAGTACGTGTTGAGGCAGGATCCGGACATCATTCTGGTCGGAGAAATGCGCGACCTAGAGACTATTTCCGCTGCCCTGACCATAGCAGAAACCGGCCATTTAGTGTTTGCCACGTTGCATACTTCCGATGCGCCCCAGTCGATCAACCGTATCATCGATGTTTTCCCGCCGCACCAGCAGACCCAGATCAGGGCCCAGTTATCATTCGTGCTGCAAGGGGTGCTATGCCAACAGCTCATTCCCAAAGCCAGCGGTTCCGGCCGGGTATTGTGCGCGGAAGTTTTAGTGGTTACTCCGGCTATCAGGAATTTGATCCGGGAGCAGAAAACCCAGCAAGTTCCATTAGCTATGCAGACTGGCGCAAAATATGGCATGCAGACGATGAATTATGGCTTATATGAACTTTATTCCAAACATATCATCACCTATACCGAAGCGATGACCCATACGCTGGATGCCGAAGATTTGCAAAGATTGTGCAAGGAATCGTTCAAGTGAAAATGATTTTAATTTTGAGATTTGAAATTTTTAAGGAGGCGTAGCGATGCCTAAGTACAAGTATAAAGTCCGTGCTCCGCAAGGCGGAGAGATGTCGGGAGTAATGGAAGCCAAGATCCAGAAAGACGTGACCGATAAGCTCAGGGGACAGAAATTTATTATTCTCTCGATCGAAGAAGAAAAGAAGAATATAGCCAACTCTTTGATCGATGCGATTCCTTTTATGAAAAAGGAAAAAGGCAAAAGGGTAGGCGCCAAAAACCTGGTGCTGTTCAGCCGGCAGCTTTCCACGCTGGTAAGCGCAGGGGTGCCGATCGTCCAGGGATTAGGCATCCTGGTGGAACAAATAGAAAGCAAGGTATTCAAACAGGTGATCAGCGATGTCAAGACTGATATCGAAGGCGGGCTTTCTATCGCTGATTCTATGGCTAAGTATCCGACCGTATTTGATGAGCTATATGTCGGTATGGTCCGCAGCGGTGAAACCGGCGGCGTGCTGGACATTATCCTGGAACGGTTGTCTGCCTACCTGGAATCCACTTCCAGATTAGTAGGCAAGGTCAAGAGCGCTATGGTCTATCCGACGCTTGTTACCCTGGTAGCGATCGGGATCACGGTTTTCATGTTGGTAGCGGTTATCCCGACCTTTAAAACAGTATTTACGGCTTTTGGCGGGGAATTGCCTATGCCGACACAGATACTGATCGGGATCAGTGAATTCCTGAGAAAGTTCATTTTAGTATTCATAATTGGTACGGTAATTGCCCTGTTTGCTCTGCGGCAATACATTAAAACAGAAAAAGGGAGCAGGATCTGGGATAGTTTCCTGCTTAAGCTGCCGGTTTTCGGGCCGCTTATCCGCAAAGTGGCTATTGCCAAGTTTTCCCGCACTCTGGGCACCTTGATCAAAAGCGGTGTGCCTATCCTGGATGCCATCAGCACTACCGGGAAAACCGCCGGCAACAAAATAGTCGAAGACGCAGTCATGAGCGCCCGGGAAAATATCCGGGAAGGTGAAAGGATCGCCGCGCCCTTGAAAGAAAGCGGGGTTTTCCCGCCGATGGTGACCCAGATGATCTCAGTCGGTGAAGAAACCGGCGCCCTGGATAATATGCTGCATAAAGTAGCTGATTTTTATGACCAGGAAGTAGAAGTCGCGGTAGCCGGCCTGACCAGCATGATCGAGCCGCTTATTATCGTCGTGATGGGTGTAGTGATCGGGGCCATGGTCATCGCCATGTTCCTGCCTATCTTTGAACTGGGCGAAGTCGTGAGCAAAGCGACGCAATAATCACCTTCAAGCATAGAAATGTCTTGACACTACATGCTAAGTGTGTTATTTTTATATAAGCGAAAGTAAGCTATTCAAAACCGGGAGGGGGTGAATAAATATGATGAGATTTTTAAGAAGCAAAAAAGGATTTACCTTGGTAGAATTGATGATCGTGGTAGCCATTATCGGTATTCTTGCTGGTATTGCTGTTCCGCGTTATATGAACTTTATTAGAAGGTCCAGAGAAAGCGCTACTAAGGGTAATTTAGGAGCGATCCGTTCCGCGCTTAATATTTATTACAGCGACCTGGAAGGTATTTACCCGGCGCGTGGGACTGATGCTACTGAACACGTAGCAGGAACATCTGTTACTTGTGGATTAACTATGACACCGTTCATTGGCTCTGGGGCTAATAATTATCTGGATGCTATGCCAACCGTAAATGAAGATTGCGGTGATGGTGATCATAGGGCACAAGGTGGTACAGTTCCTGGTAATCCTAATGTCAGTGTATACTCAGCAGCTTATAATGCAGATGGTGCCAATGATGGTGGATGGGCGTTTCAGTCTACTGCTGAAGTTTCAACGTCTACGGCCAAAGTAATGGTAGATTGTGCAAATCCTGATACAAGAGCTTCAACTATTAGTCTGTGGTAAAATATTGTAGTAGTATACTTAAAATAAATGGGTTGGGGATTCCCCCAACCCATTTATACTAAAGGAGAATATTATTTTCCTGGAAGCTGTGATCGTCTTATTATTCGGCCTTCTTTTTGGCAGTTTTGCCAATGTCTGCATCTACCGGCTGCCACGTCATGAATCTATTGTCTTTCCTGCTTCGCACTGCCCGTCCTGCCATAAACCTATCCAGTGGTACGATAATATCCCGGTCTTAAGTTTCGCCCTCCTGCAGGGACAATGCCGTTTGTGCCAGGCGCCCATCTCCTGGCGCTATCCATTCGTGGAATTGCTCACCGGAATCCTGGCTGTGGCTTTATTCCTAAAATATCATTTTACTTTTTTCTTCTGGATGTATGCCCTGGTGTGCCTGGTTCTGGTGATCATCACCTTTATTGATTTCCAGGAGCAGATCATACCGGATGAATTGAGCTATGGCTTGATGGTGGCTGGCACTATCTTCAGTTTTTTTAACCGGGAATTATTCTTGCAAATTATCTTTTATTTCCCGCTGCCGCTGAACCGCCTGGTAGCCAGCTATGTTGGCCTTCTCGCCGGCGGTGGCATCCTTTATTTTATTGCCTGGGTCAGCCGGGGCGGCATGGGCGGGGGAGATATTAAGCTGGCCGCTGGGTTGGGGACCTTCTTAGGATGGGAATATACGCTGATCATGCTGGGATTGTCTTTTTTGGCTGGTGGTGTCGTAGGTATTATCTTGTTGGTCACAGGCCTGAGGAAGAGAAAGGATCCAATCCCTTTCGGGCCTTTCATCGCTGCTGCAGCGGTTACGGTGATATTATTTGGCGAACCGATTTCTGCCTGGGTGTCAGCCCATCTTTTTGGGTAAGATGATCTATTCCATCCAGAGAATAATGGAAAAGTCTTCAGCTTCAACGCTTGGGACGATGCTAAAACCATGACGGTCAGGAGGATAAGTTACTTTATTGGCAATCGCATAAGGATCAGCTATAGCATAATGAGGCGCTGTCCCGTTATCCGTGCCCAAAGGTCCCTGGCAGACAATAGCCGAAAAACTATCTGGGCTTACATTATAATTCATATAGATATAGCGATGTTCCCAGGGATCATTTGGTACAGCTAGTGCATACGGCCCATGCCAACCGGTTTCGCTGTTGCCGTTAATTAAGGCGTTTTCCCATTGCGTATTATCATGAGGGGCAATGCCCAGCGCAAAGCCATCGAGTACCGGCCATTCGTCAGTATCAGCCAGATACGATTTTAAAGCCAGTCGCAATGACATCATCTGGCTTCTAGCTTCCTTGATCTTATTATTTTTGAAAAAATTACCATTGAAGAACTTATAAGACACAACTGCAAGAATGGAAAGTATGGTGCCAACTATAAGCAGTTCTACCAGGGTATATCCTTTAGTTGATGTTTTCACGGTGCCTCCAGATACATAACTAACATTATTTAAATGAGATGTCAAGCAAAACCAAACTGCCGGCTTTAAAGACAGGTAAAGATAATAGTATTTAATGAATTGACAAAATAG
This sequence comes from bacterium, assembly GCA_028712895.1. Classification (GTDB taxonomy): domain Bacteria; phylum CAYTYR01; class UBA6262; order UBA6262; family UBA6262; genus UBA6262. Next base: position 12,533 of record JAQTPL010000013.1, on the reverse strand, counting down.
ACCTATTATGATAATTTTTATATAAGGGATAGAAAGCAAATTACTGATTTATGTGGGAAAACAGCATGCCTAAAAAACGCAGTCGATTATTAACCAGGTTCGGGATGACCTTAGTGGAGATGGCTATAGCTACAGCTATTTTATTCGTAGCTATTTTGCCGTTGTTTTTCCTGCTCAACCGCTCGATCAAGGAAGTAATGTATTACAACCGTTCGACCACAGCGATGAAATTAGGGCAAGAGCTGATGGAAGAAATATTGAGCATGCCTAAATGGGATGAATTAGCCGCGCCTGGGAAAGCTATCGCTTTAGGTAGCGCAGTATTAGGTGCTGAAACCGGTGAGCCACCATTCGACGATATTGATGATTATAATGGTTTTGTTGATCCTGCTGCTGATGCTGAAGGTTTTATTATAGCGGGATCTGGATCTAGATATCACCGCGAGGTCGAGGTGGAATATGTTAATGTCCCTGACGACGGTAATATCCTGCCTGATGCGTCAGGAGCGCCGACAGATTTCAAACGTATTATCATAACAGTTACCTGGCCGCAGCTGGATGCAGGTTTCCCCAACAGGAGACCTGTGGAAATAGTGACTATAGTCGCCAATGTCGATAAATATTAGGAACCCATAATGACTATTAAGAATGATAAAGGTATAACCCTGGTGGAAGTGCTGATCGTTGTCTCGATGTTGGCTGTCCTTTATCTCAGTCTTTCCAAGTTGATCAAATATGTCAGCGTCGCTTACTGGAAAAACACGTCGCAGTTAGTTTTACAGGAAGAAGCCAGAAGCGCCATGCACTATATTACCCAGGAATTGCGCAGCTCCCGCGCCAGCTCAATCGGCATAACTGGACCTTTTGATTCTCCTGTTACCGCTGGCGATGGTGAAGACCGGGGTATCAACACCAGCTTTGAATTTCCCTACGGTGCCGGCACTCCCTATGCCTGGAATGATTTAGTCCCCAATCAGATAGTGAAAATATCTTCCAGCGGCGGGCCGCGTAGCGGCATATATTGCATCTGTCTCAATCCCCTGGCTATCGGCCAATTTACCTATACCAGTCTTGGTACGATCCAGGTCTTGGGCCCTGCTCCGACCTATTTGGTAAGCATTTGGTTTAAGACTGCTAGTGCGAAAACCTTTCAGTTTGAAATTAATACAGTACCGGTTACTGCACCAGTGCATACTCAGGTTGTCGCTGCTGCTCAGGACTGGCAATGGGAGCATTTTGTCCGGCTGGTTCCTTTTAATGCCGGCCCGAGTTCTTACACCCTCTCGCTCACCAACTTAGAAAATGATACTTCTATATATTTTGATGATATTTCCGTGTCAACAGGAGCTATAATAATGGATGTGACACCTGCCTCTGCAGTGACTGCGGCCATGTATCAAAAAACAGAAAAAGACAATAACCTGGTACGACGGATCCGTTACCAGCCAGCTACCGGCACGACTGGTATAGAAAACCGGGGCAAGCTTTACCTGGAAGAATGGCAAGGCGGCAGCCTGGCTAATATGTTTGCGCCAGGAGCTAATGTCGACTGGAAACTAATAGAACCTAATCCCCTGTGCCAGTATGTCAGCACTTTTAGGATCGATAATATAGTCAATAATAATTTTGAACAGCATTTTGATATCATTTTGGAACTGACAAATGATGAACCTCAAACTACCAGCAGCTCAGGTGTGCGTACGTACAGGAGCGAAGGTAGAGTGTTTCCTTATTTGCCCTAAGGGGGAAAGATCATGCTAAAAAACCAGCAGGGTGCGGCCATTGTTTCCGTAATGGTAGTGATTATTTTTGTGACCGGGATAGTAATTGGCTTGATGTTCTGGCTCTGGTCAGAAGCAAAAAGATCGAACCAGGTAAAATCGCAGGCCAAAGCTATGTACCTGGCTGAAGCTGGCACGCAAAAGGCGCTGTACCGGCTGAAAAACGACGCTACCTATAATGTTTTTTTGGATTCAATAACGGTTGCCAACGACACGGATGTTTTTACATTGGTATTTCCTGATTCTTCAACAGTGAAGGTGACACTACAAGAAAAAAACTGAGTATTGTTTATAATTATATTCGGGAGGCACTAACGTATGCAACAAGGTAAAGCGCTTTATACCCGCTTTGGTATTATTATTATACTGGTCATTGCTTTGATAGCTGGATTTAATGCCTGGCGCAAATACCAGACCAAGCAGGCACAAATTGTTTTTACCAAGGCCGAAGCGCTATATAACAATAAAAAGTACCAGGAAGCAGTCCAAGAGTACGAGTCAGTAGGAGCTAAATACTCTTATAGTGAATATGCTCCACCCAGCTTGTATAAAGCAGGCTATATCTATTGCCATTTTTTGTTTAATGATGCTGCCGCTGCTAAGGCGCTGCAGAAATTGGTAGCCCGGCCAAAGGCTACCCCATATCGTAAAGAGGGCTTGATCCTTTTTATAGATATCTATGACCGCTTAAGGCAATATAAAGAACGTAATGATGTCATTACTCGCCTTATGAAAGAATACCCCGGCGCTGTAGATGAAGATGTCCTGCGCCTGGAATTAGCCAAGAGTCTAAATAAAATGGGCCAGGCCAAAGAAGCCCTGGCACAGTTGGCTCTGATTAAAAATAAGGAATCTGATGTGATCAGGTCTAGCCAGGAATATTACCACTTATTAATTATCCGTGATCCTGCTGACCCCCAACCGCATTTGGAGCTGGCCAGGATCTATAAGCAAATAGGCTTGCAGAAACGAGCTGCGGGTGAACTCGAAACAGCTACATGGCTCAAGAAAAACGCAGCAGCTTTAAAAGCCGCTCAGCAGAAGACAGCCGCTCCTCCTAAGAGCCGGCGTGGCAATATAGAGAAAGAAGTTCCTCCTAAGATAGAATTAACACCGCGAGAAAAAAAATTATATATTGACTACACTGTCGCGCAAAATAAAACCTGGCGGGCGGCCATGAATGAAGAAAGCCAGAGCTTAGGAGCGCCGGCTGACGAACAACAGGCTATGGTTTTTGGCGCAAAACTTCAACAATACGAGAAAGAATGGTGGTCAGACTGGTATACCAAGAACCAAACCAGTTATGAAGAATGCGAAAAGATACGGCTGAAAGTAATGAATGACCAAGGATTAGCCAGGCAATTAAATGAGGGAATTGCTAAAATAACTGACTAGTGTGGTGCGTCCAACAGATCTTTACATTTGCGAGAGATATTTTTCTCTGTTTCAAGGCGCGAGGAGTGTGGCGTGCCTTTAGGCACATAAGCGACGAGCAACGATGAAGCAGGGAAAAAGAGCCCCGCTCGGAGGGAAGGATGTCTTTGGCCGAATACTGCGTCGCTTCTCCTTGACGTATCTAAAGATACGCCGGCGTCGTCGCTCCTTGTATTCGACTCAAATCCATTCCTTCAAATATAAAGATGTGTTGGATGTACCACACTAGACAAATAATCAAAAGAGGGCTAAATGATATTATCTAAAAAAATAACTTCAGGGCTGGTGTTCAGTATCTGGATTATCTTTCATTGCAGTATGAGCTTGGCTTTCGTAACTGAAACAGTGACCACTGATAATACCAGCAGTGTCAGCGCTCCCAGTGTCGTTACCGATGGCACGTATGCTTATGCTGTCTGGCAAGAGAGGGCTGCCGATGGTTATACCCATATATATTATAAAAGGAAATCCCTGACCGGTGCCTGGTCAGACAGCACCAAAGAGATGGTGTCCAGTGAGCAATTAAGTGCCAATGCCCGCAATCCTAAGATAGCTGTTAACGGCACCCATGTGTTCGTAACATGGGAGGATGACTCAGCTTATGTCAGCGGGAATTCTAACTCAAAAATAGCTTACAAGAGCAAACATATACTTGAGTCCTGGCCAGTCACTACAGAAGTGGTCTCTACAGAAAGCACTGCTGATGCCAGGAATCCCCAGATCGCCCTGGACGCTACCTATGTTTACATCACCTGGGATAGTCCGGCCAATATTGACGGAAGCGGTACAGACCGGGATATTTTCTATAAGAGAAAAACCCTGACCGGCGCATGGCCGGGAACCAGCGAACTTGTATCCAGCGACGAACCTGTTGTATCCAGCATATATAGCTATGATTCCAAGAAACCAGTCATAGCTATTGACAGTACAAACGTCTATATTGCCTGGTATGATGAAAACCTCGATTCTGGCGGAGCTGATATCCTCTATAAAAAGAAAGAGTTGGGTGGTACCTGGCCCGCCTCTACAGAAACAATATACACGGATCTTATTAATGGAACTTGGGCTGATGCCCCGACTATTTCCCTGGCAGTGGCAGCTAACACTGTCCATGTGGCCTGGCGTTATGGGATACCTGGTGTTGGTATTTACCGGATCGCTTATAAAAAGAAAATAGTTACCGGTTCCTGGCCGGATGATATAGAAGTGGTATCCACTGAATCAACCGGCAACGGCATTACTCCCTGCCTGGCAGTTAATGATAATTATGTTTATGTGGTTTGGTCCGATGCCAGTGATTATCGTAATGCTGGTACTAATTCGCATATTTTCTTTAAAAAGAAAGCAGTTAATGCCGCTGACTGGGGGATAGACACAGAAAATATTTCTAACGAAAGCGCGGGAAATGCAATTACGCCGATCATCGCGCTTAGGTCAGGTACTTTTTATATAATTTGGGAAGATAGTTCCGAACTTGGCTATGGGGATAGTTTCAACCATATTGTATACCGGTCGCTCTCTAGTAATCCGCCTAACGTGGCAATTACCTATCCTAACGGCGGCGAATCATTGAATGGTACGGTCAGTATTACTGCCACAGCTTCAGATCCTGATTCTAGTATCAGCAGTGTTTCTTTCTATTATACAGCAGACGAAGGCGTGACTTCCACTCTCATTGGCACGGATACAGGCGCTCCTTACAGCTACAGCTGGGATAGCACCAAAATAATCCGCAGCGGTAATTATAAGATCAAGGCTATTGTTACCAGTGCCGACGGCGGGCAAGGTACTGATCTTTCTGACGGGTCTTTCTATGTGAATAAATATGCTGATGATACTACCTTTAATTATTATTCCTTTGTCACTGATCCTTCTGCTACTTGTTATAAAGGGAGCACAACTAGTTTCCCGCTGACGACTGAAGCTAATATCGGTACCTTGGTAGCTGATACCACTGCCTTGCAAAACGTCGACGAAACATATGAATCAGCAACTGACACTACTGCTGCCTATACCTATATGAAATTTAATTTTAGAATTACGGATGTGGTGGCTGATATCAAGTATTTCCGGGTGTATTGGAAGGGTTATACCAGTACGCCGCTCAGCGGTGTATCTCTATACTTATGGAACAAGACCCTTGGCCGTTTCGACCGTATTGATGGCTATGATTACGATACGTCCAATGTCGGAGATCACGAAGTGAACTGTAAAATAGACCTGGTTTCACGTAGTATCGCCGATTATATCAAGGTAGATGGTACTGTCCAGGCTCTCGTGGAAACTACTAACAACGGTGGTGGTTTAGGTTCAGTGCCCATAGGTATATATACAGATTATATCAAAATAGAGGTTTCCTCTGATGTGACTCCCCCGGCAGAGATCAATAATTTACAAGCCGCTCCCGGCACCAGGAGAGGTGAGTTAGTCTTGACCTGGACTGCTCCGGGAGATGATGGCAATATACGCACTGCTAATGCTTACTTGATTAAGTATGGTACAGCTACTTTTAACGGGACTGAGTGGGCAGAGAGCTACTTAACCGACGTTGCCAGTACCATTATTCCAGCTCCCCTGGAAGCAGGAACTACAGAAACCTGTACACTGACTGGTTTGACTGTGGGTATCAGGTTATGGTTTGGCATCAAAACCGAGGATGAGGTTCCGAATACCAGCCAGATCGACACCACCGATCCACAGGCTAATGCCTTGCCCAAGGGCAATACATTGCCGGTAATAACAATGTCTGCTATCACCACGCCGCAGAGAGAAGATGTCACGATCAACTATACATTATCTGATTTTGATACAGACACCTGCTCTATAAACGTGTCTTATAGTCTTGACGGCGGAGCTACCTTTGCCAGCGCTACTAAAGGCGAGGGCGGTAATAATTTAACCGGGCTGGCGACAAGTTCATCTGCCGCCACCAGCTATACTTTTGTCTGGAATTCACTGGCTGATATGGGTGAGACCTATAGCGAAACAGTGCAGATACGCATCAGCGCCAATGACGGGTATGGCACAGGAACTGCGGTTTCAACCGGCAATTTTACTGTCGATAACGCGGGGGAACTGGATAATATAACCGGCGATTTCTCCTATCCCAATCCCTATAAACCTAAGCTGGGGCTCTTGACTATCCGCTATGTTTTAAATGATGATAGAAACGTAACCATTTCTATTTATAATATTTATGGCGAATTAGTGAAAGAAATGCATTATGATCCGGGTATTGCCGGCGGTGCTAAGGGCACAAACAAGGTGACCTGGGATGGCAAGAACAGCGGCAGCGAAGCAGTGGCCAGCGGTATTTACCTGGTCCATATCAAGAGCGATGGCTTTGAAAAAACCATCAAGGTCGCGCTGGTAAAATAGTAGTTGACAGAATCCAGTTTGTATGGAACTTTTATGAAGGGAAGAACTGTATAATGGGGTGGTCAATATGAAAAAGCCGCGTAGCGCCTATGTGTGTCCGGAGTTATTTAGTAAAATATTTTATCTCTCTTTAATGGCAGTAGTTTTTATTACTGCTATTTTTGTTGGCCCTGCGCAAGCTGTTAATTATTGGGTCAGTAATGCCGGTGATGATGCTAATATCGGCACTACTCCGGCTACTGCTTTTAAGAGCCTGCAAAGAGCCGCCAATGCTGCCACGGTCGCCGGAGACGTGATCAATGTCATGGATGGCACGTATTCTTATTGGGACAATTCTGCCCTATGTAACGCTGCCCGGGCGACAGCCGGTGATAATTATATGGCTGTATGCATGTTATTCTATAGTGGAATTACTCTTAAAGCCCAAAATCGTGGCATGGCCAAGATCATTGGTTCTAATGAGAGTTTTGGCGGTAATGTCTGTGCCGGTATCCAGATCTGGGGCGGAGCGCCATTCTCCCAGGGAGATAACATAACTATAGATGGATTTGAAATAGACGGCCGCGATGCGGCTATGGCCACGAGAATCCAGGATGGTATTTGCCTGAATACCAGCGCTGCCAACAATATCATCCAGTATAATACTGTTCATAATACCTCCAGGAACGGGATTAGCATTGGCAAGACTATCGGCGGCGGCGGTGATTATGATCTCCATGGGTATTGCAATTTTAATAATGTCCATCATAATATATGTTACAACATGGGTGCGGCTATTTATGAATATGCTTCTGCTGGGCAGCTCGTGGAATACAATTTAGTCCGTAATAGCTCGTATGGTTTTGAAATTTATGCCTGTACTGCTAACCATAGCCAATCAATTTATCGTTATAATATCAGCTATAGCAATACATATGGTTTAAATATTGATTATAAGAATGAAGTACCAAGTACTCCTGATACCTGGGTGCAATTCTGCACTTTTGCCAATAATTCAAATACCGGATTTCGTTCCGGAGCAGGTTATGTACTGCTCGATCATAGCATTATTGCTAATAACTTTTTATATGGGATAAGTGAAAGCGATAATGGCTGGTGGGATGGTTGCACGGATATCAATGGTGATTATAATTGTGTTTATAATAATAATACGGATTATATCTCCAATTCTTTCCCGCCCACTGGTGATAACATACATATGTTTGACTTTTATTATGATATCAATGTTGATCCGCAGTTCCTGACTGTCGGTACCGGGGTTTGGGCTACTTCTTATGAATTAAGAAATAAGTATACTCCCGCCAGAGTTGATACCGGACAAGGCCTGACTAGTCCCTGCGTTGACCGCGGCATATCAGGTGAAATCGCTCCAGATCTTAAGAGTGATCTGGGTGCGCATCGGAATTCAATTTCTTCTACTAATTATATTGGCTACCCTGATCCGCCAACTAATATGGGTCCGCCTAACCTCGTTACTGGAGGGTGGGTTAATACTTTGGATCCTGTAATCCAGGCAGACTACAGTGATCCTATAGTGCCAAGTACAATAGAAAAAGTCAGCGGCGATATTGAGGTATCCTATGAAGAGTCATTTGCCAGCGGGGGGAATATAGTTAATACCGCAAATTCAGCCTATGTAGTGAACCCTAACAATATTAGTTTTGCTTTAACAAATTTACCGAACCAGGCAAATTCAGGTGAAGGACAGTATCATTGGCGGGGACGTACTGAAGATAATGTAAGAACGACTTTTGGCAATCAAAGCAACTGGGCAGAAGCCAATCTTGGTTCGATCGCTTTTGGCATAGATGTGACTAGTCCGACCGTAGTCAATTCTGCTGCTGCTACTGCGGTCGTGAATCCGGGGACTACTACTGTTGACCTGACCTGGCCGATAACTGATGATGCTCCGCATACTGTTCGCGGCGCCGGAACCCCGCTAACCCCGCCTCCTGGATATACACGCGAAAGCGGCCGTGACCATTATAATGTATATCGCTCCACGTTTACGTTTGAGGGGACCATTCATAACGCTACTGAAGCCACCAGAATAGCTTTTCTTAATACTTACTGTGATTTTCTATTATCGAGTAATATCCATGGCATGACTGATAATAACTCGACCTATGTGCTGGACAATCCTGCGGTAGACAATTTAGAACCAGGCGGTACTTATTATTATACCATCTGCGTAGTAGATGTGGCAGGCAATGTGAGCGATCTCATGCGGCCGATGCTGATGGTTAAGTTCCCGGAAGTGGCCTGGCATAAGCCCGCGGATGCAGTACCTGGTTTAGCGGGGCCCAATTACCGTGATCCAACGACTCCCAGCGAGCTAAACACGGTGAACCTTTATGTAGGGACAGTATACACTGGTAATCCGGCAGATTATACTATTACCTTGTACTGGACCAACACCGGGGCTGATCCGGATTTAACTTCCTTTCACCAGGATTTAGTTAATTCCCATATATACAATGCTGCAAATGAATATTATTATACAACTGCCACGGCTATTCCTGCCCACGTGCCTGGAACTACGGTAAAATATATGTTCAGGGTTGTAAAGAATGGAGAAACATACTGGCTGTTATCTGCCCCAAGCGACGGGAATAAAGTATATAAGAGCGTAGCGCCGCCATCTGACCCGGGACGGATCTATTTCAGCTATAATATTACTGGTGTGAATTTAATATATCTTCATGATAAACCTGCTCTTCAGCCTTTGGTCAGCAGTGGGGGCAGTCTTGATTTGGACCATGCAACAGGAACGACAAATCTGGATTTAACCAATAATGGCGCTGGCGTCGACTCATATTGTATTACTAATGCCGATTCAGTCAAGCATTATGCCAAGGTTCTAAAACTCGGCGCGGGCACTGAGGTAAGATTCTATTATACAGTCGGGACACATTCCCTGACTGTCAACACCAATGTTGATACTGACCCTGACCCTGAAAATTATTATATCCAGGGTGTTCTTGATCATTCTGACGCTGCTTATGATTATTATTATGCTGATTTTCCCAGCGATATCCATGCCTGCGGCGGTTCGGAAAACAGTGATTACGGCGTGGTGGGCATAAGGATATCAGGTAAGAGGTCTGCCGCTGATCCCTGGCGGCACGATGATGGCAACCATACTTATACCTATTATGTCAAGAAAGCCGCCAGTTGTACCGACCCTAATCATCTCGGGGAATTGGATAATGATGTCAGGCATGAAGCAATGAAACATGAATGGAACACGGAAACAAACCTCCCTCTCAGCACTTCATATTTTATGCCTAATGGGAACGTGCCGGTTGATGTAGCCAGTATGCTGGATCTGACCCGTCTGATGCAGCCTGCTACCACTGACTCTGTGCCGGATGTTTTTTACGGTGAAATACCTGACTTTTACCTGCGTTTTGCCTATAGTGATGGCTATGCTGCCAATCCTTCTTTTGCCCTGGTTTTAAGAGGCCAAAACTGGATGGATGCTACCTACGACAGTTTTGTTGATGCCACCTGGAATATCGCCGTGAATAATGGTTTTAGCACTACTACCGTGATCGATGATCACGCAAATAATAGTTTTACCGGCGGATTTACCGGCAATGCAGACAGTGGTAATTCTTTTTATGGCCACTATGGATTTTTAAAAGTGAGTCACACTTCTACGCCTACGCCGATCCAAGATCTTGGCTTGATGCCGGAATCTGCTAAAGTAGATTATTTACTAAGAGTAAAAGACGGCGCTGGAGCAGGCGCAACTAAGTATAGCTATAACCAGGTGCCGCATTGGACTGCCGATGATGCTACCGCAGAAGCGAATCCTTTTGCTTATTATATTCTGCAGGATGATCTTTCCCGGCCGGAAGCAACTGCTCCTGGTCCGCAGAACAGACAAGGCACTAGTGTAGCTTGGGCTGATGGCGGCGGTGATTGGTCCAGAGGCGGGACCTATATCGTAAAGATAGGACTGCGGGATGTTAGCAATGGAACCGCCGATATTTACGGGGTCTCAGGTTTCCAAAATGTCATCCCCGGCCGGGGCGGAATAGGTGCTTCGGGCGGAATAGACAGCGGAATACTCAGTAATCCCGGAGCCACTGGCACGACCGATGATCCGGTGCATGACACGAGAGTATATTACAGGTTTAGCGATGTAGAAGATACAGTGCATGCTGGATATCCTGCGTTGACTAATTATGCTGATCATCCTGCTTGTGAGATCACTGCTGAAGCGTGCGGCGACGGTGTGGGCTCGGATAAATTTGATGGTTTTGTCAGTTTGCAGCCAGTGGCCGGCTTTCCGGGTGAATGGTCGGGGAGCTTTACGCTGGGCACTGCGTCCACGCATATTTATTATCGTGTTTACGCCTGTAATAATGATTATGAGCCGCAAGCCTTTAAAAATACTTCTCTGAATACCTTAGCCAGTGTCGGCAATGTCGCTCCGAGTGGCGTGCATGGCACAACCGGAGTTGACGTGGAAAATGCGCCGTTCAACCATTTAGCGACTGATGTGGCTGCGCGGGAGCTTGACCGCGATCACGGCTGGGTCATGCCAACCAGGTATGGCGGAAACATATCCGGTGCGCGGATGATCAGGATAATTTCCGAAGCTGATGTGAATGGCACGAGAAAAGTAGTGGTGACTGATGTGTCTGCCGAAGATGATCAGGCTGGAAATATTATTTCCCACGAGATCACCAATAAAGTTCCTGGGCCATGATTCTCGTCTGACGCGACGTATTTATGGACGGAGAATCACGGAATACTGCGGTAATTTGAAAAATAAATCTTGACAAGAAAAAGCGATTATGTTAATTAATATATAAGAAAGGTGGTCGAAAAGGAGATACAATACATATGAAAACAATGAAACCCAGCTTTGATGCAGTAGGTATTGACATCGGAACACATTCCATCAAGATAGCCTACCTCAAGAACGATACCCTCACCAAGTTAGGCTTACGCGAAATCAGTCCCGACACTGCTTTAACCACCATGCCCGCCGAAGAGAAAGACAAACTCATCAGTAACGTCCTTAAGCAAATAATCACCGAAAGCCAGCTAAATATCAAGAAGGCCATCATTTCCCTCAGCGGCGATGCCGTCGTAGTCCGTTATATCATTTTGCCGAAGATGTCCCAGAAAGACCTGGAAACGACCATTAAGTTTGAAGCTGAGCCTTATATTTCCTTCCCTCTGGACCAGGCGCAGTTGGATTTCCAGATCCTGGGTGACAACGAGGAAGAAGAGACCAAGCGGATGGATGTACTGCTGGTTGCCGGCAAGAAAGATATCATTGACCGTCAGGTCAATATTATTAAAAATGTCGGTTTGCGGCCGGTACTTATTGATGTCGATTCTTTTGCCCTGGAAAATCTTTATGATTACAATATGGGCGAAGATACTAATACCGGCGGTATAGTCCTCCTGAATATCGGGGCTACTTTTACCAATATTAATATTATCGAGAACGGGATATCCCGTTTTACCCGCGACGTATCTATCGCCGGCAATAACTTGACGAAAGCTTTACAGCGGGACCTGCGGCTGGATTATTTAAAAGCCGAAGAGCTGAAGAAAAACAAGGCCGTGATCCTCTCTGAAGATGAAGAAGGAGATAAGGAATCAGAACAGATCTCTGATATCATCAAGCCGGTATTCCATGAACTGCTCGGCGAAATACGCCGCTCCCTGGATTATTACCAGGCGCAGTCCAGCGAACGCTCTCTCAAAAAGATCATTTTGAGCGGCGGGACGGCAAAGATCAAGGGGATCGAGAAGATCATTACCCAAGAAACCAAATTGCCCGTCGAAAAGATCAATCCTTTCGAGAAAGCAAAATTGAACCTGAAGAATATATCTAATGAACAAATGGACGATATGCAACCGCTCTTTTCCGTATGTATGGGCCTGGCTCTTAGGGTCAGAAGCTAATAAAAT
>JAQTPL010000075.1 GCA_028712895.1 bacterium | reverse complement strand
GGGTCAAAATGCTGGCCAAGAAAGAGCAACTGAAAGAACTGGGGAAAATAGAGAACCTGGAGTTTTCATTTCGCTCCGCTGATTTCCCGGCGGCCCAAATGCTGGCGGCCCATAATTTAACTTTTTCCTATAACCAGGAAGCGCCCTGGCTCATGGAAAAGCTTTCCTTCAATATCGGACGCCAGGAACGGATCTGTGTGATCGGTAAGAACGGCAAAGGCAAATCGACGCTATTAAGGATAATAGCCGGGGAGTTGTCGCTGAGCGGTGGTACGATCAAGCGGCACCCGGTATTGAAAACTGATTTTTTTGGCCAAACTAACCTGTCACAACTTAATGAACAGAAAACCGTGTTTGAAGAGATCATGAGTGCTGATGCTGATCTCCTGCCGCAGCAGGCGCGCACAATTTGCGGCGGGATGATGTTCGGAGGGGACCTGGCTTTGAAACAGGTCAGTGTCCTGTCTGGCGGGGAAAGAAGCAGGGTTCTTTTAGGAAAACTCCTGGCTACGCCCAGTCATTTATTGCTGCTGGATGAACCGACCAATCATCTGGACCTGGAATCATGCGAATCACTTCTTGAGGCGATAGAGGAGTTTCCCGGCTCAGTAATGATGGTGACCCACAACGAATTGTATTTGCACCGGTTAGCCACCAGATTGATCGTCTTTGACCGGGGCAAAGCTACTGTTTTTGAAGGTACTTACCAGGAATTTTTAGACAAGGTCGGCTGGGAGAACGAAGAAGAAGAAACGTTAGCCGTTCGTCGTTCGTCGTTGGTGGTAAAAACAAAAATAGACGATAAGAAATCCATCAAGCTAAAAAAAGCGGTGCTGGTGCAGGAAAAGTCCCAGGTATTAAGACCTTTGGAGCAGGAGATAAAAATGCTGGAAGCAGTAATCGCTGCCCAGGAAAAAGAATTGCATGAGTGTACTGAGGCGTTGATCCAGGCGTCAACCGCCGGCAATGGAGTGGCGATTGCTGAATTATCCAAACAGTCGCACCGTTTGCGTCCGGAGATCGAAAAGCATTACCAGCACTTGGATAAACTGCTGTCGCAATACGAGGGCAAAAGCAGGGAATATAAAGAAAAAATAGAGAAACTCCTGGCAGACTGAAAATGACCATAAAAGCCAAAGAACCATGGTTAGCTGTTTTATTAAGTTATATTTTGCCGGGATTTGGGCAAATATATGCGGGGCGCATGTATCGCGGGCTGCTCCTGACCGGCGGTAGCGTTATCTCCATCCTGGGCCTTAACAGCTGGCTGAATTTTATTGTCTCTCCTTATACCAGGGTCACAAAACTGCATTGGCTGGGCTTTATAGCGACTGGTTTTATGGTGATAGGATTCCACATTTTTAGCATGATCGATGCCTATACCTGTGCCCGGCAGCATAACCGTGATAATGAACCAGGGCCGGCTCCAGCACTGATCAAGGTCCTGGCTGTAGCCGGGTTGCTCGTGATGCTTATATTTTTAGCCAATTATCTTACGCCGTTGGTCCAGTACTATAAGTACAACTATTACGTCGGTATATCACTGGGGGATTCGATGCGTCCCGGCATCGAGAATGAGGATATAGTCCTGGATAAATATGTCACCGACTATGTGCCGCAAAGAGGGGAGATCATTGCTTTTAAATCTCCCCGGAACAAAGATGAAAATTACTGCAAACGGGTGATCGGTGTGCCTGGAGATATGGTAGAGATCAGGGCCAAAGAAGTGTTTCTGAATAAACAAAGATTGCTTGAACCATACATCCGGCATAACGATTCACTGGATTTTTCCCGATTTTCCGACGAATATCTTATCCCCAGAGAGCTTAAAAAGCGTGATGAGATGGCCCCTGTGATCGTTGCCGCGGGTACTTGTTTTGTCCTGGGAGCTAATCGTGACCTTAGCGACGACAGCCGCTATTTTGGTATGGTTCCGCTGGCGGATGTGCGCTGCGTAGTCATAAAAATTATCTGGCCGCCGCAGAGGGCGGGAATTATACAATAAAAGATAAAGGAGGAAATATGAACAAAATAAAGTTGCTTAAATTCGTCAACTTTGTTCTGGGCATATCATTCTTGGTACAGGCGATATCAGTGGTATTCATGGTCCTGGAAAAAGCGCCCGGGTGGCTGTATAAGCTGCATGCCCTCAACGGCATGGTTTTTATTGTCCTGGTTTTTGTCCATATCGCACTTAATTGGGCTTGGATCAGGGCTAATTTCCTGAAAAAGAAAGTAGAAGCTCCTAAATCTGTGTAAGAAAGATATTCTGAAGGGATTGGCATGAAAAAGATAGCGATCATCGGGGCCGGTATCGGCGGCTTAGTATCTGGTAACCTGCTGGCTAAAAAGGGCCACCAGGTCACTATTTTTGAGTCCCATAGCTCTCCCGGAGGATACACTGCTGGATTCTGGAGAAATGGTTTTTATTTTGAAAGCGGGACCTTTTCTTTTGAGGCATCCGAGTTAGTTTTTAAGGTGATGGATAAAATCGGGGTCAGGGATAAGATCGGATTCATCCGGCAAAAGACCC
>JAQTPL010000074.1 GCA_028712895.1 bacterium | reverse complement strand
AGAATTCCTGCAAAGGGCTGGCCCCGTCTATACGCGCGGCTTCGTAAATACCCCGCTCGATACCCTGTAATGCAGCCAGGAACATGACAAAACCCCAGCCGAAGCTAGCCCAGATATTGACCATAGCTACCGTCGGCAGAGCAGTTTGCCGCATACCCAGCCAGGCTAAAGCCCAGTTCCCCAGGCCTACATTCTTAAGAAAAATATTTAAAATCCCCAGGTTTGGTTCCAGAATCCATTTCCACAGGAAGGCGATCACGACAAAGGATAACATTGGTGGGATAAAGAAAATAACGCGGTAGAATTTTGCCCCTTTTAGTTCTTTATCCACTATCCAGGCCAGCAATAAGGCCAGCCCATTCTGGACAGTGATCCCCATCAAAGCCAGGAAGGCGGCATTTTTTATAGGTTTCCAGAAATCCGGAGACTGGAACAGGGCCTTTTTATAATTAGTCAGGCCAACAAATTCCATTTCATTGAGACCGTCCCAGGAATAGAACGTGATCAGGAAATTTTTGATAAAAGGATAAATGACAAAAACGCCGAAAAATATCAGTGCCGGCAGCACAAAAAATAAGTACACGATCTCGCGGCGTTTCCACGGACGTTTCAGCATGCAAAACCTCATCAAGTAGCGTATAGCGTGTAGCGTTTAGCGTATAGGATTAATCATTTTGTATAGCATAGAGCCGATTTCCTTACGCAACTGTTCTAACTCACTATACTCGTGTAATTCTAAGTATTTTAAGTCCTGTGCTAATAATAATTGTGTTTCGAACTCTGCCAGAGAACCAAAGGCAATAGCTAAATATTGTCTATATTCATTCCTATGTTGCCTGGCATAACCTTCAGCTATATTAGACGGGATAGATACTGCTGCCCTTCTTATTTGTGAAGTTAATCCGTAGAGTTCATCTTTAGGAAACCGCGAAGTCACTTTATATGCTTCCAAAGTTAGCTTATAAGATTTCTGCCAGACTATCAAGTCCCTGAAGCTTGTCGTTTTCATCCTTGGCTTTTCTACCCGCTATACGCTATCCGCTTAACGCTATTTTTATTCTTCATATCTCTTTTTGACCCGCTCATATTCTTCATCCAGGAACTTACAGACTTGTTCCGGGGTTTTTTCTCCCAGGATAATAGATTGTATCTCGACATTGACCTTGCTCAGGATCTCACCCCACATCGGCGGATTTTGGAACTGGCCATAATAGAGACTGCCCATCCAGGGGACAAATTTAGCAAGTTTACTGCCGGTCTTCATTTCTTTGCGGGCAATCAGGTTTACCGGAAGGTTTTGGCTGCTTTCAGCGTACATCATCTGCGGCACCTTACTGGTCAGGTACTTGACAAATTTCACTGCTGCTTCTGCATTTTTACCTTTGGCATTAATCGCTATAGCAGCGCCCGGCCCGCCAGGCAATAAGCACTGATTGGCTGCGTCTGCCGGCTTAGGCGGGTAGAATACGTCAAAATCCTGGAAATTTGGCGCAGTCTGTTTCCAGACCCCGATCTCCCAAGACCCGAACCAGAACATACCCACTTTATTTTGCGGGAATATATCCTCCCCGTTAATACCACCGGTGATCCCGTTCATATACATCTTGGCCTCGCGCATATCAGCGAAGATCTTAAAGCTCTTTACGACCCGGGGATCAGAGAATTTGACGCGGCCAAAAGTCAGGTCAGTAAAACCTTTCGTCCCTAAATAGGCAAAGGCATAGTTCATCCAGAAAGTATGATTCTCCCACTGCTGGCCATAAAAGTTAGCGACAAAAGGATCAATACCGGCAGCTCTAAGTTTTTTGCCAGCCGCGATAAATTCATCCCAGGTTTTCGGGACATTTGTGATCCCGGCTTTTGCCCATAATTTGGTATTATAAAAAATAGCCATGCAATTAGCATCTACAGGCAGGCCGTACAAGCCGGCTTTTTTGACGCCATAAACCGACATATCCTCAGCGGTGAAGGTAAAGCCCCGCAAATAGTTTGCCGGAATGGAACTTTTCCATTCCTGATCCATATACGGTGTCAGGTCCAGGAAATGCCCGCCGCGGACATAGGCCGCATAATTAGTAATATTCAGCGTGATCGTGATGAGGTCAGGTAAAGCTTTGCCGCGTGCCGCCGCGCTCAATCTGCGGTCATAAGCTTCAGGCGGGCCGTAATTCTGCACATCTACCTGTATCCCGGTTTGTTTTTCGAAATCAGCGGCGATCTTTTTCAAGACCGCGTCCCGGTCCGTGAAATAATGCCAATATACCAGTTTGACCGGCTCAGCAAAAAGTACTGATACTGACAGCAGGCAGCTGGCCAGCACCATTAAGCCAATTAATTTCCTCATTGCTCTCTCCTATTATTATAGTGATTTTGAATTAAAAAAAGGAGAAGCGATTGTTCGCTTCTCCTTAATTATTATTTTGCTGCACTCTCTTCTTTCACATTTACTAATTCAACCTTATCAAAACTCCACTCTCCCTCATTTTTGGGACGTGGCTCAAACTGATAGGTCATGATCGGAAAATCAAGAGTCTTATTCTTATTGGCATTATTCGGCTGCCAGTCTGTTCTCACTTCAAATGCTTTAAAGGGTATTATCACCTGTTTCCAGGCATCGCTGTCATCCTTTACCAGGTAACGGAA
>JAQTPL010000012.1 GCA_028712895.1 bacterium | reverse complement strand
AAATATCTTGCCCGTCTATTCTAATAGTACCTTCTATCCGTGAACCGAAAGTTAGGTCATTAAGGCGGTTAAGAGCGCGCAAAAAAGTAGATTTACCGCTGCCAGCAGGCCCGATAATCCCCAGTATCTCATTGCGACGTACTTCCAGGTTTATTTTTTTAAGAGTCTGGATAGAACCAAAATAATGGCTGAAATTATCAGTTTTAATAATGCCGTCACTCATGAAGATCCTCTAATCCCTGACTAACTGTATTTCTTAATAAACTTGTGCATTAACCGGTAGGCGACGATATTAATGATTAAAATAGTAATGATCAATACGGCTGCGGTTCCATAAGCATTAGGCATGGATATCCCTTCCCGAGCCATTATATAGAAATGCACCGCCATGGTCCGGGAAGAAGAGAACAGGGAAGTAGGCAGGCGTAAAGCGCTGCCGGCGGTAAAGATCACAGCCGCGGTTTCACCGATACTGCGTCCCACGCTCAGGATCACACCGGTCAGGATGCCGGGCAAAGCCGAGGGCAGGACCACTTTGATCACAGTCTGCCACTGGGTACTGCCGAGGGAATAGCTGACCTCCCGGAAATTATAGGGAACTGATTTAATAGCTTCCTCACTGGTACGGATAATGGTTGGCAGGATCATAAAAGCCAGGGTCAAACTGCCGCTCAAAATTGACCAACCCATTTTTAATTTTGTGACAAATAAAATAAAACCGAACAAACCGAATATGATCGAAGGGATCCCAGCCAGGCATTCTGAACCAAAGCGGATGATCTTGGTGATCTTGTTTTCCCGGGTATATTCTGTCAGGTAAATGGCCGTGCCTATACCCAGTGGCGTAGCGATCAGGATGGCTACCAAGGTCAGGGCTATAGTGCCGATGATCGTGGTATAAATGCCGCCGGACTTGCCCATATCCATTGGGTCAGTGGTCAGGAACTGGTAGTTGACTACAGGCAAACCGTGTTTCAAGATATAGAAAATAATAAAGAACAGGACAAAGACCGTGATGAGGGTAAAAAGCCAGAGGAGTACTTTGACTACAGCTTCTTCGAGACGGGGATTGATATGCATTAGGCCTTCCTTTTAGCGGAAGTGAGGTTAGCCAAGGTATTTAAGACCATAATGATCACAAATAGTATTACTCCTGTAGCGAATAGCGCTTCCCGGTGTTCACCACTGGCATAACCCATTTCCAGGGCGATATTAGAAGTCAGGGTGCGGACCGGATCCAATACAGAATGCGGGATATTGATGGCATTACCGGCGATCATGATCACTGCCATAGTTTCGCCGATCGCGCGTCCCATGCCCAGGATAATACTGGCAATAATGCCGGAACGGGCTGCTTTCAAAGTAACCATTTTAGTGGTCTGCCATTTAGTGGCGCCCAGGGCGATAGAGCCCTCACGGTAACTGCGCGGCACTGCTTGTAGGGAATCAATAGAGATGCTGATAATGGTCGGTAGTATCATTATCCCCAGGATGATAGAAGCAGCCAGGACGGAAAGCCCCGGGCCGCCAAAGTTTTCGCGGATGAACGGTACCAGGATCACTACGCCGATAAAACCGTACACCACGGAAGGGATACCGGCCAGCAATTCAATGATCGGTTTCAATATATGGCGCAAGCGCCGGCTGGAAAATTCAGTGAGAAAAATTGCGCAGGCCAGCCCGAAAGGGACTCCCACGATCAGGGACCCAAGGGTCACCATTACAGAGCCGATGATCATGGGCAGCAGGCCGAAACTTTGTTCAGAAGGGTACCAATCCAGTCCTAATAAAAAGCTTTTAAATCCATATTTGAACATAATGGGAGTGCCTTCGGAAAAAATAAAAATAGTGATCACTGCCAGTATGGATACTGCTGAACAGGCGATCACTAACAAGGCGATCTTGATCAGGCGCTCATTACGCTCTAAACGGGTCATTTTACAGGGATCAATCCTTCTTCAGATACGAGTTTTTGTCCTTCCGCAGACTGCACAAAGTTGATAAATTCCCGGCAAACAGGTGTTGGTTCACCCTTAGTGACGAAAAGGAACGGCCGCACCAGTTTGTATTTTTTTGAAATAATGTTTTCATCAGTAGCCGGGACCCCGTTCAGTTTAAGGGCCCGGACCTTATTATTGACCAATCCCAGGGATATATACCCGATAGAATTTGGATCGCCGGCTACGATCTCGCGCACAGTGCCGTTGGAGTCCTGCACTATGGCGCTCTTGGCCACGCGGTCTTTTTTCATGACCAGTTCCTGGAAAGCGCCCCGGGTCCCGGATCCTTCCTCCCTGGTGACAACGGTGATCATTTTGTCGCTCCCGCCTAATTCCCGCCAGTTCCTGATCTTCCCGTTAAAGATCCCTTTGACTTGTTCAAGGCCCAGGTTATCGATAGGATTCAGCGGGTGGACTATGATCGCTAATCCATCCCTGGCCACGACAATTTCAGTCAGATCTTTTTCATCGGATTTCAGATCGCGCGAAGAGGTCCCGATATTACAGGCGCCGCTTTTGGTGGCCTGAATGCCGGCGCTGGACCCTCCACCCTGGACATTGACGATCTTTCCGGGATTCTCTTCCATATAGACTTCAGCCCATTTATCAGCGAATGGCTGTACACTGGTTGACCCGGCAACCGTAATGCCGGATCCTGCCTTATCGCGGCCGCATCCTGAGAGCACCAGTATGCATAAAGAATAAATTACTAATAAGTTACGCATAATGGATAGTAGTATAGCAGATTGGGGATGCGGTTTCAAGCGCTAAATTTAGCCGAATCTACCGGTGATATAATCTTCAGTCTGTTTTTGGGATGGATTAGTGAATATCTTTTCTGTTTTGTCGAATTCTATTAATTCACCAAGTAGAAAAAACCCGGTATAATCAGAAATACGCGCTGCTTGCTGCATGTTATGTGTGACAATGGCAATAGTATATTTTTCTTTCAGCTGGTTGATCAATTCCTCGATCTTGGCGGTGGAAATAGGGTCTAAAGCGGAACAGGGCTCATCAAATAAGATCACTTCCGGTTCTATGGCCAGCGCCCGGGCGATGCATAGCCTTTGTTGCTGCCCGCCGGAGAGTTCAAAAGCGTTATCGTCCAGCCGGTCCTTTACTTCGTCCCAAAGAGCGGAATTTTTAAGGCTCATTTCCACCCGGTCAATGATCTCTGTTTTATTACTGATCCCATTAATTCGTAAACCATACGCAATGTTGTCAAAAATTGATTTAGGAAAGGGATTTGATTTCTGGAATACCATACCTATCTTGCGGCGTATCTCTACCACATCCACCCGCGGATCATATATATTTTGCTCATCCAGCAGGATCTCGCCTTCCACCCGGGTGCCAATGATTATGTCATTCATCCGGTTCAAGATCCTGATAAAAGTGGATTTACCGCAGCCAGACGGGCCGATAACCGCGGTGACTTTATTATTTTCTATCCCCATATTGATATTCTTTAAAGCCAGGCTCCGGCCGTAATAGAAATTAAGGTTTTTTACTTCCATGCGCAGATTGGCGCCCCCGATACTGCTTACCATTTCTTTTTCCTCCTGTAATAGTTGCGGATCAATATCGCCAGCAGGTTTATCCCCAGCACCATGATAATAAGCACCAGAGACGCGCCATACGCGATTGCTTTTTGTTCTTTAGGGTGACTGCCCTCAGTCATTAAAGCATATATGTGGTAAGGCAGGGCCATTACCTCGCTGAAAACCGAATCAGGCAGTTTGCGGATATAAAAGGTCGCTGCCGTGAAAAGAATAGGCGCTGTTTCTCCGGCTACCCGGCCAACTCCGAGTATGGCTCCGGTGATGATCCCGCCGATAGCGTTAGGTAATACTATTTTATAGATCGTCTGCCACTTCGTAGCTCCCAAGGCCAGGGAAGCTTCCCGGAAACCATGCGGTACTAGCAGCAAAGCTTCCTCACTGGCACGGATTATTACCGGCAGTATCATTATCCCGAGAGTCAGGCTCCCGGAAAGTATAGAAACACCAAACTTCAGGTAATTAACGAAAAGCGCTAAACCAAATAATCCGAAAACAATTGAAGGCACGCTGGCCAGGTTACTGATTCCGATACGGATAATACGGATGATCTTCCCCTGGGTGGCATATTCAGTCATATAAATGGCCGCCAATATACCCAATGGCAAGGCAAATAATATGGCGCCCATAGTAAGATAAAAAGAACCAAGTATGGCGGGGAATATACCGCCGGCAGTCATGCCTTTCTCCGGCATTTTGGTCAGGAAATCCCAACTGATCACTTTAATGCCGCGGCTGAATATGAAGTAGAGCAAAATACCCAGTATAATAAAGATAATGAGTGCGGCCAGCCGGACGGTCATAAAACCTATTTGTTGTTTGAGTTCGCGCCATTTACGATTACTTATATTTAGCACTAGACGATCCTTTTCCTGAAACGTTGCGCGACCAGGTCAGCAATGATATTGAAAATAAGGGTCAGGATAAAAAGCACTACAGCGATGCCAAACAGGGCAAAATAATGATCGCTGCCGATAGCTGTTTCGCCCATTTCCGCGGCGATAGTGGCAGTCATGGTCCGCACCGGTTGTAGGAATGAATGGGGGATGATAGCCGCGCCGCCAGCGACCATGAGCACGGTCATGGTCTCGCCGATCGCTCGTCCCATGCCCAGAATGACCGCTGAACTGATGCCGGAAAAAGCCGCCGGAACAGTGACCTTGATCATGGTTTCCCAGCGATTGGCGCCTAAGGCGTACGAAGCTTCTTTGAAGCCGCGCGGTACCGCGGAAATACAATCTTCTGAAATACTGGTTATCGTAGGAATAGCCATGATCCCGAGTAAAATAGAGGCATTCAAAGCATTGAGCCCGGTAGGCAGTTTGAAAACATTTTGCAGGAAAGGGGCGATCACGACCATACCGAAAAATCCCAGTACGACAGAGGGAATACCAGCCAACACCTCTACCGCTGGTTTCAGTATTTCTTTTAAGTTAGTTGAAGCGATCTCAGATATATAAATAGCCGCGCCCAGTCCCAGCGGTACTGCCACCAGTAAAGAGCCGATAGTTACCCATAATGACCCGAGTATCAATGGCAGAATGCCGAATTCCGGCGGGTCATAAGTGGGATACCAATGCCGGCCCAGCAGGAAATCAAGGACTTTTATTTCCTTGAACAGGGGTAAACTTTCCTTAAAGAGGATAATGATGATGCCGACTAATAAAATATTGGATAGAAAAGCGAAGAAAAGGAATAATATTTCCAGTAATTTTTCTTTTTTATTCTTTTTGATGGTCATTATCGGTCCTTTTAATGGTTAGCAAAAAAAACGATTGGCTAAAAGCGCCGGGTCATAAACCCTAAGCGCTTTTAGCCGGGGTGTAAGAACGATGGCGTTCTTACTTAACTGCGATGAAACCTACTTCTTCGACTAACTTCTGGCCTGTGGGGCTTAAGAGATAATCCAGGAATTGCTTAGCCAGTCCTTTAGGCGCGCCATTAGTATACATATATAACGGGCGGCTTACCGGATACTTGCCGCTGATCACGGTTTCCTTTGAGGCAGTGACTCCATTGACTACCAGGGGTTTGACTTCGTCAGTGACATAACCTAATCCGATGTATCCGATCGCTCCCGGAGTGCTGGACACAGAGGTTAAGATCGCCTGGTTGGAAGCCAGCATCATAGCGTCTTCCCTTACTTTACTTCCTTTGAGCACTTTTTCATTAAAAACCTCGAAAGTTCCGCTGGCTGTATCCCGCGAAATGATCACGATCGTGCCGCCGCTGCCGCCAGCCTCGCTCCATTTACTGATCTCTCCGGTATAGATCTTTTTTGCTGTCTCGAGGGAGATGCTGTTGATACTATTGGCTTTATTGACTATGATACAGATCCCGTCTTTGGCGACTACTGTCCCGACCATACTGACACCTTTACCCCGGGCTGTGGCGATCTCCTTGGCTTTAGCTGCCCGTGAAGCGTTGCCGATATCTACGGTCCCATCCATTATTGCCGCCACGCCAACCCCTGACCCTCCGCCCCGCACGCTGATGTCCACATCAGGATGTTCATTCATGAATTCTTCTGCTGCTTTTTGGGCTATGGGCAGGACAGTAGTAGACCCGCTCATAGTCAGTTTCTGCCCCGCGGCCAGCAAATTCCCGGCTGTTAAAATCAGGATACTTAAAATACTTATGCTTTTGATTATTTTACTCATTTTTCCTCCTTTTTTAATCCGCGAAATCTGTTTTTAGAATCCGCGTAATGGTATTTCTATTGTACGAATACCCGTGAGAAGCTCCAAGCTAACTGCGCCAGGTACTGAGTTGTTGCGGCTGTAGCGCTGTTTTCCGGATCATCTTTTTGGTAATTCAATTGCAGTAAAACACCTTTGGTAATAGCGTAATTTATACCGGCTATTATGGTATTAACTTTATTATCAGTAGTATCAGTGTTAGGATCCCAGCTATCATACCTGGCCAATACGGTCCAGGCCGGATTCAATTGGTACGATGGCATCAGGGAGAAGCCTTTCTTTTTAACTTCCGTGAATTTGTTAGAAGTCGTGCTGTAAGTATCAATCTTTTGGTTAATGTATTCGCCCCACATATCAAATTGTCCATACGCGATGCGGATCATACCGACCATCAGGTTATTGGTATTGTAAGCATTGTTTCCGGTAGAGGCCACAGTGCCCTGCAGATCACGCTTATAGCTGGCACCTACGGTCAATCCCGGGATAACAATAAACCGGGCATCAGTCACCACCGCCACTTCCGTGTTGACATCAGGGCTAAGGGCTTTTTTATAACCTTCACCATTATATATGCCAACAGCATAAGTGCCATACCCCATGGGGAAAAAGCCGTTCACAACCAGGCCATTATCCGCGGAAGCGTCAATACCATTCCGGTCAATGAATTCTTTTTCGATGATCCGGTAATCGTAATCATAGATCAACCCCAGGTAGTTCTTCTGTAAACCGAAGGTTAATTTCCCTTCCGGTATCCCTACCGGCAGGTCAACATAGCTTTCTTTAAGCTTAATGCCAGCGCCGTCCTTGAAATCACCGGTCTTGGCAGAAAAGAAATCCGCTGTCCATTGTCCCTTGATCGTATCAGTGAACTGGTAGGTGTACCGGACATAACCCCGGTCTACAGAAAATCCGGAATCAGTAGTTTTATCAGTATCCTTCAGCGGACCTTGCAGGTCCTTGCTTATTACCCGTGTCCTTAACCAGTTTGTTCCACTAAAGGTCCAATCCCCGGCAGCGGCAAAGGCCATTTGGCTCAAGTTTAACAGTAACATACAAACAACTGCTGTTTTTACGGCTTTCAACATGTCTTCCTCCTTATTAATTTGATTACGCGGATTCAGAAAACTGATTCCCCGCCACTAGTACGCCGGCGGACGCGGCGCGGATTAATTTTTGTTTTTTATAGATCACCCCCTTAATTGTTTGTTTATGCAAAAATATTTATATTTTATAAGTTAATTATAAATAAATGATGTTAGGGTGAAATGAATATCAAGTAAAATGTAAGTTAAACCGCAACCGCCTCTTGGGACAGTACCCGGCGCACTATTTTAATCAATTCACCGACATTAAAAGGTTTAGCGACATACTCTGCCGCTTTTAGTTCAAAAGATTTGTTAATGACATCTTTATTGATCAAAGCGCTGATAATAATTACCGGGATGCGGTGTAGTTGCATATTGCGTTTAAGCAAGTGCAATATTTCATGGCCATTCAAGCCCGGCATCATCAGGTCCAGGATGATCAGGTCTGGCTTGATCTTGCCGGCCAGCTCCAGCACTGTCTCCCCGTTGGGAAGGGCAATGACATTGAATCCTTCTTTGTTCAGGTTGTAGGTAAGCAATTCAATAATATACAGGTCGTCCTCAACGATTAAGATGATCTTATTATCCATAAGTATTTATCCCCTCGGGATACTTCTTCTTTTTTATTTTGTCTAAGATAATTATAAAGGAAGGATAATAGAAATAAATTAGCAATAAGTAAAATCTGCGTAAAACGAAGACCCCTGTTCATTTTTATAAACAGGGGGTAAAAGTCTTAAATTTTAATTTTGATGGGTTATATAGGCAAGGTGAACCAGAAGGTGGATCCTCGTTCCTGGATGCTTTCGATGCCAACTTGGCCGTGGTGGGCTTCAATGATGTGTTTAACAATGGAAAGTCCCAGGCCAGTCCCTCCCAGGTCACGGGAACGGGCCTTATCCACGCGATAAAATCTTTCAAATATGCGCGGCAGATCTGCGGCGGGGAGACCTATGCCGGTGTCTTTGATACTGACTTTCAGGGAATCAGGCTGGAGTTCGGCAGTGATCATGATACTACCATTTTCCTTATTGAACTTAATGGCATTATCGATCAAGTTGATCAATACCTGGGTGATCTTATCCTGGTCTGCCTGGACCTGGGGAAGAGGATCCTTAATATTTATCGAACAGGTGACTTTGCTCTTTACTAATTGAGGGGTAAAGGTTTCCACTGTTTTCTTGATGATCTCCCGCAAGTCCGAAGGTTGGAATTCCAATCGTATCTCTTTGGATTCCAACTTGGATAATTCCAGGATATCATTAATAAGTTTGCCCAGCCGGTCGGCATGTTCCTGGATAATGGAAAGGAACCGCCGGTTATTGTTTTTATCTTCCAGGGCTCCGGCCAACAGGGTTTCGATAAATCCTTTAATTGATGTCAGGGGAGTTTTTAATTCATGGGAAACATTGGAAATGAATTCTTTGCGCACATTTTCCAAATGTTTCAATTCGGTGATATCATGCATGACCAGGACGGCTCCGACTGTCTGGTCTTCTTTTTTAAGCGGACTGGCATATATTTGGAAGATCTTCTGTATGGGCACAAGAATTGACAATTCACTTTGTTGTGCCTGTCCGGACCGCAGGGTCAGGCTTAATATTTCATCCAGCTCATTATTGCGGATAGCTTCCAGCAGCATCTTGTTCTGGCAATCAGCCGCAGTCACATTAAAGGTCTTTTCGATGGATTTATTGATCAACAAGATACGACTGTCTGTATCACAAGCGATCACTCCTTCGCTCATGCTGGAGATAATAGCCGTGATCTTGTTTTGTTCATTTTTAATAGCTTCAATGTTCCCCTGAACCTGCTGGAATAATAGATTTAATGACTTGGCCAGACTCCCCATTTCATCCTGGGTAGTGACTGGTATTTTCTGGGACCAATTCCCTTTGATCGCCTGCTGGGTCATGGCATTGATCTGGCGAATTGGTTTAGTGATCACATGAGCAGAGATATATCCCAGGATAATGGTTAAGATCAGGGCTACGATAATGCCGATCCAGAGATTTGGCAAGATATTGACGGTCAAAGTATTAACCGTGGTGAGGGGTAGGGCGACCCTGATGGTTCCACCAATTTCTCCTTGGCTGGTCTTGGCCGGTATAGCGACATAGAGCATTTTTTTCTGCAGGGTATAGCTGTAGCGGGTGCTAACACCTATTTTACCTTGCAGCGCGTCGATCACTTCCGGCCGGGAGCGGTGGTTCTCCATAGCTTCCGGCTCGGATTCAGAGTCCCCCAGGACCTGGCCGTCTTTGGCGATAATAGTGATCCGGGCTTGGGCCTTCTGTTTAGCTATTCTGACCAGGGGCTGGATCTGGTTTATATTTTCCTGTTTAATGATTTGCACGGGAATAAACTCGGATATTAAACGCGCTTTGGTCACCAATTCATTTTCAAGCTGGACTTTTGATTCAAAATTTAATTTGTGCAGGATAATAAAAGTAGTGCTTGAGAAAACCAGCGCTACCAGCAGGAGATAATTTAAGATAAGTTTAGTTGAGATGTTTATTTTCATGGAGGGTCAGCTTTCCAATTCCAGGCGGTAGCCGACGTTTTTTATGGTAATGATGCGGTCGGCGATACTTTTCAGTTTTTTGCGCAGGTAAAGGATATGGACATCAACTGTGCGGGTGGTAATTTCCAGGGAATAATCATAGCCCCAAACATTTTCCAGTAAATTATCCCGTGAAATAACCCGGCCGTGGGCATTGATCAGGGCTTTGAGCAGTTCGAATTCTTTAGTGGTCAACTCTATGATCTTGCCTTTCTGGGTTACCAAGTATTTACTGAAATCAATTATAACATCACCGATCTTGACCATCTCAGCTTGCCTGGCTTCAGGATGCATGCGCCGCAGCAAGGCTTTTATTCTGGCGATCAGTTCTTTGACGCTAAAGGGTTTGGTGATATAGTCGTCCGCTCCCAGTTCCAGGCCGACGATCTTGTCGCTCTCACCGGATTTGGCGGTAAGCATGATGATAGGTATATGGCTGGTCTTAGTATCTTTTTTCAGGATGCGGCATACTTCCAGGCCGTCTATTTCCGGCAGCATCAGGTCCAGCAAGATCAGGTCCGGTATATTTTTGCGCGCTGAATCCAGGCCTTTCTGCCCATTACCGGCACTGAGAACTTTAAAGTTCTCCTTTTCCAGGTTATACTGCAGCAGTTCCACTATATCTTTTTCATCTTCAATGACCAGTATCTTGACTTTGCCCACAAATTCTCCCAGATTCCTATTTTATAACCATTATTTTACCAAAATTGCCCAGCAGAAAGCAAGATTTTATAATTCCACGTTATTATCGGCACTAAAATAATACTTAGCCAGGTTCTGGATCCCGGTATGCAAAGAAAGATAGAGATCCTTTAGTGACCAGAATTGATAATGAGCGGTACAGAGCTTAAGCTCAATCGCGCGGCGTAGTTCTGCTGCTGTTTTTCCCGGAAACAAGGTGTACCCGTGTCCGATAAAATGGGAATCATGGGCGTCGCTCGAGCCAATAGCAGTGTGCATACTGGAGGCATTCTTTAAAGCAGCCTTCATATTGGCCCACCAGCTGGCAATGCTGGAGTTACAGATCACCTCGATCCCGTCTATTTTTAAAGTGTCGATGAGCTTGCCAGCAGAAACATTTCCCCTTTTTTTGCCGATATAGAAATGGAAAGGATGGGGAAGAATTGCTAACCCACCTTGGGCATGGATCTTTTCGATGGTCTCTTCAGCGCTTAATCCAGGTTTAATACGTTCATGCAAGAACAAGCCAAGAATATGACCGTTCAAAGTAGTGACCTCTTCCCCAATTATTACTTCTACTCCCATATATGTATGACTCTGGGCGAATTCCTGTGCTTTTTGGGCGCCTTTGATGCGGTTATGGTCACAGATCGCAATGACAGCCAGTTCTTTTATAGCGGCTGCCCGGACCACTTGTTCAGGACTGTCCAGCCCGTCACTGTAGTAAGTATGAATATGTAAATCTGCTTTGTTTTTCATAATGTTCTCCTTTTCTATTACCATAAGTATAATGGACGCATAATAAGGGCAAATTACCATTATGTTAAATGTAGGTTAAATATTTTATTGGCATTTACTATGGGTGATAATTGTGATATAATACCTGCATGCCTAAAACTAATACTAAAGAACTGCAAAAACAATTAAAAGAGAAAAAGGAAGAAGTGACTGTCCTTTACCGGATCAGTGATATCATTTCTACTATTGCCAATCTGGATGAATTGCTGGGTAAGATCCTGGAAGTTGCTTCGGAAATAACCAAAAGCGATGCCTGCCATCTGTTCCTTTTTGATGAGGCCAAAGAACATTTGGTGCTGCGCGCCGCGAAACCCCTGCATCCCAAGACTCTGGGCCTGGTACGGCTCAACATTGGCGAAGGGATCGCTGGTACAGCGGCTAAGCAGAAGAAGATCGTGGCCATTAATAAAGAAGCCATGAAAGACCCGCGCTATAAATTCTTCCAAGGGTTACCTGAAGATAAGTTCCAGGCGATCCTTTCGGTGCCGATCATCGCCAAGAATGAAGTCATTGGCGTGGTTAATATACGGCATCGCAGCGCTCACCGGTATTCAGACCGGGAAAAGAGCCTAGTGGCGGTCATTGGGACGCAGGTTGGTTCAGCCATTGAAAAAACTCGGCTCTATGAAGAATCGCGTAAAAAATCACGTCGCCTGGATACCATGTCAAAAATTTCTACCACTATTGCCTCGGGACGGTATTTAAACGAGATCCTGCAATTAGTGGTCACCATGACCGCGGAAATGATGAACTCAAAAATATGTTCCATTATGCTACTGGATGACAAGAAGCAGGAACTCGAGATCAAAGCCACTCAATCCCTAAGTCCGGAATATGTCAAAAAACCAAACGTAAAGGTAGGGGAAAGCGTCAGCGGCCAGGCAGTGAAAGAGAAAAAACCGGTTACCGTTTTGAATGTCACCCAGGAACCAGCCTATAAATATCCGGATGTGGCCCGGAAAGAGGGCATTGTCAGTATGCTTTCAGTACCGATGATGATCAAGGATAAAGTAGTCGGAGTGATCAATAGTTATACTTCCCATGAACATTCGTTCAGTGAAGAAGAAGTGAAGATCCTGCAATCAGTGGCTAACCAGGCAGCTATCGCCATAGAAAATACTAAATTGTTTGATAAGACCATGGAAATGGAAGAAGCATTGGAAACCCGGAAAGTGGTGGAAAAAGCCAAGGGTGTTTTAATGCAAAAATATACCATGAATGAGGCTGAGGCTTTTAAAATAATCCAGCAGCAGAGTATGAATACCCGCAAGAGCATGAAACAGATAGCAGAAGCGATCCTGTTGACCGCGGAGATGAATAAGTAAAACAGTGAATAACAGTAATAGAGTGATAGAGTGGTAGAGTGATAAGTGGTTGTATTTTTTTACTTACCCCTCTACCACTTTACCACTTATTGGACGGGTTTCGCATGAAGACTTATGACATTATCGTAGTAGGTGCCGGACATGCCGGGATCGAAGCAGCGCTGGCTGCCAGTCGCCTGGGATGCCGGACTCTTTTGCTGACTATGGATATAGAGAAAATAGGGGTTATGAGTTGTAACCCGGCAGTTGGCGGATTGGCCAAAGGACAGCTGGTCAAGGAAGTGGATGCTCTCGGTGGGGAAATGGGTAAAGCCACCGATGCCTGTGGCATCCAGTTCCGGGTGTTGAACCGTTCTAAAGGACCGGCTGTTTGGTCCACCCGGGCCCAAGTTGACAAATACCGCTATAATATATATATGAAGGAAGCTGTACTCAAACAGCCTAACCTGGAAGTTAAGCAGGGGGCGGTGGTAGAATTATTGACCGAGAATGGTCAGATCACTGGTCTAAAGACTAACCAGGGTGAAACTATCACCGGTAACACAGTGATCCTGACCCCGGGTACGTTTTTAAACGGCCTCATTCATATCGGCCTGGAACATTTTCCCGGTGGCAGGATCAATGAACAGCCAGCGTTTGGCCTGACTGATTCACTGCGTTGTCTGGGTTTGAGAACCGGCCGCCTGAAAACCGGCACCTGTGCGCGGCTGGATAAGAAAACCATTGATTTTTCCAAGACTAAGATACAGCCTGGTGATGATCCGCCGCAGCCATTTTCCCTGTCCACTGAAAAGCTTCCTTTACCCCAAGTGCCTTGCTATTTAACCTATACCAGCTCAGAAACGCACCAGATTATTTTAGCTAATCTTGACCGGTCACCGCTCTATACTGGCGTGATCAAGGCGACCGGGGTCCGTTACTGTCCATCTATTGAAGATAAGCTGAAACGCTTCCCGGATAAAGAAAGACACCAGATCTTCCTGGAACCTGAAGGACTGGATACAGATGAATACTATCCCAATGGTGTTTCTACCAGCCTGCCGGTAGATGTGCAGGAAAAATTTCTGCATAGTATTCCTGGTTTAGAAGAAGTCAGGATTATCCGCCCGGGATATGGTATAGAATACGATTATGTGGACCCGACAGAATTGCAGTTGACCCTGGAAACGAAAAAAGTGTCAGGTTTGTATTTGGCTGGACAGATCAATGCCACTACTGGTTACGAAGAAGCAGCAGCGCAGGGGTTGATGGCTGGTATCAATGCTGCCTTAAAAGTGCAAAGCCGGCCGCCGTTTATCCTGGACCGCAGCCAGGCGTATATCGGCGTGCTCATCGATGACCTGGTGACCAAGGGAACCGCAGAACCGTACCGGATGTTCACCTCCCGCGCCGAATACCGGCTGGTCCTGCGCGAAGATAACGTCGATTTGCGGTTACGGGAGTTTGGCTACCAGTTAGGATTAGTGGGTACGGAAGAGTGGCAGCTGTTGGTAAAAAAGAAAGAGCATATTGCTGCCGAAATACAGCGGTTGAAAAAGACTTCCATTGCTCCGCCTAAAGCTAATAACCTACTGGATTCCTGGCACAGTGCCGCCATTAAAAATCCCCAAAAATTAGCTTTATTATTAAAAAGAAATGAATTATCATATAAACATATCGCTGCCTTGTCACCACCTGACCAAACTTTGAGCCCGGCCGAGGTCCAGGAAATTGAAATCGAGACTAAATATGCCGGATTTATGGACCGGCAAGCCCGGGAGATAGAAAAATTTAAAAAGATCGAGGAAATGAAGATCCCGGCGGATTTTAATTATCAGGCTATTTTAGCCTTGTCCCGGGAAGTACGGGAGAAACTTAGCCATTTTCGGCCAGCGTCAGTCGGCCAGGCGGCACGCATTTCCGGGATCACGCCGGCGGCCATCTCCATCTTGATGGTGTATTTACACAGGAGAACAAATGCAGGATAGATTAACTCACAACCTGAAACTCGTAATTTTTTTGATTTTGACATCCCTGACTGGCTGTGCCCATCCACGACTGCCAGCAGTGCTGCCAGACGGTAGTGCCCAAACCGAATATGAAGTGGTATTAAGTACAGAAGCTGCCTGGCGCGCCGTAATGCGATTTGCCGATAAGTATGATTATCGCCTGGTCAATCTGGATAGCGATAAAGGTTTAATGGAGATTGCCGGGGGTGATATGTATGCCTCAGGATATAATGCTTACGGATTTCATTATACGCTTATCTTTATCGGTCTGGAAAAAGGAACAAAGATCATTATTGAAGGCAATTTCTACAATAGCGATGGTAATACAGTGCCGGTTAAAGATTCCCTCGAAAGGCTAAAAAAGGAAAATGAATACCGACTGCTGACAACCTTGAAAAAATATTTTGAAACGGAGCTAAACCGTGGATCAGCAAGAACAAAATTATCATAAACTGAAAGATTTAGCCGTTAATCTTGGGTTTCGGCTGTTTGGAGTAGCTGATGTCACCCAGCTAAAAAGCGAATTTCTTTTCTCGCCGGAAGTAATACAAGACCTACGGTATGGAATCGCCCTGGGATTCCCTTTGCAAAGCCAGGTTTTAGCAGAGATCAAAGAATATCCTACCTTACTTTATTTTAATCATTACCGGCAGGTGAATAATTTCCTGGACCAGTCTGCCTTGAAATTAGCGGCGACCATCCAGGAGCAAGGATATAAAGCCATGCCCATACCTGCTTCCCAGGTTATTGATTGGCAGAACCAGAGAGGGCATTTGTCCCATAAAAAGATAGCCGCAGCCGCGGGGTTGGGATGGATCGGCAGAAATAACCTGCTGGTTACGCCGCAGTATGGTGCTCAGGTTAGACTGGTGACGATATTGACTGACCTTCCTTTGGCCATCGATGCAGTCACGGTTGATAGTTGCGGGACCTGCCGGGCTTGTATCGCTGTCTGCCCGGCCAAAGCGATCAAAGAAACGCCGCAGGATTTCGACCATCAGGCCTGCTTTGTCCAGCTTAAGGAATTCCAAAGAAAAAAATATGTTCCCCAGTATATCTGCGGTATTTGTGTTAAGGCCTGTAAAGGAAGTGTCAAAGAGTCAAAGAAAAGTGTCAATGGGTCAAAGTAAAAGAGGTGGATCATGAGTAACGTAACGACTGGGTTACGGGGCTTAGATAAGTTGGTCACCGGGTTGCAGCTCGGTGATAATGTGGTCTGGCAGGTAGATACGATCGAGGACTATCAGCATTTTGTCACTCCTTTTGTACAGCAGGCCATTAAGGACCATAAAAGAGTTGTCTATATCCGTTTCGCCAAACACAAACCGCTGCTGCCTGCCGGGAAACAGATCGTCACCTATAAACTGGATGCCCATAGTGGTTTTGAATCTTTTTCTACCCAGCTGAACAAGATCATTGGGGAAGAAGGAGAGGGGGTCTATTATGTATTTGACTGCCTTTCCGAACTCTTAAGCGCTTGGGCTACGGATTTGATGATCGGGAATTTCTTTAAGATCACCTGTCCCTATTTATTCATTTTAAATACCATTGCCTATTTCGGTATTATCCGTAACAAGCATTCTTTCCGTACCGTAGCCCGGATCCGGGAGATCACCCAGCTATTGATCGATGTCTATCACTATGAAAATAATTACTTTGTACATCCGGTTAAAGTATGGAACCGCTATTCGCCGACTATGTTCCTGCCGCATATCCAGAAAAAAGAACAATTCACTCCTTTAACCAATAGCGTGGACGTAGCCAAGCTCTTTTCCTTCCTTGGGACCCAGGGCGCTAAAAGCGCCCGGCGAAACCTGGATTACTGGGACCTGTTATTTTTGCGGGCGGAAGAATTAACCGGCGCCGGAACAAAAGAAAAAGACCAGGACGCGATGATCGACCGCCTGCTCAGGATCATGATCGCCAGGGATGAACGTATTTTAGAATTAGCTAAAAAGAATCTCCAGTTGGAGGATTTGGTCAGCATTAAATCCCGGTTGATCGGCACTGGTTTTGTCGGCGGCAAGGCTGTAGGTATGCTGCTGGCCAGGAAGATCCTGTCTAATACTGACCGGGACTGGCAAAAAAAATTAGAGCCGCATGATTCCTTTTATATTGGCTCAGATGTATTTTACACCTATATCGTACAAAACGGCTGGTGGAAAAAACGCATGGAGCAGAAAACCAGGGAAGGATATTTCCCGGTAGCGGCCCAATTACGGGAGTTGCTACTGACTGGTGATTTTACTGAGGAAATAAAAGAACAATTCCATTCCATGATCGAGTATTTCGGCCAATCGCCGTTCATTGTCCGTTCCAGCAGTTTACTGGAAGATGCTTATGGGAATGCCTTTGCCGGTAAATACGAAAGTATTTTTTGCGCTAACCAGGGCACACCGGAAGAACGGTACAAGCATTTCCTGGAAACAGTAAAAAGTGTTTACGCCAGCACCATGAATGTGGATGCCTTAACCTATCGTTTGCAGCGCGGCTTGGACCAGCAAGACGAACAGATGGCTCTGCTGGTGCAGCGGGTTTCCGGTTCCTACCATAAGAAGTATTTCTTCCCTGATATGGCCGGCGTGGGTATCTCTTACAATACCTATATCTGGAAAAAGGAAATGGATCCTAAAGCAGGTATGCTGCGCCTGGTATTTGGTCTTGGTACCAGGGCTGTGAACCGGGTAGAAGGTGATTATCCCCGCATTGTGGCCCTGGATGCCCCGTTATTGAAGCCGTACACCGGGATGAAAAATGCCCAGCGCTTCTCCCAGCATGAGATCGACTTGATCAATGTAATAGAAAATAACCTGCAAACCAAGTCTATTAATGAATTATTGGCCGAAGATACGGATCTTAGTTTAGCGCGGATCGCTGAACCGGATGAAGAGGCTATGCTCCGGCTGCGGGAAATGGGCCAGGAAGACCGGCAAGCCTGGTTGATCACCTTTGATGAATTGTTAAAAGATACTGTTTTTGTTAATACTATGCGCCAGATCCTCAAGCTCCTGGAAGCTGCGTACCAGTATCCGGTGGATATCGAATTTACCGTCAATTTTAAGGGCCGTACCGGATTCCAGATAAATTTACTGCAATGCCGTCCGCACCAGAGTAAAGGGATCGGCCGGAAAGTGGTTATTCCCAAGGATATTAAGAAGGAGAATATTATTTTAGCGATCCAGGGTTCTTTTGTGGGCGGCAATACGTCCCAGGATATTCACCGGATCATCTATGTACAACCGGATAAATATGATGCCCTGTCCCAAACAGAGAAATATGATATTGCCAGGCTCATTGGAGTGATAAACCGGCAGATCGAGTACCGGGAAACAATGGCTGTCATGCTATTGGGACCGGGGCGGTGGGGAACAAGCACCCCGTCTCTCGGGGTACCGGTTTCTTTCTCTGAAATAAATAACATGACTGCACTGGGAGAGCTGTCCTTTGCCAGTGTTAATGCCGTGCCGGAGATCTCCTTTGGATCGCATTTTTTCCAGGACCTGGTGGAAACCGGGATATTCTACTTGGCCATATATACCGAAAAAAAGAGCGTGGTTTTTGACCGGACCCTGTTTAAGAGACTACCGAATATGCTGGAAAAGATCGCGCCAGAGTATAAAAAATACCGGGAAATGGTTAAAGTAGTGGATATCCAGCCATTAAAAGCCCGGCTGATGGCGGACATCGTCTCCCAGCAAGTCATTCTTTTTACCGGAGATGTTGAAAAATAAAAATATTTTACTTGCAATTTACCAGCCGGAGGTTTAAAATATAATCTAAGCAAATAAACTCGGTTAAAAAAGTTTTTTAACGGGGTAAATCGAAAGAAAAGGAGTAAGGATGAACATTTACGTAGGGAACCTATCAAGAGATGTAACTGAAGAAGACCTCAAACAAGCTTTTACTGCTTATGGGCAGGTGGCTACTGCAGCCATAATCAAGGATAAATTCAGCGGTGAATCAAGAGGATTTGGTTTTGTAGAAATGCCGACTAAAGAAGAAGGCACGGCAGCCATTGCCGGATTGAACGGCAAAGACCTTAAAGGCCGGAACCTGAACGTGAACGAAGCTCGCCCGAAAACTGAAGGCGGCGGCGGTGGCGGCGGCAGGCGTGGCGGCGGCGGTGGCGGAAGAGGCGGCTACGGCGGTGGTGGCGGAAGAGGTGGCTACGGCGGCGGTGGCGGCGGAAAGAGATGGTAATTGCGCCAGCAACCCTGAGTGAAGTCGAAGGGTAAGTACTTGAGATAAATAATAACAACAATTAAACCCTGGTCTGATACTACATCGGCCCAGGGTTTGTCTTTAGGTATTCATTAAATTTGGTATTTATGGTAATATATTAACCGGTTCCGTCATCAATCATAAAAGGAGAAATAAAAATGCCAAAATTGGCGCTAGGTCTGTTAAGCCTGATATTCTTGTGCGGATTTAAATTCAACGATATAGAATATCCCTGGCCTGATTTCTCCAAAAATTCCCCGGCCTGGCATGCCCGCAATGATGCCTATATCCCCAATGATAACGAATTGAAAGCCATCTTGGAGTCAGCGCAGGAGAGTAAGCTCACTGTCGACCTGGCCGGCGATGATTATGATAAAGATGGTATCGTTAACCAGTACGACCCCTCTCCCTATGATTGGCGGGAAATAGGATATAATCCCTTTGCCTCCCTGGCTTTCCTTAATTGGGACCATAAATGGAACAATTTTTCCTTTAAAGGCGAAAACCTGGATAAAGCGGTTACCGCTCTGAAAAAAGCCGGGATCGCTTATGTGCGCATGGATTTTGGCTGGAGCGATATCGAGGAATCAGAGGGCAAATTGGACTTTAGCCGCTATGATCGCATTGTTAACCTGTTGAGCGAAAATAATATCCGCGTGCTTGGTATTTTTTCCTATTGCGCCGGGTGGGCTGCTGAAGCTCCTGATTACCTGTGGTGTTCAGCGCCGCGTGAAAATAAGTTTTTTGTAAACTTCGCTACTGCGGTGATCAAACGTTATAAAAACAAGGTAAAATACTGGGAAGTGTGGAACGAACCTGACTCCCGGACCTATTGGCGGCCGCAGGATATGCTGGTACGCTACACATCATTGTTGAAAGACGTATACCAGGCTGCTAAGATCGAAGATCCCAGTTGCAAGATCCTTATGGGGGGGCTGGCGGAGGGTTACAAAATAGAATGGATCTATAAGAATGGCGGCAAAGATTATTTTGATGTCGTCAATGTCCATGTCCTGAGCTCTCCTTTAAGGCCTGCTCCGGTAAAGTCTGCGCAGAGCGCCGTTACCCAGGTAAAAAAGATAATGGCCAGGTTTGAAGACAGTAAAAAGCGGATCTGGATAACCGAGATGGGCTGCCCGGGTGTGCCCAAAAATTCCACAGTGAAACAATGGTGGAACGGTAAAAATCCGGATGAACAGGAACAGGCGATCTGGGTTAAACTCATTTATACCGATTTTATTAAGGATGAACAGGTGGATAAAGTATTCTGGGCCTTTTTCCGCGATACGCAGGAACATTTTGGCAGCGGGGTTGATTATTTTGGCTTGATTCGGTCTGATTTTTCTGAAAAACCAAGCTATCTAACCCTACAAGATATTATCAAGAACTGGCAACCGCCTAGGTAAAGCTCGGTATACGGTGTAGGGTAACGAAGCCCGAATTAGATACTCGGTATACGGCAAACGGACACGAAACCCGTAAAAAGCTTTAATCGGGCATCGTACCCGTAACCGAAAAACGAATCTTGCTAAGTAAACCTTTAATACCACCAGGCGTCTATATAAGCAGAAGGTAAAATTACAGGAGGTGTAGTATGAAGAAAGTAATGTTGTTAACACTGGCAGGATTATTTTTATTACCAGCAGTATTATGCGCCGCGAACAAAGGGCAAGGGATGAGCCAAAGATCAGCCGCGGGACAGGAAACGAAGCAGTTCAGGGAACAGCAAAAAGCAGAAAGGCAAGAACATATGAAAGAACAACACCAGGAAAATAAAGCTTTGCGAGAAAACCTGGAAGGCAAGACTAAAGAAGAAAAGAAAGCCGCGATCGAGCAGCAAAGAAAAACGCAAAAAGAGGAAAACAAGGCTTTTAACCAGAAACAGCATGAAGAAAATATGGCTTTCCTGAAAAACCGCCTGGCTGGCAATAATAAACTGACTGAAGTCCAGAAAACAGAGCTGATCAATCACTTTGAACAGCAATACCAGGAAAATGTCAATTTCCGTGAGCAGAGGCACAGTGAAAACATAGTTTTCTTCGAAAAGATCGCCAACGATCCTACCATGACGCAGGAACAGAAGAAAGAAGCGATCAAGGCCCACCATCAACAGCAAAAATCAGAAACCAAGCAGCATATATCAGAACAGCACCAGGAAAATAAACAATTAAGGAAAGAAATCAGGTCGGAGAACCAGATAAGTAAGTGATAGAGTGATAGAGTGATAAAGTGGTAGAGGGGTAATAAAAAAAAGAGGAGCAGGGCAAAAACCTGCTCCTTTTTATTCTAGGGTTACTTCAATAAGATTAACCTTTTTAGTGCTGCGTTTTAGTAGGGCTGGGCGGGAGATCAAGGCTGCAGCTTTACTGATCAGGCGGAAATCTGTTTTTTCACCGTTAATCGTGATCGCTTGGATAGAGTACTTATTATATTCCAGGTTCCTGGTATTGCTATAAGTCACCTTAATTCTTTTTTCAGCGAAGGTGGTAGTCACGCTGATTTGGCCCAGTTCATTGATCTGGGGCAGGGAGAATTTAGGATTAAGCAAGAGATCGCCAAAATATCCTTTAACCCCAAATACTTCTTCCAACAGGGTCACGATGAACCAGCTGGCCGAGCCGGTCAGGTAATGATACATGCCTCGACCGGCAGCATTGAAATATTCAGGAATTCCTGGATAGATCTTGCTTTGCGCGGTTTCTGCCGCCATATGATATATGGAACTAAGCACTTCATAGCCTTCCCTGGCAAAACCACGAGCGTAAAGACTATAGGCCAGCATAACGCACATATGGTTAAAGAAAGCGCCATTTTCTTTATCGCCGTAGGAAAATGAAAAAGCCCGGCCCAGGTTCAGCTGCAGTTCATGGAAATTAGTATTGAGCCGAAAGCCGCCCAGGTTTTTGTCCTGTAAATATTTTTTAATAGCGGCAAAGATCTGGGGAATTTGTTCCTGTTTAGCTACCTGTCCCATAATTGGGAATACCTGTCCGGGTAAAGTCAGGCGCAGCCCTTTGGCCTGTTCTCCCTCGACTCTCGATCCGTCATTATTATAATAGCCATTATAGCAGTTCATGCCGCCTTTAATACTGAGCCACTCATTTTCGTTAATATGATGCCGCAGCCAGTCTGCTTTGGCCCGCAGGTCTTTTATTATAGCATTCAGAGGGACTTCTTTTTTCTTGCCGCTGATGGCTGGTGTGACCGCGGCAAAATAATGGTCCAGGTTTTTATGTTTTTCGCTGATCACATTATACTTAATAGCAGTACCGATGGTATCCAGCAGGATCAGTATTTCAGCCGCTAAGGAGAGGGTGGTGATTTGTTTGCGCTGGCCCAAGGTTTCTAACAAGTCAGCGATCTTTATCATGTTACCGGCATATAATGCTGTAAACGCTACGCTCTCGCCTCGTTCCCAGGCCATATCCAGCCCATCGTTCCAGTCTGCGCCTTCCAGCCGGATATGATTATGTTCTCCCACATTATAAAACTGTACCAGATGCTGTACCAGGATATGTTCTATAATACTGCCCCAGTAAAGCTCGCCTTTTTTAGTTTTTAACTGCAAGCCGTATTGGGGAGTCCAATCAGTATCCTTATATTTGCCGCGCATCAGCTGCGGATCCCGAAAATAGGAAGTTTCTTCCAAGAGGATATCAAAATCCCCGGTCTGGTGCAGGTATAATTCTAAGGTAAGGTAGGGCCAGGTACCGTGATCCATCCAGACCCTGGTAATATTATTACGGTCAGCGATAAATTCTCCGGGTTTATGGCCAATAATGGTGGCATTGGATCCGTCGATCCGGACACCGGCAAAATTATTGATCAGGGAGCTTCTGGCTTCTCCCGGATGGATCAGGATCAATGCCAGCAGGTCCTGCCATAAATCCCGCCAGCCTCTCCCGCCGCGGCCATAATCATGGTCCGGCAGGAAAGAATTGCCGCAGATCTTGCGCAGTATCGGCTGCAGCATGACCCATTTAGTCCAATTATTGAATTTATCATTATCTGTGTCAAACGTGATCTGCCCCAGCCGTTCGCGCCAGTGATCCTGGTTTGCGCTTAATGCTTTAGAGAATTTTTCTGCAGAACCGAATTTTTTCAACCAGCGTTTGGTATCTTTTAGATCAGCGGTAATACCCATGATCACAATATAAGAAAGTTCTTTGCCGGGCTTAATTACCGTCCTGGCAAACTGCAGGGCGCCCATAGCTTCTTTACCTGCCCTGGTTGCGCCGTTCTGGGCAGTTGGCGGAACCTGGTGCAGGATGCTGGCCGGGTGGGTCAGGTCCCCGCCCTCGCCGATAAATTCTTCCACAGTCGGGAAAGCTCCGATCGGCAAGGCTCCAGTGCCGGTGCAGGCTTGTACTATATACGATGTTTTATTTAAAGTATGGCCACGTTCATCGAAACTCATAGTCGGGGTGACAGCGACTGCCGAGCGGCTAACCAGAATACGGTGCAGTAATGAAGTAACATGACGGTGATCGCGCAGGTTTTCAGCAGAACGGCCATATATGGGAATGGCGCAGGTAGGCGTGATTGCCAGTTTTTTGCGGCCGGTATTCTTAATAGTGACGCGCATGAGCTCTATTGGTTCTCCGGATACAGGCACTAAGCTGGTGATCTCGGTTTCCAGGTTTACTTTGGCTATTTTACGAAGTATTTTTTGGTACAGGAATCCTGCCTCCAGCCGGGTATCTTCCCGTCCCAGGGTGGCCAGGGAAAAAGCCCCGGTTCCTTCAATATAAAGCCAGAAATCACGCTTGGACTTAAGATTATGCAGGTCAAATTCAGATACTGGTTGCAGCAGGAAGGAATTCTGCCCGGTTTTAATATCGCCGTGCAAGTCAGGAGTAATTGCCGCGATCAATCCTTGTTCATTACACAACGGGAAATAGAGACGCGAAAGGGCTTGCGGATCAGGCAGGACAAAAGTCCCTTGATCATCAATAAACTGCCAAGTTGGATTTTTATTGGATTTAGTCATATTCGGTTTACCCCGTTAGAAATTTCTGCCATTAGTGGCGGTGATTTAATACCCATTTTTTCTTTGTCCCGTTTTTATTTCTAACGGGGTTTACTCCTTATAAACTTTGTGGTATTATATAATATAATTATGATAAAAATCAATAAATTTACTTGGGAGAATTTGCCGCAGCCAATTTTAGCCCTGGCCCCCATGGCCGGAGTGACTGACAGCCCATTCCGCCGAATCTGCCGGGAAGCCGGCGCGGATGTTGTATACAGTGAAATGATTTCTGTTACTGGCTTGTTCCATCATTCCCCCAAGACCCAGCGGCTATTCAGGTTTACCGACCAGGAACAGCCGCTCATTATCCAGATATTTGGCGCAGTCCCGGAACACTTTGCCTATGCCGCAAAATATATTACCGAACAGGTGCAGCCAGCCGGGCTGGATATTAATCTTGGCTGCCCGGTCAAAGATGTGATCAAAACCGGGGCTGGCAGCTATTTGATGAAAAACCTGGCGCTGGCCAAAGAGGTTTTATCGGCGGTGCGGGAAAATACCAGCCTGCCTGTATCTATTAAGACGAGGACAGAAGTCGGCAGGGTTACGGTATTGGATTTCCTGGACGCTGTAAAAAATGTGCCGTTACAAGCCCTGATGGTGCATGGCCGGTCCTTTTCCCAAAAATTTTCCGGGGCGATAAACATAGAGTTGATCAAAGAAGCGGTAAAAAAGTTTAAGGGTGTAGTTCTGGCCAACGGCAATATGAATACTCCTGAACAGATCCAGGCTGTCTTGTCCCAGACTGGCTGCCATGGGGTAGGATTGGCCCGGGGCGTACTCGGCAAACCGTATCTCTTTACCCAGGCCAGGGAATTCCTGGCTAAGGGGCGCTATACTAAACCCCTGTTCAGTGAAGTCGTAGAGACGATCACAAAGCATACGCAGTTAATGCAGGAAGAAAAAGGAGCACACGGGATTATAGAAATGCGTAAACATCTGGGCTGGTATGTGCATGATTTCCCGGGAGCCAGGAATTTGCGCAACCAGCTTTACCATTGCTCGACATATAAAGAAATAGCAGAGATTTTACTTGAAAATAGCAGGCGATTTGGTTAATATATAAGATAATTACACCGAGTACATAATATTTATAATGTGAGGAAGGTGCTTAATGGCTGAAGAAGATAAATCACCCCAAGTTAATGAAAGAGATCTGGCCAGGTTTATCTCGCTGGCTAAGCTTTTAGGCTCCACTGTCCGCAAAACCAGCCTTTATTTTATCGACCATCCTTTTGTCAAGGATTCCTTTAAACAACTGCAAGGGATACTGCAGGAATTGTTTGCCAGTCGCAAAGAAATAACTATTGGTTTTATCGAAGGGAAAATTATTATTGAAAATATCAACCTGACTGAGCAAGCCGGTCAAGTCGTTGCTTTACTGGCAGGGACCTTGAAACATCTCCTGGTAGAAAGTCTTACCATTGATATTAATTTTACGGAACCCGAACTGCAAGATTTCATTGTGCTCATGAGCGATCCGCAAAAAACAGTAAAAGACGGCGGTTTAAGCCAGTTACTTAAAAATAAGCAGATTTCCCATATCATCGTTAACCAGAGCACTTTTGTCCAAATTAAAAAAGGGGAAAGTGTCACTACTGCCCCGACTGGGGATAAGCCGAGAAGACGGAACAGGCCAACTATCATCGGGGCTGGAACAAGTGGCCCTGGGATCTGGAGCGGGACGGGTTCGGGAAGCGGAACTGGTAGCGGTTCCGGGCCAGGCTTAGGCCCTGGTCTCGGGCCAGGTTTAGGCTCTGGTCTCGGGCCTGGCTTAGGTTCCGGTCTTGGGCCAGGGTTAGGTCCCGGGCTTGGCGGTGCCCTGGAACCGGCAGTTAAAAAAGCCGTTCGCATGAAGCGCATCGGCTATGATGAATATAAAGAACTGGTAGCCAAAGCCAAGCAATTTGATGAAACTATGAAGTTTAAAATCCGTGAAGCAGTCAATGAATTGATTGAAGATAAAAAGAAAATAACCCGGGAAAAAGAAAAAACCGAACGGATCCTGCGCAGTATATCGGACGGATTAGTAGTGGTTGATAAAGAGGGAAAAGTCCTGTTCATAAATGAAGCCGCGGAAAAATTGCTGGGCAAGCCTAAAGATAAAGTAGCCGGTAAACATATCTCCGAAAATCTTAATGAACATCAAATAGCT
Source organism: bacterium (assembly GCA_028712895.1). Lineage (GTDB taxonomy): Bacteria > CAYTYR01 > UBA6262 > UBA6262 > UBA6262 > UBA6262. The sequence goes on along the minus strand of JAQTPL010000012.1, from coordinate 19,191 downwards.
TCATTCAGCAAAGAGGTCAGTGCAGGCGACCAGGGAGATAAGATAGAAGAAATAGTGGTGCACGGGCAGGAAAATACCCGAAAAATCCTGCGCGCTTCAAGCGCTATTATTGAAGATCAAAGCGGTATGACCGTTGGTACTGTGTCGGTATTAAGCGATGTGACCAAGCAAAAAGAGATAGATCAGTTAAAGGATAAATTTGTAGCCCATGTTTCGCATGAATTACGTTCTCCCTTGACCCTCATCAAAGGAGCGGTAATAATGGTCAAGGATAAGATTGCCGGGGAGCTCAACCATGACCAGGAAGATTTTCTTAACGAGGCCAGTGAAGGTATTAGCCGGCTGGAAAGGCTGATCAATGACCTTCTGGATATTTCCAAGATCGAATCCGGAAAAATGGAATTGAAGCTGGCCCCGGCTGACCTGAATGAATTAATTAAAAAAGTTGTTGATTCCAGCCAGTTATGGGCTAAAAATAAAAAACTGGAATTGAAAGCTATCCCCGGAGATATTCCAGAGACGCAGGTAGACCAGGATAAATTCACCCAGATCATCATGAATCTCGTCAGTAATGCCATTAAATTTACCCCGGATGAAGGACAGATCACCCTGACCACATATAATCAGCCGGAAGAAAACAAGATCTATGTGACTGTCCAGGATACAGGCGTGGGTATTGCCAAAGAGAATCTGGGCAAAGCCTTTGGCAAATTCCAGCAATTCGGCGCCGGTCGGGGAGGCACTGGATTGGGATTATTCATCTGCAAAGAATTGGTGGAAATGCACGGCGGTACGATCTCCATTGACAGCGATAAAGGAAAAGGTACTAAATTCACTTTTACCATGCCTATAAGAGCAGCAGCTTAACGGAGGTTTTTTTATGATCGATTTTAAACAGCCGGAACGCAGGCAAAGCACGCGTATAAAATTTGAAGAAGGCGTCCAGGTGATCAATGCTTCACTGGAAGATGGCAGTGCGTACAGTACACTGACCAAAGCAGTTAACCTTTCTGAGCGCGGCATGATGGTGCTTCTGCCTAAACGGGTGAAAATGGCCAGCAAGGCAATTCTTATTTTCAGCCTGCCAGGCCTGCACCGGACCAGGATCACTGCTGAAGTAAGAGTGGTGTGGGTTGTCCCCAGTGAAAAAGAAGGTTTTTTCAACACCGGTGTCCAGTTTATCAACCTGGAACCGCTCAAAGCAACAGCAGTCAGCACTTTCTTATATGGTCGCGTACATATGAGCGACGGTAAAAGTAATCCCGATAAAAACACCCTTGATAAAAATACCCCAGCTTAAATGAGATAATATAATATGACGCCCCAGGTAATAAACTTCATTAGATTAATAGCCCCTTATTCTTTTCTTTTTTTTGGGATCGTCGTATTTATCCTGCCCTATTATTTCCTGGCTAAATATCACCTCTGGGAAAAATTCAAGATCAAGCTTACCCCTGTTTTTGTAATTTTATTTCTCAGCGCTTCGCTGGCTCCGTCGGTCCTGATCGCCATATATGGCTATAATTTAAGCAAATATGTGCTAGTCAAAGAAGCCAAAGGATATCTGGAAAACGCTTCTTATACACTCAGTAATAATATCAGTTCATTTTTTAACAAAAGAATCAATGAGATCGAATACCTGTCCAATATGTATTCTGTATTTACCCCGGCTTTGCCTGAAGCTGACAACCTCACGCAAGACGTGATTAACAACCTGAAAGAGTTCCAGCAAAAAGAATCTTCCTATAAACTGTTAGGATTGATCGCTCCCAATGGCAAACCGCTGGCCTTAACCTCCACTCACTGGCAAGGCCAGGATTTCTCTATCAAGGATTATTTTACCGGGGCGATGAATAGTGACCAGATTTATTTTTCCGCGCCCAGTATCGGGACAGTGGATAAACAACCGGAATTAGTGATCAGCCGGGCAGTCAGGAATCTGAAAACCAAAAAATTGATCGGCGTGATCTTTGGAATCATTGATCTGCGCAAGGTTGGTGAGATCACGCATTATACGATCATGCGCAGTATTGCCGAAAAACGTTACATTTTTGTCACTATCCTGGATGAGGGGGGCTTGCTGTTATACGACAATGGTATGCATTTTACCCGCTATCTGAAAGAACGATTAGCTGATAACGAAGTCTATCAAAAGGTTAAGCGTGATAATCCGGGAAACCGGGAAAATGACAGCCAAAATAAAGAGGAGCACAAAGACGCTCCGTTTGCGACCTCCGGCTTGATCCCGTTCTCCAAAGAATATGGCTACGTCGGTGGAGTACAAATAGGGTTAGATCCCAACTTGGAATTCAACCGCTGGATCATCCTGGTCAGTATTCCGGAAACTACGGTTTTAGAAGGCTTACAGGAAGTCAAAACCAGGTTTATCATTGTGATTATTGCGATTGTTGTTTTTATTCCTTTCTTTGCTGTTTCCCTGGCCCGGGATTTTCTCAAGCCGGTCTATGAACTACATCGGGGGTCGGAAATAATCGGCCAGGGGAATCTGGAGCACCGGATCCAGGTCCATACCGGGAATGAACTGCAGGAGTTAGCGGAGCAATTTAATCTCATGGCTGATAATTTAAAGAATTCGTATACTATCCTGGAAGAAAAAGTGCGGGAGAGGACAAAAAAATTAGAAGAGGGAAAAACTGAGCTGGAAAATGTTCATAATTATTTAGTGCAGAAAAACAAGGAATTAGGCATTGCTTATGAACGATTGGAGCGGCTGGATATTATGAAAGACGAATTTGTTTCCACGGTCAGCCATGAACTGCGCACTCCCCTGACCGCGATCAAGGAAGGGGTTTCCCTGATCATGGACCGGGTTTTGCCCGGTGTGATCTCGCCAGAGCAGGAGCGGGTATTAAATATTGCCAAGAAGAATATCGAACGGCTGGAAACCCTGATCCAGGATATCCTGGACCTGGCTAAGCTGGAATCAGGCCGGATGAAAATGGTGAAACATGAACAGCAGGTCCAACGGCTGATCGAAGGTTTCGTGCCGACGATAATGCCGCTGGTAGAGCTCAAGAAGCTGGACTTAACGTATTCCCTGGAAGAAGGTCTGCCTACCATATATGCTGATGAAACACGACTGCTGCAGGTGCTGACCAACCTGGTCGGTAATAGCATCAAATTCACTGACAGCGGCGGCAAGATCAACATTAAGGTCAGGCGCAGTGCCAGCGCGGCGATGGTAGAATTTACCATTGAAGATACAGGAAAGGGTGTCCCGCCGGGAGCCCTGAAGCGGATATTTGAGAAGTTTGAACAAGTTGACCGTGAAGTAAAGCCCGGGGTCAAAGGCACCGGCCTGGGATTATCCATCTGCCGGCAAATTGTTGAAGCGCATGGCGGTAAAATTTCCGTAGCCAGTGAAATGAATAAAGGAAGCCAGTTTTCTTTTACTATGCCGGTTTTTGAGCCAACTACCGTATATCAGGATATTTTCAGGCAGTTTGCTGATGAATATAAGCACCGCCAGGAAAAGTTCGTGATCTCGCTGGTCTTGATCAAGAATTACCAGCATATCCTGGGCCGGTACGGGCAGACTTGGGGCAAGGTACTGACTGAAGATATTGCCCAGGCATTGCAGGAGAAGATTCAGCGTGACGACCGCCTGATCAAGCTGGCTGATGGTTCAGTGATCGTGGTGGTTAAAGACAGCGGCAATAATTATGAGCAGTTTGCGGAGAAATTGCACAAATTGACACCTGGCCAAACTCATTTTTATGATAAAGAGGAAGTAAATGTAGAATTAGTTGCCGGGGAAGCGTTCTTCCCTGATGACGGCGAAGACCAAGAAGGGCTGCTAGCCCTGGCCAGGGAACGGGCTTTAGGCGTACCAAACGTAGGAGGAAAAGTATGAGTGATGAAAAAAAAGTAAAAACAATATTATTGGTTGATGATGAAAAAGACATTGCCGAATTAACCAGGATGCGGATTATCAGCCTGGGGTATAATGTGATCTTGGCCGGGGATGGGGAAGAAGCTTTAATTAAAATAAAAAGTGAGCATCCGGATCTGATCCTACTGGACGTGAAAATGCCCAAACTTGACGGTTATCAGGTATGCAAAGCGGTGAAAAATGACCCGGTGGTGAAAGGTATTCCCATCATTCTTTTCACTGCTTCCAGCCGCCATGTGATGGAGCTGGGTGACCGGGCGCTGGAGCTCGGAGCCGCCAGCTGCATCAAGAAACCGTTTGATTCTAAAGACCTGTTGGACCAGATCAAGAAACTTATCGGTTAAATAAAAAGATGGCAGATGGCGGTCCGTTCCGATGCGACATCGGAACTCGCGGATAGCAGCTAAAGAAAGGAACTATTTAATGGCTGAGACTAAAAAGAAAATACTGCTGGTAGATGATGCAGCGGACATCGTGACCGTGATCCGCATGCGGCTGGAATCATCCGGCTATGAAGTGATCGTCGCCAGGGATGGTAAAGAAGCTTTGAATACGGCTCGCAGTCTGCGTCCTGACCTGATAGTTTTAGACCTGATGCTGCCGGGCATGGATGGATTTCATGTCGCCCGCATGTTGAAATACGATGCCCAGTATAAGGATATTCCTATTATCATGCTGACTGCCAAAGCTGGTGAAAGTGACCGTAAAACCGGGGCAGAGGTTGGCGCTGATGCCTTCATGAACAAACCTTTTGAGGCTGAAAAGCTATTAGCCAAAATTCGCGAGTTACTGGCTGCCCGTAATCCTGATAACCATGAAAAATAATAAAATTTTCATCCTTTATTGCGGCGATGACAATTTGCGGCATGCAGCCCGTTATCTTTATGGCGTGCTCAATCATTTAGGCTATAGGCTTGACTATGTCCCCTCCCGGCGGTCTTTAACGGATCGTCAACTGCATAAACACTATGACGCCATAATATTAAGTGATTATCCATCTGTCCGGATCTCCCGGGCAGCGCAGGAAAAACTGGTCAAGATGGTGGATAACGGTACCGGGTTACTCATGATCGGTGGCTGGGGTTCTTTCCATGGTTATGACGGGAATTATGATCACTCAAAATTAGCGAAAGTTTTGCCGGTTCGTTGTTTGGCCCGCGATGACCGGGTCAATTGCTCCCAAGGAGGAGTCATCCTGCCTAAAAGGGACTGGGATCCGGGATTCAGTTGCGCCAGATTTAAAAAGGGGCCATTGATCGGCGGCTATAATAAAGTTGTTCCCCGACCCGGCAGTAAATTGTTATTGGCAATACGGGACCTGCAAGTGAATTTACCGAAAATCAGTCTCTCGAAAAAAGAATATCCGCTTCTGGTCGCTGGTTGTTCCGGTAAAGGGCGCACCGCCTGCTATATGAGCGATCTGGCCCCGCACTGGGCCGGCGGTTTGGTTGATTGGGGACAGAGAAAAATAAAAATAGAAAATGCGGCTGGCTACTTTATGGAAGTTGGTCAGGAGTATATAAAATTTGTCCAGGCCTTGATAACTCTGGTCTTAGCCAAGGACCAGCATGGCTGAACAATTGCGTATCCAACGTTATCAGGCTGCTATTCCGGTTAAATTTTTCGGTTTGGAGTCCATTACTCCTGTAGGCGAAGGGGTCATAGTCGATATCAGCAAAGGCGGGGCAAAAATTTACTCGGCCAGGCCTTTCCCCCAGATAGACAAATTGATCTTGCAGATCATGCTGCGTGAGGACATTATTCTTAATGATGTCCATGCTTCAGTGGCCCATTATACCCGGAATCAGCATGGTTGTTTCATTGGCTTAAAATTTACCAGTTTACCGAAAAACAAAATGGATTTATTGATCACCTATGTGACCAAACATCAATATCCAGTAAAGGGGAACCCGTGCAGGTGAAAAAAATATTGTGCATTTTATTCCTGATCTGCCTGGCAGTTAACGGCTGGGGTTATGAAATAACTTTTAAAGAAAAACCGGTTAAACTGGCGGTAAACATACCTATCCCCCTGGTTTTCAATGTCGGGACAGCGGACCTGGAGGAAATAGCCGGCCAGAAGATGCATCTGGTCTTGGTCGATAAGGACCTGGAAATGATGTTCCATTTTTTCCCGGTTGCTGACGCTGCCGGTAATTTTACGCAAGAGGTTATGTTCCCGGAGGAAGACCGGTATCTGCTCTATTTCTATTTCCATCCTGCCGGCAGTGTGCCGGTCGTGAAAATTGTGCCACTGGATGTGGGCAAGCGGATCAATAAGTTTGGTACGGTGAGAATGTACCTGGATAATGAAAAACGCACGGCAGACGGAGATACAGTCTGTTTTATTACTGATCAGGAAGAAGTGAAAGAAAAGACTGAAACTATGTTTACTTTTATTTTCGCGATAACAAAATCAGGCAAACCGATCAAAACTTTGCTGCCTTATGCCGATCGGGGGGCACACCTGATCGCCATGAATGCTAATCAGGAAATCTATCTGCAAACCCAATCTGAGGAACAAGGCGCCGCCACCTATGGGCCAGAGCTGCATTTCAAGGTAACCTTTCCACAGAAAGGGATGTACAAGCTGTGGCTGGAATATAGAACCAAGAAAAAGATGAATACCATCCCTTTTATGCTGCAAGTAAGGTAAAATAAACAATTATCCGGCTGTGAGCAGGATAATCCAGGGTCCGAGGGAGGATAGTATGCATAATAAAGCAAAAGGATTATTATTGTTGATAATAATGGTGCCAGGCTTCTTAGGGGCGAAGGAGGCAGGGATCAAAAGCACTTTAAATGACCAGGAAGCACTGTCTATCACTATTTACAATTCTAATTTAGGATTAGTGAAAGACACCCGTAATATTAGCCTGCCCCAAGGGACCGTTGATCTTAAGTTCATGGATGTGGCCAGCCAGATCAATCCCACTACCGTGCATATTAAATCATTAACTGATCCCTTGAGCCTGAATATACTGGAACAAAATTACGAGTATGACCTGCTCAGTCCGGAAAAATTGATGGAAAAATTTGTCGGGAAGACTGTCAAAATCAGGGAAAAGAACCAGTATACCGGTAAAGAAGAAGTATATAATGCCAAACTGCTCAGCGTAAATAATGGGCCCATTTTCCAGGTAGGAGATGAGATCTATGCCTATGCACCCGGGCAAGTGATCTACCCGGAAATACCGGAAAACCTGATCGCCCAACCGACCTTGGTGTGGCTGTTGGAAAATGAACTGGCTAAAGCGCAGAAACTGGAAGTCAGTTACCTGACCGGAGGTATCAACTGGAAAGCTGATTATGTAACCGTGCTCAATAAGGATGATAATGCCGCGGATGTGAGCGGCTGGGTGACTATTGACAATAAAAGCGGGGCCACTTACAAAGATGCCGCTATCCAGTTAGTGGCCGGCGATGTGAACAGAGCGAACGAGCCGGAGATGCGTTATGATAAAGCCATGAGTATGGCCGGAGCAGTAGCCAGGGAAAGCTCTTTCAAGGAAGAAAGTTTTTTTGAATACCACCTTTATACCCTGGATCGGAAAAGTACCATCAAACAGAACCAGACCAAACAGATTAGCCTGCTGGAGGCAGCGAATGTGCCGGTACGGAAAGAGTTGATTTTCTGGGGAGCAGAATATTATTACCGAAGTTCATATGGCCAGCCTATCTCTAACCAGAAAGTCGGCGTCTATATCAATGTTGACAATAAAAAAGAAAACCGCCTGGGCATGCCTTTACCTAAAGGCATTATCCGGGTATATAAAGCAGATCCCCGGGGCAACCTGCAATTTATCGGTGAAGATAGGATTGATCATACGCCAAAAGACGAGACTATCAAGATCAAAATGGGCGAAGCTTTTGATGTGATCGGGGAACGGAAACAAACAGATTTTAAGGCCGTCTCCAGTACGGTTTATGAAGTTGCCTGGGAGATTAGCCTGCGTAATCATAAGAACGCTGATGCCAAAGTGAGCATTATTGAACCGGTTCCCGGGGACTGGAAGATACTGCAATCCTCGCATCAAGCTGAAAAAGTGGAAGCCCACACCCTGAAGTATGTTGTTAATGTGCCAAAAAACGGGGAAACCAAAGTGGCATACCGGGTCAGGATCAAATGGTAGTAGCCAGTTTAGAGCTTGACAAAATATTAAAATTCATTATAAAGAATATGATGTCACTTGGGATGTCTTGATCACACGGATTTAAAAGATGATCACACGGATTAAAAGGAGGAAATAGTGTTGAAAAAGCTAGTTCTAGTAGCAATTATTTTAAATTGCCTGGCTGGAATTGTTTTAACCTGTATGGCGGGGGAAATAGATGAACTTGAGCTGTCAAAGTCTGCCGGAAACAGCAATTCTCAGCGTCAAGTCCAGCCTGCCGGTAGTCCCGGCGGGCAAGCTATTGATTTCACTTTGAAAAACCTGGCCGGCAATGAGGTCAGCTTAATGAAAGATTTTGCCAAAAAGAAGGTGATTATCCTGGTCTTCAGCGCGACGTGGTGCTCTTATTGCGTACAAGAGATCCCAGCCTTGAAAGCTCTTTATAATAAATACAATTATAAGGGACTGGAAATTATTCATATCGATCCGAAGGAAAGCCGGGATCGTGTACAGAAACTAGTGGATAAATATAAGATCCCATATCCGGTACTGCTTGATGAAAAAGGTGAAATCACCGGCCAGTATAAAATATTGGGAATACCCACTATTATATATTTAGACCAAAAAAGGAATATCAAGTGGCGTTCTTCTGGTGGAGAACAGGATTATGAGGGCCGGTTACAAGAATTAGGGATAAAATAAGGGAGGGATAGCGGCATGAAAGCAAAAGTAAACAGTGATACCTGTATCGGTTGTAATTTGTGTGCTGATAATTGTCCCGATGTTTTCAAAATGGATGGCGACTTAGCGGTGGTCATTGTTGATGTCGTCCCATCCAATGCGGAAGACACTGCCAGGGAAGCAGCTCAAAATTGCCCTGTGGAAGCAATTACTATCGAAGAATAGGAGACAACATGGATAAATTCAAGTGCTTAGTTTGCGGCTATATCTATGACCCGGCCAAAGGAGACCCGGATAATGGCATTGCTCCGGGAACTTCTTTTGAACAATTGCCGGCTGACTGGGTGTGCCCGGAGTGCGGCGCGCCGAAAGACCAGTTCGAAAAGATCTAAAAACACGAAATACAGCGAATTACAGCGAATAGCGCGAATGTCAAACAGAAGGGTTTGGTTATGAAACCATTTGAAATAGTTAAAGATGTGTTCTGGGTGGGAGCGATACATCCGGAATTGCGCCTTTTTGATGACCTGTTCCCGACTCAACATGGGACCACCTATAATTCTTACCTGGTCAAAGGACAAAATAAGATCGCCTTGATCGATACCGTGAAAGGGATTTTCGCCCAGGATTTTATGACGAACCTGAAAACTGTGTGCGACCCGGCGAAAATAGATTATTTAATCATTAACCATACCGAGCCTGACCACTCTGGCTCATTCCTGGAATTCCTGAAGCTCAACCCCAATGTCACCGTGGTGATCACCAAGCCTGGCTCACTTTTTCTCCAAGAGCTTACTAATAGTAAATTTAATGTGTTGGAAGCCAGTGACGAGCTAAGTATTGACCTGGGTGGACGCACTTTGAAATTTGTCATTGCTCCATTTCTGCACTGGCCTGATACCATGTTTACTTATTTAACCGAGGACCAGGTATTATTTCCCTGTGACGCTTTCGGCAGCCATTATTATAGTGAGACCGGGATGTTTAATGATACAGCCGGTGATTTTAATGAAGACTTTGCTTTTTATTTTGATTGCCTGGTCCGGCCGTTCAAAAAAAAGGTGCTCTTGGCTGTCGCTAAGGTCAAAGATGTGCCGGTGAAGATCATTGCTCCTAGTCACGGGCCGATCCACCGGGACAATCCCTTGCAGTATGTCCAGAAATACCGGGAATTTTCTACTATTGAAAAACTGCCTGGCGGAAAAAAGAGTATCCTGGTACTTTATCTTTCTGCCCATAAGAATACGGAAAAGATCACCCAGCAGATTGCCGCTGGATTAAAAACAGAGAAAACTGAAGTAAAAGTGATCCATATACCTGAAGTAAGCTTAGACGAGATCCGCAATGAGCTGGAAAAAGCAGATGGATTACTGGTCGGTTCACCTACTATAAACCGGGATATCCCCAAACCTGTTTGGGATGTTCTGGGGCTGTTTCAAACAGTGAGCCTTGATTTGAAGCTGGCCGCTGCCTATGGTTCCTTCGGCTGGAGCGGGGAAGCGGTTAAAATGATCGAGGACAGGTTTAAAAGCCTGAAATTAAAAACCCTTGAGCCTGGTTATAAAGCTAATTTTACGCCGACCGAAGAAGATCTGGCCAAGGCTAGAGAATTCGGGCAAGAATTTGCCGGAGCTATTCTCGTATGAAGATAATAACCATTACCGTAACCACTGGCAGCCATAAGGGTGAGACTTTTTTTGTGGCGGATAATTCTTCTATTATCATCGGACGTGGGGAAGAGGCTGGTTTGTGCCTAACCGATGATCATCGCGCATCCCGCAAACATGCCATTATTGGTTTGCAAGAGGGTAATGCTTATGTGTCGGACCTGTCCAGCACCAACGGCACATTTATAGGCAAAAATCAGGTGCACGGCCGGGTGCCGTTAAAAGAAGGGGATATTGTTTTTATTGGCCGGACCTATTTTAAAATAACGATTAAAGAGCAGTAATTAGATTATAAAAAGGGAGTTATACGCAGTTATGGAGAAGATTTATCTGACCAGGGAAGCTTACCAAAAGATCAAAGAAGATATTGATTTCTTAAAAACGAATAAAAGAAAACAATTAGCCAAAGAGATCGGCGAAGCCAGGGAAAAAGGCGATATATCAGAAAATGCTGAATATGACGCAGCGAAAGAAGCGCAGGCCCTCAATGAGAAAAAGATCAGTGAGCTGGAAGGTAAACTTGGCCGTTCCGAGATCCTTGATGAATCCAGGATACCTAAAGACAAGATATCCATCGGTTCGGTCGTAAAATTAATGGATCTCGGCTGCAACGAAGAAGAATGCTATACTCTCGTGTCGGAAATGGAAGCAGATTACGCTAAAGGCAAGATCTCGATCAATTCACCGATCGGCAAAGGGCTGCTTGGGTTCAAGAAAGACGACATCGTAGAGATTAAGATACCCGCCGGGACCCTGAAATATAAAATAATAGAAATTTCACGATAGGCTAATATATATAAAGGAAGCATTTTTAATCGCCTCCTTTATTTTTTCCCTTGACAACCATACATTTGTATGGTATTGATACAGTAAAGACGAAAAGCAGTCAAAACAAAGAGCAGTCAAAACAAAGAGCAGTTGCCAGTAAAAGCGAATAGCAGTTAATTAAAGCACTGTATATGTTTTGACTGAACCTCGTAGTTACTGATTCTCGTATTGACTGTCCCTCGTTCTGGCTGCTTTTTGTATTGACTGGCAAACTGAGGTTAAAATGCAAGTATTAACGGAAAAACAAAAAGGGATATTTGATTTTATCAAGGAGTCTCAGCTGCAGAACGGCGTGCCGCCGACTTTGCGGGAGATCATGAAAGAATTCAGGTTCAAGTCCATCGGCACAGTGCAGGATTACCTGCGGATACTGGAGGACAAAGGCTATATCCGCAAACGGGGCAAGTTTAAAGCGCGTTTCCTGGAGATTACCGGGCTGACCCAGGCTTCGCTCCTGAATATACCAATTTTGGGACAAGTCCGCGCCGGCGCTCCGCTATTGGCCATAGAAAATATTGAAGGGTATGTTAACCTGGATAGATCGTTGTTGGGTAATAATGCTGATTTTGCCCTGCGGGTAAAAGGCGACAGTATGAGCGGCGCCGGGATCTATGAGGGAGATTTTGTCCTGGTGCGCATCAATAGCCGCACCGAGAACGGAGAGATAGTCGTCGCCCGCATTGGCGAAGAAGTTACGGTCAAAAAAATATACCGCGATACCAGGCACAGCCAATTCCGCTTGGAAGCAGCTAACCCCGCGTACCAGCCTATCATTAATCCGGAGATACAAATAGTCGGTAAGGTAGTGGGAGTGTTTAGAAAATACTAAAATATAATCTGCGAGTTGGCGAGTCTCGGGTCGCGAGTCTTGGTATAATATTTTATATATGAGGATAATCATGATTGAGACGATTAATGAACGCATTAGGGTCGGCGCGGTATTTACCGGCGACCAGATCACCCCGGTCTGGTTCACATGGCAGAACCGCAAATATAAGGTTGAGCAGGTGACCTATACCTGGCGGGACCGCGAAGGAGAAGCGATCCTGCATTATTTCAACGTGCTGCATTCTGCCAATCTCTATGAACTTTGCCTGAACAACAAAACCCTCGTCTGGCACCTGCTAAAAGTCGTACCTCAGTAAACAGCGCACAGCGTACAGCGTACAGGAGATCAACTGCTCGCTTTTCTGACCGCTGACCGCTGAACGCAGATCGCTGCGCATATGAACAATCGCATTGTATTACATATCGATATGAACGCTTTTTTTGCCTCGATCGAGCAGAAGACCAATCCTGCCTTGCGCGGCCGCCCGGTCATTGTCTGCGGCAATCCTGAAACCCGCACGGTTGTTTCCGCTGCCTCCTACGAAGCCAAACCCTTTGGCATTAAAGCCGGCATGAGCATCGGCGAAGCGCGCCGGCTTTGCCCGCAGGCGATCTTTGTGATCGGCAATTTAGCTAAATATGTAGATACTTCCCGCCAGATATTTAATATTTTGCGCCGGTTCTCGGCAAAGACAGAAATATTTTCCATTGACGAAGCTTTTTTAGATATCAGTGATACCTGCTCATCATATGCTGGCGCGCTCCAAACCGGGCAAGCCATCAAAAAAGCTATTGCCGTGGAAATGGGTTTGACCTGTTCTGTCGGCATTGGCCCGAATAAATTGATCGCTAAATTAGCCAGTGATATGAAAAAACCTGACGGCTTGATCCTGGTTCCTCCGGAGCAGGTGAGCACTACCCTGGAAAACCTGCCTATCAAGGACTTGTGCGGTGTCGGCCGCCAGATGGAAAAGCACCTGCATGCCCTCGGTATCTATACCTGCGGTGACCTGGGCTGCTACCCGGCCAGTATGCTGCGCCAGCACTTTGGCATTGTCGGGGAAGTATTGCATAATATGGGATTGGGGCTGGATAGCGCCCCGGTGCATTACAGTGACGATGAACCGCCGGTTAAATCCATGGGCCATACCCATACGCTGGCGCGCGACACTGCCGATGTCGATGAGATACGCCGGAATATATTTTCTTTGAGCGAACAAGTGGCGGTGCGCCTGCGCAAGGACAACTATTGCGGCCGGACAGTTTGCCTCATCCTGCGTTATAGTGATTTTTTTACCTTTAGCCGTCATTTAACTGTTGATTATTTTTTGGATAGCGGTTATGATATATACCAGCAGGCTTGGAAGATCTTTACCAGGCTTGACTGGCAGGGCCGGGCTGTCCGGCTGATTGGTATCAGCGTGTCCAACCTGGTCCATAAGACACGGCAGTTGTATCTCCTGGAAGAATTTACCGGCACCCAGAGCGTGGACCGGGTGATGGACCGGATCAATGAAAAATACGGCGAGTTTCGCCTGATACGGGCTGCAATGATGAAAAGCGAGCGCAAATTGGTTCAGCCTATTCTCGCCCGCGGGTTGTGGGCGAAAACATTCACTAAAGGAGGTCTCTAACAAGGCCTTAATTACTACTGTGAATTTGTCTTTTTGGCTGTGCTTGCTTCATTCGCTCCTAACTTATCGCTGATAAGCTTCGTCGCTCATTCATTAGCTCGCTCAAAAATACAAATTCTCGCTACGTAATTAGGCCATGTCAGAAACCTCAGTGTCTAAAAGGATGTAAAAGTAAACTTGACAATAAAAAAATACTATAAAATATTAATTGCGATTTCCTTACTGAGTATTACTGTTTTCCCAGGGATGGCAGCGGAAAAGTCAGCCCTGCCGCGAAATGATATCCCGGGATTGAGTAATTTCGCTAAAGTTTCAGACGATGTCTATCGCGGTGCTCAGCCTGAATTACCCGGGTTTGCCGCTTTAAAGAAAATGGGGATAAAAACAATTGTTAATCTCAGGGATTTTCATTCAGATGCAAAATGGCTTAAAGGCATGGGATTTTACTATGTGTCCATACCGATGTCTGCTAATAATATCGGGGAGAAGCAAGCAGTAGCTTTCCTGAAAGTAATTACTGACCCCGGATATAGACCATATTTTGTCCATTGCCAGCATGGATCTGACCGTACCGGCACCATGATCGCCCTGTATAGGATGTATGTGCAGGGATGGTCCAGACCGGAAGCTTTAGGGGAATTGTCTCTATATGGGTTCCATGAATATTTCTTTAATTTACGGCGTTATTTGAAAAAAGTAAATCTAAACTTATTACAAGAACAAGTGGCAGCTGCGCCTGAACCTGTATTTGAATTTATTCAGTAGAAAGGGATTCATGAATCAACGCGCTATATTAAAAGCAATATTTTTCCTGATCATCGTGGCTTATGCATCCTTGCTTTACTATATTTCAGCTCATCGGACCTTAAAAACGAATCCTATCGAAGAATGGCAAAAATTTGAACTGGCGGTACGGGATGGGGCGATCGATAAGGCTGCTGCTAAAAAGGACTTACCGGGTATTATGACGCAGCTGGAGACCCTGGCGCGGCACTATAGTTTTGCTTATGGGCAAAATTGGGTTTTCCCGGTGCCAGAATATGATATCAGTGCTATTGCCGGCAAGAATGGTAATCTTTACCAGCCAGATATTGTTTATGGAGCCAGTCCGGTAAAAGGGTATGATTTTTTTGACGGTAATAATCATGGCGGACATCCGGCGCATGATATTATTATCCGGGATAATGACCAGGATTGCCTTGATGACCGCACTCATAAACCGGTAGCGGTTGTCGCCGTGGCAGATTGCCTGGTATTGGGAACACATACCGGTTGGCAACCTGGCAGTCCATTGCGCGGCGGTAATGTGGCCTGGCTTTACAATCCAAACATGCAAATGATTTTTTATTATGCCCACCTGGATAAAGTCATGGTCAAGCCCGGGCAATTACTGAAAGCCGGGGAAGTGATCGGTACGATCGGCCGCACTGGTTTTTCTGCAGAGAAAAAGGCCAGTCCTACTCATGTACATCTGATGGTATTGCAATATCAAGATCATAAGCTGAAACCTTTTAACTACTATACTATTATAAAGGATTCTACCAAATGATTACTATTGATGAAGTCAAAGTATCTGATATCCCGGCCGTCAGTAACGTCATTAAAACCACCTGGCGTGATACGTACCACGAATACTTATCCCCGGAAACGAGCATGAAGGTAACTGAGTTTTGGCTTGATCCGGATATCTTAGCCCACCAGATCACGGACCCTGATGTGATTTTCCTGGCCGCTAAAGATGAAACCGGCACTATTGTCGGTGTAGCCACTGCCCTGCATATCGAGCCCACAACCTTGCAATTGGCACATTTATTTGTCCTGCCCAAAAAACAAAGACAGGGCATAGGCACATTGCTACTGGAGAGAGTGGTAAAAAAGCTGGATTATATTAAGACTATCCGGACGGAAGTGGAAGATAGCAACCTGCGCGGCCTCAGTTTTTGCATTAAACGGGGGTTTAAAAAGAAAGGGACGAAACAGGATATTGTGGCTGATACGATATTAGTGGCAATAATTATGGAGAAACAATTATAAACTATAATAGAGGGTGAGCCAGGGTGAAATATTCAGAAGGAAATATCGGACGCGTTTTTGTGATACGACTGGAAGATGGGGACCGGTTACCCCAGTCGCTTGAAACCCTAGCCGCTGAAAAGGCTGTAAAACGGGGGATCTGCCTGCTGGTAGGCGGCGTTAAAGGCGGTGGCACGATAGTTTCCGGGCCCAGACAGGAAGAGGCAGCACCGATTGAAACCATCAATAAAATCCTGGAGGGGATACATGAAACTGTGGCCGTAGGAGCCATCTTTCCTGATGAAAACGGGAGGCCGAAGTTGCATATGCATGCTGCCTTGGGGCGTGACCAGGAAACTATTACTGGCTGTATCCGGCTGGGGATAGAGACCTGGAAAGTCGGCGAAGTGATCCTGCTGGAGATCATCAATAATAATGCCCAACGGAAAAAAGAAGCGACTACTGGCTTCGAATTGCTTGAACCATGAGGTGAGAACGTATGACCAACAAACGGAATTTACCTAGATTTAAAGCCCGGGAAAGAATCGGGCTCCTGTCTCTGGAAGATGGGAAGCTGATCGCCGAAGCTGAAACCATAGATATCAGCATTAAAGGGATCAGTTTTGAATCAAATGCCACCTTGGATATTAATGGAAAGTATTTTATTGTCCTGGGATACTTGCGGTCAAAAAAGATGAAAGTCACTACCCAGATCATTGCTCAGTATTTCAAAGGTACCAAAGAATGCTATTCAGCTGTGTTTACGGAAAACGACCTGCTAAAAAAGAATGAAATACGCAGTTATGTAGAAGCTGTGCGGTCAGGAAACTCCTGGTAGGAGCCCATATGGGGTTATTTGGTGTAAGTCTAGAAAAAGAAAAAACCTTAGTTGAGAAAATGGCCAGGTTGGGCATAAAAGAACAAGATTTAGTCGAACATTTTGTGCGTTCCCAGGGTAAAGGCGGGCAAAATGTTAATAAAGTATCCAGTGCGGTTTATATAAAACATATCCCCTCGGGTGTGGAAGTGAAATGCCAACAGGAAAGATCACAAAGTTTGAACCGGTTCCTGGCGCGGCGCTTACTGGTTGACAAAATTGAAGCAATGATACTGGGTGAGAGATCCGCCGAACAACGCCGCATAGAGAAGATCCGGCGGCAAAAACGCAAACGGTCAAAGCGCGCCAAAGAAAAAATGCTCGAGGCCAAACACGTGCGTTCAGCGAAGAAAGCCCAGCGTTCCTGGCGGCCGGGGACGGAGTGATATATGGATCAGGCGCTTAAGATCGGGACCAGCGGCTATTCTTTCGCCGACTGGAAAGGTGAAATATATCCCAGAACATTGTCTCCTGTCAATATGCTTTCCTACTATGAACAAGAACTTGGTTTTAACACGGTAGAGCTCAATTTTACCTATTACCGCCAGCCCAATGCCAGGACCATGGCCAGCATGGTCAGGAAAACCCACCGCGATTTTCAATTCACTGTAAAAGCTAATAAAGGCCTGACCCACGACCTCTGGAATGAGGATGGCCGGCTGCAAAATAACCAGGATGTTTTTAAAGAATTTCTGGCGGGGATTGAACCATTAGCTGTTCATAGGCAATTAGGCGCGGTTCTGGCCCAGTTCCCGGTAGGATTCAATAATAATGCAGAAAACAGGGATTATTTGGCGCAATTCAAGGAGAGAATGGGCCAGATACCGATAATAATAGAATTCAGGAACAATTCCTGGGCTACAGCAGATACGTATCAGCTCCTCAGGAATTATGGCTTTGGTTTGTGTAGTGTTGATGAGCCGCAATTGCCCCGCTTGATGCCCATGATCACGGAAGTGACCGGTGATATTGGCTACTTCCGTTTTCATGGTCGCAATCCGCACTGGTTCAAGACTACGGTAGCTGAACGCTATAATTACCTATATAATAAGGAGGAGCTTAAGGAATTTATCCCCAAGATCAGGCAAGTATTTGCCAAAACAAAGATTACCTATCTCTTTTTTAACAACTGTCACGGGGGAAAAGCAGTAAAAAATGCCTTGCAGTTAATGGAATTAATGGAAATTAGACCATCTGTGGACAAATTATTTTGATTATCAGGAAGCAATAGCCTTGACACCTGCCCCGGTATATGTTATTTATAGATAGCAAAGATGCTATCCGGACTACGTTGTCCACCAAATACTTAAGGTGGATTTTTTATGCCTCCCAGCAAAGAAATAGGAACATTTAAGAAACAAATAGCCGCGCTTTCCAGGATCAGCCAGGCAGTATCCAGTAATTTACTGTTGGAAGATGTTTTACGCCTGATCGTCATGGTCATGGCTGACGTCATGGACTCGAAAATATGTTCCCTGATGCTGGTGGATGAAAAAAAACAAGAGCTGGTCGTTAGGGCAACCCAATCCATCAGTGCTGAATATAATCAAAAACCGAACCTAAAGATAGGCGAAGGTATCTCCGGTCGGGTAGTGGAAGAAAAAAAGCCGGTCAGCGTACTGGATGTCAAAAGAGATCCCCGGTATAGGAATACGGACATTGCCATCAAAGAAGGTTTATGTTCCCTGCTCAGTGTACCCTTGACAGTCCGGGGCAAAATTATCGGAGTGCTGAACTGCTATACTCACGCTATTCATAACTTTACCGAAACTGAGATAGCTGTTGTCGCTACTGTCGCTGCCGAGGCAGCCATGGTGATCGATCAACATGGCCTGCTGGAAAGGTCCCGGTCCATACAGGAAGAGCTGGAAACCCGCAAGCTGGTGGAACGGGCCAAGGATATGCTATCCAGAGACGCGCAAATTAGCGGGGAAGAGGCTTACCGGCGGATGCAAAAACAAAGTATGAATGCCCGCAAAAGTATGCGGGAAATAGCTGAAGCCGTCATCCTGTCCAAATCGATTAAAAGATAAAAACAATCTACTATAGCATATTGACAGGTATTAGTTTTTATGATATAAATTCTATAATAAATCAGCGGCACAATGGCGTGCCAAATGTTTTGTACAGGACAAGGAAGTCCGGGACAAAAGACCAGTTGTCTTATGGTCTTTTTTTTATTTTTAGGCAAATTACTCGAATGACAGCGAATATCGCGAAAGAATTTTTGCAAAGGAGCAAAAGATGTCTAAAAAAGTTGACGAATTTATGAAGTTAGTAACAACCAAGAACCCCAATGAACCGGAATTCCAACAGGCAGTGCAAGAAGTAGCAGAATCCGTTATGCCCTTCATCGAAAAAAATCCCAAATACCAAAAACATAAGATCCTCGAAAGAATGGTCGAACCGGAAAGGACCATCATATTCCGCGTTCCCTGGCTAGACGATAAAGGCGAGATCCAGATCAACCGCGGTTACCGTATTGAAATGAACAGCGCGATCGGGCCGTACAAGGGCGGTTTGCGTTTACATCCCAGCGTCACCTTCAGTATCTTAAAGTTTTTGGCGTTTGAACAAGTATTTAAAAACAGCCTGACCACGTTGCCTATGGGCGGCGGCAAGGGCGGTTCTGATT